>JAEELR010000157.1 GCA_016282835.1 Treponema sp. | reverse complement strand
TTAATTTACGGGTGAATTATGAAGTGTCTTATTGTTGCGAATCTATTTAAATCTGAAACTGAAAAACTTTGTAATAATGTAACTGATTTTTTGCAGTCTTTTAATGTAAATGTTGAAAAGTTTTGTTATAACGGAAATAAACCGGATTCCTGCGATTTCAATCAGAATTTTAACGGTTTCGATTTTGTTATCACTTTAGGCGGAGACGGAACTGTATTATACGCATGCAGAAACTGTGCACCTCTTTCGATTCCTGTTTTTAGCATTAATTTAGGAGAGTTTGGTTTTTTAGCTCCTGTAAAAAAAGATGACTGGAAAAAAAGTCTGGAGCAGTTTATAAAAGGTGAAGCAACTGTAAGTTCAAGAAGCATGCTTGAGTGTGAAGTAATTCGTTCTGGAGTTTCTGTGTTTAAGAACAATTGTATGAACGACTGCTTTATCTCAAGTATCATTTCCTCAAGAATTATAAATCTGAATGTAGCCTATAATCATGCAACTCTGGGACCGTTTAAAGCGAGCGGAATAATCATTTCAAGCCCAACAGGTTCTACAGCACATTCAGCTGCAGCAGGCGGCCCGATTGTAGATCCAAATCTTTCGGCTTTCGTTTTAACCACTTTAAGTTCCTTCAGCCTTTCTGCACGTCCTTTAGTTTTTGGAAGTTCAGGCGAGTTTATAGTTACTGTTCTTCCCTGCAGATATGAGGTTTCCTTAATGTGTGACGGACAAATTTCATTTCCTCTCGAAAAAGATGATGTGGTAATCATTAGTATTCCTGAATATAAAGCAAAATTAATTGGTGCGACTCAAGAAAAATTTTATTCTGCCTTACAGAGTAAGTTGAATTGGGCGGGAGGTCCTCGTGCTTGAAGAACTTGATGTAAAAAACTTTGCCCTGATTGATTCAGCACATGTTGAGTTTAACAGGGGCTTTACTGTATTAAGTGGTGAAACCGGTGCAGGTAAATCAATTTTAATCGGAAGCGTGGATTTTCTTCTTGGCGGAAAGGCGAGTGTAGATCAAATACGAAAAGACTGTCATGAAGCCTCTGTTTCCGGCCTTTTTTATTTAGAAAACAGTGATGCATTTAAGTGGCTTGAGGAACATGGAATTGAAAGTGAAGAAAACCGTGTTCTTATAAGGCGAGTTGTAAAAGATACCGGCAAAAGCAGCTGCTGGCTTTCTGGAGTCCCTGTAACGCGTGCCGATTTATCTGAATTTTCTGCATATTTAATTGATATTCACGGACAGCATGAACAGCAGTCATTGATGAAGGTTAGTGAACACAGAAGATATCTGGATATTTACGGCGCTTTAACAGATGAAGTCAATGAGTTTACAAATTACTTTAATCAGCTTGTAGAAAAAAGAAAGCAATATGAACTTTTAACGGCAAATGAAAATGAAAGAAAAAATAGAATTGAAATGCTTCAGTTTGCTGTTTCAGAAATAGAAAGTGCAAAGTTAAAGCCTGGTGAAGATACAGAATTAGAAAATGAAGAATCAAAGCTTTCTTCCTATGAAAAATTGTATTCTGATGTAAACGAAATAAATTCTGCTTTAGATTCATCTAATGAAGGTTCTGTTCTTTCTACCTTAAAAAAAGTATTGCAGCTGGCGTCTCATTCTTCGGGAATTGACGCTTCCCTTTCTAAAATGGAAGAGCGCCTGCAGAATTCCTTTTATGAACTTGATGATATTTCCCGCGACTTAAAACATTATGAAGCGTCTTTAGTCTTTGATCCGGAAAAGTTGCAGCAGGTTCAGGAGCGTTTGGATTTAATCTATAAATTAAAGAAAAAGTACTGCCAGTCAGTAAATGCCGGAATTGATGAACTTTTAAAATATCTGGAAAATGCTCAAAATGAATTGGAAACAATTGTACATTCTGATGAAAATAAAGATGCACTGGTAAGCCAGATTAAGGAGCTTGAAAAAATAGTTTATACCAGAGCAAAGGCTTTAAGTGAAAAAAGAAAGCTTGTTTCTCAAAAAATGAGTTCTGAAATAGAAAGTATTTTATATAAACTCGGAATGAAGGAAACCAAATTCTTAGTAAAAATTACTGAAAAGGAAGGAAACTCCCTTATCCAGCGCTGCGGTCCTTACGGAATGGATGATATTGAATTCTTTATCTGTCCTAATCCGGGAGCCGCACTTCTGCCGCTTGTAAAAATTGCCTCTGGCGGTGAATTAAGCCGCGTTATGCTTGCCTTAAAAACAATTCTTTCTGCTGCCGATACAATGGGTACTTTAGTCTTTGATGAAATTGATACAGGAATTGGTGGTGAAGTTGCAATCAGCCTTGGCGAGCATATGAAAGCTTTAGCGCAAAAAAAACAAATTCTTTGTATAACACACCTAGCGAGTATCGCAGTTTTTGCCGATAATCAGATAAAGATAGAAAAGGGCGTAGAAGATAATTCTACCTCTACAAAAGTATTTGCTATCGAAGGAAACGAGAGAGTCCGTGAAATTGCTAGAATGCTTTCGGGTGACAGCAATTCTCCTGAATCTCTTGAACATGCTTGTAGTATGCTGAAAACTTACGGAGGATGTTAATGGCAGTTATTACAGAAGAAGAGCGAAAACTGTTTCAGGCAAAAATTTTACCTGTGAAGGATAAAATCCAACAGGTGTTAAAAAAAGAAAAAGACATGCTTGTACTTATGAGATCTGATAATGCCGGTATCGTGTATAAAAAGTTACTTCTTTGTGAAGATATGATTTATGTTGCAACTCTTTATATGTGCATAAACAATATGTCTCTGGCTTTTCTTAGTACAAAAAACAATGATTCTTTAAATGATGCCCGCAAAATGATTTATAAAGCAATCATTTATCTTGAGGATGTTGTTACAAATAAAATTGACTGCCCGTATTCTGAACTTGAAGAAAATATTTCAAAAATTACAAATGTTCCTATTGAAAAAAGATTGTATTTGATTAGAAAACTGGGACTTGCAATTCAATTGTTAGCAGATTCCTTTGGTGATAATTCAAAGTGGGTTCAAAGCTTTGTTGAAATGAGAGGCCGATTTGTAACTGTTGCCAAAAACTTAATCGATATGAAAACTGCCGTAAAGGATTACTTTGACCCTTATTCTAATGAATATGACAATACCGTTTTATATATCAGATTGATTCGAAAGTTACTTGATAAAAGTGCAAATGAATATCGTGACCGCTATGAACTTTCTACAAAGCGTCTTGATGATATGAGAATCGCAATCAGTTATTTAATTGCACTTAGAAGAATCGCAATGCTTTTAAATGATAACGTTCAGTCTGAAGAGATTAAGAAAAAAGCTTTGGTTTGGCGCAATAAGCTTGATGCTGATATTAAGAGTGGAGCTAGTAAATAAGTTTCTATGAAAATTGAATTTGTTCTCAAAATATTTGAAGGGTTTTCTATTGAACGCTGGAATGACTTAATCAGGCCATTTGAGGTAATAGAAATGGATAAACACGCAGAAAAGCTGTTTGTTGCTTATATCATTGCAAAATATGAAGAGAATCGTGGCGTTAAGATTAACTGGCAGTGGTTGATTTATGCTTCATTATTTGATCTCCTTCGAAAAATTCAATTATGTGATATTAAAGCTCCTGTACAAAGTTTAATCAGAAGCCAGTATTATGAAGAATATAAAAAACTTAACGAATGGGTTTTAGACAGTTATAAGGATTTAATCGACAATAAAGAATTATATTCTAAGTTTGAAGATTACATA
>JAEELR010000156.1 GCA_016282835.1 Treponema sp. | reverse complement strand
TTGTATAAGTAAGCCGTCATCAATTAAAGCTTCAATTTCGTATTTTTCCGTTAAGAGTTTTGCCCTGAAACTCTTTCCTGTGCCACTTTCTCCTACAAGTGCATAAACTGAGATTTTATGTTTATTTATTAGCTTTGAAATAAAACCCATTTTTCTACCAGTTATTTTTATTTTCTATATTTAAAGTATAAGTTTGCCGTTCCAATTTATCAAGTTTAACTGTAAAAATTCTTCGAATTCGCGTGGTATTTTACAGTAAATTTTTTGTGGCGTTTCAAATTCTTTATTTTCCGGCAGCTGTAAATAGATGGAATGCAGGAAAAAGCTTTTGTTTTTTGCACTAAATTTTGTTCCCCCGTATGCTGTATCTCCATAAAGCGGGAAGCCGTTGAATGAACTCTGAAACCTTATTTGATGCTTTTTTCCCGTTATGATTTTGTATTGAATCAGGGTTGTTTCTTTTCCCTTGTACTTTCCGTAACAAAGGGGAGTTGCTTCTGTTATGGCTTTTTCTTCAGTTTCATTAACTGTTCCCTTTGAAATGCTTACGGTTTTAAAATTATTCGGGTTAGAATTGTTAGTCTCATTTTTTATAATATTATTTTCCCAAAGCACTTTTTTTTCTAAATGACCTTCTGCAAGACCAACGTAAATTTTTGTCAGTTTATGTTCTTTTAATACTGATGAAAACCATCTCGCTCCATTAAGGCTTTTTGAAAAGACTAAAATTCCTGTTGTAAATTTGTCGAGACGGTGAAGCGGGGCACAAGTGAATGAAAGGGATGAGTTTTGATACTTTTCTTTTATAATTGAACTTAAAGCGATTTCATTTTTTTTTGCCGGCTGAACATTTATGTTTTTAGGCTTGTTGATTACAAGTAGATTATCGTCTTCAAATAAAACTTCTAACTCTCTAAATTTTTCCTGAATTAAATTTTTATTATTATCTGTTTTATAAGTTGCTCCTGCTGCTTCCTTGTTTTTTTCTACTATAAAGCCTGCTATTGAAATAATATCGTTTTCTTTTACACGGAATGTTTCTCTGCACTTTAGGTTGTTTATTTTACATAACTTTTTTCTGATTATTTCGTATATATTTATTTCTTTTGATGTAAGAATTTTTTTTAAGATTTTATCGATTCGTTTTCCTTCATCATTTTTTGTTACAGTATAATCAATGTATTCCATTTTATTTTATTATAGAAGTTTTATATTATGTATGCTATACTATCATATCCTTCTATTGAGTGTTTGGATGCTTTTTTATGGAAAATTTAAAATTACAATTACATATGTTTTTTACTCATCCTATTTTTCTTGCATGCATATTCAGCTGGCTTTCAGCACAATTCATTAAAACTTTAATAAAACTTTTTTCTGGAAAGATTAAGTCTGTTGGCGAATTATTTGAGCTTTTATTGTGGCGTACAGGTGGTATGCCTTCAAGTCATTCAGCTTTGGTTGTTTGTTTATGTACTGTAATTGGTTTTCGTTTGGGCATTTCAAGTGATTTGTTTATGCTTTCATTAGCATTTTGTCTTGTAACAATCAGAGATGCTTTAGGTGTTAGAAGAGCAAGCGGAATGCAGGCGAATCTCTTAAATCAGGTTTGCGAAGTTTTATATGAAAAAGATGGTGTTGAATTAAAACCTGTTAAAGTTGTTCAAGGACACAGTCCAATAGAGGTTTTAGTTGGTTGTATTCTTGGTCTGTTCATTGGTATTGCTTTCTGTGTTCTCTGATTAAAATGAAATTTCCTAAAAAAAATATAATTTCTATTCTATTATTATCATTGTCACTTTTATTTATTTTTATTTTGCAGACAATTCCTACGAATCAAATCTGGAAAGCCTATGGTGTATTGTATGTAGAAAAGTCAGTAAGCGAAAATGAGGTGCTTGATTTATTAGCAGACGAAAATTGTGATGATGTTATTTCTCTCTCAAATCAATATCTTCCTTTTGTCAGTAATGTTATTTCTTATATTCCAGAGGATAATTCTTCTTATCTTGAAAGAAAAAAAATGTATTTTACAGACAGGGATTCAAAATATAATCTGTTTTATTTTCCTTCTGAAAAAGAAAAGGCTGTGTATAGAATTGTTTCAAAATTAGGTTCTGAAAAAAAAGTTTCATGTGGCGTTAATTCACGAATCAGATTCCCGCTTTTATGTTTTTTCGTTTCCTTAATAGTTTATATAATTTTTACAGTATTCTGCGATAAGAAGTTTTTCTTTCTTGTTTCTCAATTGCCTGTTGTTTTGTTAAGTTTTTCTCAGCCCTTTTATATTGTTTCCTGTTCATCAATTCTTTTTATGACAAGTTACTTTTTAGCAATGAAAATTTATAACAGAAAAAAGAACTGGAATATAATCAAAAAAAATCCTCTGATTCTTGTTTTCCTTTTCCTTTCATTGCTCGCATCGCTTTTAATTTCGTTTAAAGTGTTCCTGCTTTCTGTATTATCTTTTGGTAGTGCTGTTTCATTCTTATTTACCTATGACTGGTTTGAGTCTGTTTTTACACATTCAAACTTTACTTATGTAAAAATCATTCCGGCATCAAGGATAAATCTTTTAAGCAGAAAGAATATAAAGAATGTTTATGTTCAAACAGCAGCAACTTTTGTTCTTTTAGTTTTGTTTTTAATCACACAAAAAATTAATTCTTCCAAAAATGAAAAACTAAAGCTGCCTATGCCTTCTTTACAGGCTGTTTCCAGTGAAAATAAATTACCGGATATTGATGATTTTTATGAGTGGGTCTGGAATATAACAATGTATCCATATATGAATTTAAATTCAAATAATAACAAATATGAAATTTATTACCCCCGCTATAAAATGAATGAAAATAACACAATTGAAACTTATTATGACCGCTATGTCTATGATTCCTCGTTCAAAAATGAGGTTGATAAGAAATTGGATTTAGTCGATAATACAAGTCTAGAATATTTTTTAAAAAAGCAAGGTAATAATATTACTGTTTCATATACAGATTCAATAAAATCACCGTTTACAACAAGGCAATATATTGTCTCGCTTATTTTGATTTTGCTTTCTGTTTTTATACCAGTTGTATTTATTCTTTGTTATAAAGTTATCGGGAAGTTTAGAAAATGAGAAAAGTAAAAAAGATGTTGAATTCTGAACGACAAATGTTTCCATATTCTGTTCGTTCTTTTCTTCCTGGATATTATAAAGTAGCACTGTCTCAAGTTGAAGGTGATGATTGTATTCCTTTAGTTAAAGTCGGTGAACGTGTAAAAGAAGGACAGCTTATTGCTCAGGCACCTGTTACATCTTCTGAAATGCCTGATATACATTCTCCTGTTCCGGGAATTGTTGAAGCTATTGAAGATACAATTAATCCTGATGGTAAAACCGGTAAATCATTTAAAATAACTCTTGATGGTGAATTTTCTTTTCTTGCAAAAAAAACAAATGCACTTGACTGGAATGTTTTTAGTTCTGCGTATTTAATTGATTCTCTTAAATCAAAGGGTGTTATAAATACATTTGAAAAAACTCAATCGCTTGCTAAGCAGATAAATGAATTTCATGATTATTCTAAAAAGTTTTTAATCGTCAGAATGTTTGATGAAGATCCAAGCCGTTTAACAGATTCGTTTATTGCTCAATATTATACGGAAGAAGTTGTTAAGGGAGCCTATATTGTATCCAAAGCTATGGAAGCGGACGCCCTTATATTTGCTGTTCCAAAAAATTATTCTTATGAAATTGATTATTCTAAGTTATATGGATTTCCAGTTCTTGTTGTTGAAGTTGACACCAGAAAATATCCCTGTGGTTATAAATTAAATTTAATACAAAGTGTAAGAGATTATCTTAAAAAGAATGATATAAAGCATCTGTATGGAAAAGAACTTGAGCAGGATTTAAATACTTATATTCAAAACAGTATTTTTATAGATCCGCAAACTTCTTATGATTCCTTTAATGCTATTGTATACGGTATTCCTGTAATGGAGCATTTTGTTCAAATCACTGGAAACTGTTTACGCTCTGCAGCAATCTTTAAAGTTAGAATTGGTACTCCAATTTCTGATTTGATTCGTCAGTGCGGTGGTTTTAAAATGAATCCTTCAAAGGTTATTGTTAATGGAATTATTTCCGGTAATATGATTTCAAAAGATAACTTTTGCATTAATAAGTATGTGAAATATGTTGCCTTTATTCCATTTGGTGAAACTTTTGATCAGAATGCTAAGTTATGTATCAGATGCGGTAAATGCCGCTTAGCTTGTCCTGAAGAATTATTTCCAGATTTGATGTACAGGCATGTTGTTGATAATTTTGAAATTTCAACTGAAATGAAAAAAACTTCATTTTTATGTACAGGATGTAATTTATGTAATTCGAGTTGTCCTGCGCGTCTTTCTTTAAGCCAGGCAATTGAGAGTTTGAGGAATAGTACTTATGAAAAATAAAGAAATAAATAACAAAAGCCTGCTGTTAAATCCATATTATTATAATTCGTTTTCACAAAGAACTAAGTCTATTATAATTCTGTTTTTTTTGTGCCTGCAGTTTGTAATGCTTTTTCTGACTAAAACTTATAGTTCTATTATTATTTCTATAGTTTGCATTATTTCTTCTCTTTTAGCAGAATTTGTTTCTGCCCGCATATTGAAAAGTTATAAAGTTTATATTTTAAGTGCAATTTCTAAAGGAATAATTTTAAGTCTTTTGATTCCTTCCAATTATCCGTTTTTAATTGTGTTTTTTATAAGTTTTATAGTTTTTCTTGTTTGTAATTATTGTTTTTCCGGTAATACATTTTCCTGGATTAATCCGGTTGCCCTGACAGTTGTTGTCCTGTATATACTTAATCAGTCATATTTTCCATCGTTCATTCTTGATATAAATGATATACAGACAAAAAATGCTGCCTTAGTTTTAATTGAAAACGGCACTGTTCCTTTTAATGTTCATGATACTTTTATTACTGAGTTTGTTAATCGAATTATTTTTAAGTTTTTCGGGATAGTTATCCCTGATGGATATTTTTCTTTTTTCTGGGATTCAGGTTCTATAATTCCTGCTTTCAGGTTTAATCTTTTGACAATTATTACTTCAATTTCTTTATTCTCTCTGGATATATTTGATTGTTTTATACCGTCTATTTTTATTTTATTTTATTCGGTTTTAGTAAGATTCTTGCTTCCTGTATTAATTGGCAGTTACCCTGTTTATGGTGATGTTCTTCTTTGTTTACTTACAAGCGGAACTTTGTTTTCATCATTATTCTTATTGCAGTGGTATGGTACAGTTCCTGTTTCTCCTGTTGGAAAATTTATTTATGCTCTTTTAGCTTCTGTCTTTGCATTTTTAATTATGGGTTTTGGAACATCTTCCTGCGGCTTCTGTTTTTTGATTCTGGTTATGAATGTAGTTTCTGCAATTATTCAATATATTGAACAGTTAAATGTTGATTACGTTGTTAATAAAAAATTATTACTAAAATTAAATTCAGTTTTACCTAATCAGATTTGATAGTAAGAGGTTTTTATGAATAAAAAAAATGATATTAGTAAAAGCTTAAATAATAAAGAATTTGCTCAAGCAGAAAAATCTGAAAAATCGAATTCTTTTTATAAGAATTTTTTTATAAAATACGGAATTATATTTCTTTTATTTTTATTTATGTTTTTTGTGATTTTTGGATTTTCTTTTGTATGTGGAATTGTACAGAAAAATAATTATAAAAAATGTATTAATAAAACTTTAGAAACTTATTACGAGGCTAACTCAAAGAATAAAATGTTTGCTGCAGCTTTTGTAAATCCTTCATTTTTCCCTTCTAATAATCTAGTAATTTATAAATTAGAAGATTCAAAGAGTTCAGCTAATTCTGAGAATCAATATGTTATTCTTGTCAGAATTGCAACTGTTTATGGACCGCTTCCTGTATTATTTATATATAATAAATCTATAAATGAAGTTGTATATGTGGATATTATGGCTTTAAACAGCAGTTCAAAAAATCGAATTCTGGCTTCTCTTTCTACAACTCAAATTGCTTTATGGAAAAATAAGCTCTTAGAGTTAGGAAAAAGTTATTTGTAAGGAATATTGAATATGAATAATAAATATAAAAATCTTTTTTTGATTTTGTTTTTGTTAATAAATGCAATTTTACCCGGAAGATTTGCATACGGTTTAATTTATGTTCTTGAAGTAAATATTTTAATAGCATTTAGAATTTTATTTTCGCGTTTGATTAAAGTATTGAAATTAAATGATTATTCCTCCTTTATTCAAATTGTTTTTTTGTTTTTTATATCAACTTTGTTTAATCAATTATTTATCTTATATTCACCACTTTGTTCTTTTTGCTTTAGTTATGGTTTTTATATACCTTGTATTGCTGTATATATTGTTTGCGAATTTATTGAAAAGGACAGGGAAGAAACTTTATTAATTCTACAGGAATATAAATTATATTTTAAATATATAAGTTTTTTTTCAATTTTCACTTTAGTTTATTTCCTGATAAGAGATATTTTCGGCTATGCTACAATTACATTTCCTGTACCTTCAGGTCTGAAAGAAATCCAGCTGTTAAAAGAGCATTCATTAAGTTTTGGCGGCTTTTTCTTCGCTTCTGTTTCAGGTGCTTTAGTATTTAGCGGATTATCATACCTGGGAATCTTTTTAATTCATTCAAAATTTTTTGTTACGAATAAAAGAGGTAAATAATGTTTTTTAACAATATAATTTATAACTTAAATTTTACAGCCATAGTTTTTATTTTTGGTTTAGGTTTATTTCTCTTATTTGATGTACAGCTTTCTTTAAAAGATTTTTTATATAGATTTGTCAGAATTATTTCAGGTTCCTTTTTATTAACTTTTTTTATTTCGTTTGTTTTTAAGCATTTATTCAGTTCATTACATTTCTTTCAGTTAATTATTTTTATTTCAGTATGTATTTCTGTTTTATTTGTTTTATTGCTCTCTCTTACAAGAATTAGTTTTTTCAAATTTGATTTATATGATTTTTGTCTGGTTTTATTATTCAGTATATTTTCATTATCAGAAAGTAACAGCTTTTCAAGCAGTGCTTCAATTTTGGTTACAATAGTTATATGTTATTTTGTTTTACTTTCAGTTTTATATTTTATTAAATATCAGATAAAGTATCAGAAAAATCGGTTTGATTTTGAAAAAAGAGCCTTTGTTTTCATTATTATTTCTATTTTAATCATTTTGTTTTATATCTGGAATGTTTC
This sequence comes from Treponema sp., assembly GCA_016282835.1. Lineage (GTDB taxonomy): Bacteria > Spirochaetota > Spirochaetia > Treponematales > Treponemataceae > Treponema_D. The sequence continues at coordinate 22,238 of JAEELR010000156.1, read as the reverse complement.
GTGGCTTAATAATGAGGTCTTTGCATAGTGTTGTTTATTTATAAAAAATATTCTCAGTTAAATAAATTCTCTTTAAATTCCGCACATTATTCTATAAAATTGTTATGCAGGAGATTTTTGTATGGCTGAGCTGAGTGTGTGTTTTGTACTTGATGCTGATGAAGCACTTTGTTTAGATAACTCAAGTTTTGAAAAATACTATCAAAATTACATAAAGCCTCTTATTTCTTTTTTATACGCTCATCCTAAATTTTCTGTTTCCTTTTCATTTTCCGGCGAACAGATTGATTTAATAAATAAAAAACATCCTGAAGCATTTTTGATTTTAAGTAAATTAACAACCAGAAAACAGGTTGAGTTTTTGGGCGGCGGATATTATTCACCTATTTTTCCTTCGTTGTATCCAATTGACAGAACCGGTCAAATTGAAAAAACTAATGTGTGCCTGAGAAATGTAATTGGAAAACGCACCCGAGGACTTAAAGTTTTTGGTGATTGCTGGGATTCAAGTTTAGTTTCCACCTTTCAAGCCTGCGGTTTAGATTATGTGTTTTTAAATAGCTCTGCAATCCTGGAAAAAAACATAAATTGTTTACCTCTAATTACTAATGTTCAGGGTAAATCTATAAAAATTTTCCCGATTTATAAAAATCTTTCATGTTTAGAAGATGAGAAGTGGGATGCGTGGCTAAAACGAATTCAAAACTTTGTAAAAACAAAAGGAAAAAAGTTCCTTGCAAATGAAGATGCAAATTTTTTGATTTCACTTTCATTTTCATTAAAAGAGTTTTCTAAGTTTGCAGAGAATGACTGCTTTAATCATTTACTTGATTCGGTTGAGGGTGAAAACTTTACGGATTTTACTTTATGTACTCCTCAATTGTACTTAAAAAAGGCAAAAATATTTTATCCTGCGTATATTCTTGCTACAATGAATCCTCAAATTTGCTCCTGGGCTGTTGATCCTTATGAGCAGAAAGAAATAAAAAATAATCCTCTTTTGACCTTCTACGATTATCTAAATACATACAAGAAGAACAATCAGTTATATCAAAGAATGCTGTATGTCAGTATGCTTCTTTCTCAGTGTAAGGGTGGAGATAAAATTAGAAAACAGAATGCAAGTGAAATTTTATGGAAATCTCAAAGAGGAATAAATTTTATTAATCCGCAAAGTTTTTTACCCGCTGATGAAAGCTACAGGCAAAATGCTTTTAAAGATTTGAATGAAGTAGAAAAAATTATCAGACAGGCAAATAAAAACTTTAAAGAATGTGTTTCAAGCTTTGATTATAATAGTGATGGTCTAGATGAATATATCTGCCAGATGGACCGCTTTAATGCCGTTATAAATTTGTTTGGTGGAACTATTACTGATTTGAATGTAATAAAGGGCGGGGGAAATTACGCTTCAAATGAGTCCAGAATAAGTAAGCTGGATGGTGTTCAGGATTTGTATCAGAGAAATTTATTCGTTGACCATTTTATAAGTAAGGATGAACTTTCGGAATACAAAAAACATGGAATCATAAATACTCCGATTTTTTCTAATATTTTATTCAATGAAAAGAAATTTGAATTAAGAAGATTTGAAATACATCTGGAAGGAAAAGCTTCGTATTCTTCAATGAAACTTCCGATTTCTATACGAAAAAACTATTCGATATCTTCTTCAAGCATCAGTGTTCAGTACATTATAAAAAATGATTCTCCAATTGAATTAGAAGGTGTATTTCTTGTTGAACTTAATTTTGCAAATACAGTTTTTGAAAAAGATAAAACTCAATACAAAATCGGTTTAATTCAGGATGCGAAAAAAATCGAAGTAGAAAATGAAAACTATTCTTTCGATAAAGGCGTTTCATTTGTTCAAGTAAGTTCTGTTCCTGAAAAACTGGGCTTTGTAATTGAACCGAATGAAGAAAGCGGAGTTTCCTGCCAGAAAATAAAGTTTTTAAGGCCGTCAGAAAATGATTCTGTAATTGAAAAAGATTCCTGCCAGATGGTAAGTTTTTTCTGGGACATAAAACTTTCTCCCGGAATGGAAAAAGAAAAGACAATCAACTTCAGTATTATAAATATTAAAAAGTAAAATCTTACAGTATTTAATTTTATTTATCAAGAAGCCTGTAAACTGCTCACTTACTCATTAAGGGGAATGCGTGCCTTATAAAAGGAAAGCTGTTCTTCTATTTCTTCTTTTGTATTAAGAGTGCCTTTATTTATGCCCGGACATTTGCTTTTTTCTTTATTCCAGTTTTCTTCTGATGAAAGAATTTTTGTCCAGAAAGGATAAGTACTGCACTGAATAGGACGAACTTCGTAACAGGAACAGCCTCCTTTTCCTGAACACAAATCTTTGTTCCAGAAAATACAGTCTCCATTTAAAAGTGTCTTTAACACAAGAAAGGCTTTTCCGCTGTCATCTTTTACAATTCGGCAGTAAACTTCCTTAAACTGTTCGCTTGTAAGATTTACATAACGAGAGAGCCGTTCTAAATCATCATTTGAAAGAAGTACAACTCCGCCTTCGAATCTGCAGCAGTAAGAGCAACCGTTACATTCAAACTTAAGTCCGTTTTCATAAAAAGCACACATAAATTTATCTGAATATTTTTTTTAGCTTCTTAAAATAAAATGCCCTTATTTTTTCAAGAATGCTATAGAGCGTATAATCATTTTTCAGAAGTATAAAATCAAAGCTTCCGCATCTGTGTATGATTTTCCCACCAAAGCCGGTTTTAAATAGATACAAGCCGTGCATTGGATGCTTTTCATCATTTACAGGAGGTATTCCATAAAAGTCGTAATTAGGACAGCCGTATTCTTTAGCGTCCTTTATTGCTGTCCATTGCAGAAGATATGAAGCCATTAAATTTCGCTTTATGTTTCCGCTTGCACCATATAAATAAACAGCTTCTCTTTTGCAGAATAGAGTAATAATTCCTGCCAGATAATCATCTTCGTGTTTTGCAAGATACAAATTGATTTCCGGTAATTCACAATTCTGTATTTTGTTTTTACTTTGCGCAAATAAATCCAGGTAATAGTTTTTGTCATGAAAACTGACACCGTCTCTTTTGCTTGTAATTTCAAAGAGTTTATAAAAATCTTCAAAACGTTCTGCAAAGTTTGAATCCTGATTATTATACTTTTCTATAATTACATTTTTTTTAGAAGCAAGCTTTATATTGTATCGCCATTTATTTTTCATGCCTGCAAGTAATTCTTCTTCTGTCTTTGTAAGATTAAGAACTGTTGTGTCAGGCGGTTGAATTGAAGTCAGTGATTTTTTTATATTAAGTTTATTATTTTTTGCAATTAAAATAAATTCTTTGCAAAAGTTATTCATTTCACTGATTTCTTCAAAGTCGATTGGAAAGTCGTAGCGAATACAGATTGTGTTTTCAGGTAAATAGTTTTTTATGCTGCAAGAAATTTTGTTGCAAAGCAGGGCATATTCTTCTGTCTGCAAATCATTTTTTTCAGGAGCCATCGGAATGTATGCAATACTTATTTTTTTAATCTTTATAGAAAAGCTCCTGACTAAAACACACAAAGCATTATCGCATTCATTTTCTACCGGACAAAAGTTTTTGTTTTCATCAAGTGAAAAGTAGTATGGTTTCCAGCTGTGCCTTGCTTTAAACTCTGTCCAGAATTTTGTCTGCAAAAATCTTTGTGTGCTCATTTAATCAGTTTACTCCAGTGTTATCAGCAAATTTTGTTTCAATAGGTTTTCCGTTTACTAAAAGCTTTGCACCGTCTACAACAACAGTTTTTCCTGAAACTTTCAGTTCTACCTTAAAGAAGTCATCTGCTGAGATTTCTTCTGGTTTTGTAGTACTTTCCATTCCTTCTACTGTAATCACTGTTCCCGGTTCTGCCCAAGGAGCTTCAAGGACTTCAACACAGTCTTTGCCTTCTGCATTTTTATAATCGCAGGCCAAAAGCATTCCGTGGCTTTCAATTCCACGCATTTTTCTTGGGGCAAGGTTTGAAGCAAGAATGATTGATTTTCCAAGTAAATCTTCTGGCTTTAAATATAGACGTAAACCACTTTGAATGATTCTTGGAGTTCCCGATCCGTCATCCAGAGTTTCAATATAGAGTTTGTCGCTTTCAGGGTTTTCTTCTACCTTGATGATTTTTGCGACTTTAAGCTGAATTTTTTCGTTAAAGAATGATTTCTGGTCTTCAGCAAGAATAACTTTTTCTTCAGCTTTTTTCTTATTCTTTTTAGCTTCTTTTTCTTCCCTTTGCTTTTGTGAGCCGCTGAATTTTTCTTTGAATGCATCTGCTGTCTTTTGATCCAGCGGAGTAAAGTAAACCTGTGGATTTGAAATTTCTGAAAGGCCTTCCAGTTTTCCTAAATTAGACCAGTTCAGTGCGCCTTCGATAAATTTTTCCTTAAGTTTTGGTTCGCAAATTGTTTTACCCATATAAGTAAGAATTTGTTCCGTAAACTGAGGCATATATGGATGTGCTAGAATCATCAAATCTTTAATTACATAACAAAGGTTGTATATAAGTTTTTTTGCAGCTTCAGGATTCTCTGTTCTTGTTTTCCAAGGCTCTCCTTCCTGGAATGCTTTATTTCCAATATCTGAAATTTCAAATATCTGATGGAATGCATCTTTTAAGTTTGCCCATTCAAGATTATTTGTGACTTTATTTTCAAGCTCTAAAACTTTATCCCACATTTGAGTATCTTTTTCAGCAACTGGGATTTTTCCGTCATAATATTTTGTAACAAATAAGAGTGTTCTGTTTACAAGGTTTCCTAAGTTGCCGATTAATTCGCTGTTATACTTTTCCCTGAATTCCTTCCATGTAAACTGATAGTCCTGTTTTTCCGGGCGGTTATAGAAAATATAGAATCGCCATGCATCAGCTTTAATTCCTGTTTCTATTGCATCTGTTCCAAATACACCAACTCCGCGGCTCTTGCTGAATTTTCCGTCTTCGTAGTTTAAATATTCTGTAGAAGACATATGATAAAGTTTTGTCCAGTTTCTTTTGCTTCCAATCTGGCTGCAAGGGAATACAACTGTGTGGAAAGGAATGTTATCTTTACCAATGAACTGAAATAAATTTACAGGAGTTTTTGCATCGCTTGAATCACTTTCTTCAGGGAGCCACCAGCTTTTCCAGTCAAACGATTCTTTTCCTTCTTTAGTTAATTCATTTGCGAGCTGTTTTGTGATTGAAATGTATCCGATTGGAGCGTTGAACCATACATAGAATACTTTGTTCTCGTATCCTTCTTTTGGAACCGGGATTCCCCATTTTAAATCACGGGTAATGGCTCTTTCGTTTAATCCGTTTTTAATCCAGCCTTTTGTAATGTTTATGGCGTTGTCAGACCATTGGCCTTCTTTACTTGTTTTTGACATCCATTCATCTAAGTTTTTACTGATTGAAGGTAAATCAATGTAGAGATGTTTTGTTTCCCTTACTTCTGGTGTTGTTCCGCAAGTCTGGCAGCGTGGCTCTATTAATTCGGTAGGGTCTAAAAGTGAACCGCATGAATCACACTGATCACCTCTTGCTTCTTTTCCGCATTTTGGACAGGTTCCATGAACGTAGCGGTCTGCAAGGAACATTGAACAGTGAGGGCAGAATAACTGCTTGTTTGTGTGTTCTTTTATAAAGCCGTTTTTATCAAGGTCCTTAAAAAACATTTGAGTAATTTCAGTACATTCTTCGTTTGAGGTTCGCCCAAATTTATCGAAAGCAATATCAAACCAGTCATAAATCTGCTGATGCTGCTTAAAGTAAAAATCGCATAATTCTCTTGGTGTTTTCTTTTCTTCTATAGCTTTAGTTTCTGTTGCTGTTCCGTATTCGTCTGTTCCGCAAATGTATAGAGTTTCGTATCCCCGGCTTCTACAAAATCTTGCAAAAACATCGGCACTAAGCATTTGAATTAAATTTCCAAGGTGAGGAATGTTGTTTACATAGGGTAGTGCAGATGTAATAAGTCTTCTGTTCATTTATTTCTCCTTATAATGTTTTCTAAGCTTTCAGTTTATTTTTTTTCGAATTGATTAAAAAAATATGAGCAGAAGGTTTTTATTCTGTTCATAAATGATGATTCAATTCTCTCTTTTACAAAAGAAACGGAAGGAGCTTTTACGCCACCGATTCCATATAAAATCCATCTGTCATTATCTTTTATGATTACGATGATTGTTTTCATTTTGTCTTTAGAAATGCATTCGAGTTTGTCCCTGTATTTTACGCCTTTAGTATTTGATGATTCAAAATAATACGACTGATTATTTTTTTCTGTTTCGATTTGTGTTGGTATTTTTCCGAAAGGCTGCATTTCTAATTCAACATTTATTGTGTTGAGGTTTCCGCTTTCACTTTTGCCTGTAATTTTTGCAGAATCATATAATCTAAACATTGTATTGTTATGTTCAGACCAGTATGGAATTTTTACATACGAAGCGTAGTCTGTAATCTGTTCATTAAATTTTTCGATTAAGTTTTCATTTCCCTCGTAAGGATAAGTCTTGATAATTTCTGCAAGATAATTTGGGTTTAAGCTTTTTGCTTCATCCAGTAATTTTTTTGTTTCTTCACTGAAATTATTTATAACTAATGATTTGTAAGACTTTGTCCTGATAAAAACAGTTTCTCCATTTTCTATTTTTGTTTTATTTTCATTCGAAAGATTTGAATTAAAAATTTGACTGGCAAAGGAGAACGATAAAAAAATAAATGATAATGATAAAACTAAAAACTTCTTTGTGTTAAACATTTTATCCCCTATAGAAATAAGATTATATAAGAAAAAAACTTCTCATACAATAAGTAAAAAAAATGTATACCCTTGAAGTTACAGTTTTAGTGCAAACTATGAGTCTTAACAGACAGCAGGCAAAAATTCAGCACGCCATGAAGTCCCGTTAGTTCGGAAGTGAGCGCAAAGTGCGAATGACGAATGAGCGTTAGCGAAGGACGTAACGGCGGATGATATTTGAATTTTTTCTTAGCAGAAATAACTTTCGTGTAGTAGAAATTTGCGTCCATAAAACATAAAAATAAATTTCATACCATTCTATTCGACATTGAAGTTATGCTGTGATATAATTTTATGCGATTTAAAGAGGTGTTTATGGCAATTTCGTCTTATATAAATGAAGTGATGAACAGTAAAGGTTCTGGTGTTATCAGAAAAATGTTTGAAGAAGGCATTAAGCTTAAGGCAATCCATGGTGAAGATAAGGTTTTTGATTTTAGTCTTGGAAATCCTGATTTGGATGTGCCTGAAGAAATTTTACAGACTGTAGAAAAGCTTTCAAAGGTGAGGGAAAAGAATTTCCACGGATACATGCCGAATGCAGGCTACACTTTTACCCGTGAAGCTATTGCTAAGCGAATTTCGAACGAGCAGGAAGTTAGTGTTGATTCCAGCTGCGTTGTTATGTCTGTGGGTGCGGCTGGTGCTTTGAACTGTGTTTTTAAGGCGCTGTTGAACCCTGGCGATGAAGTGATTGTGCCGGCTCCTTTTTTTGCAGAATACAGGCACTATGTAAATAATTTTGGCGGGAAACTTGTTGAAGTAAAGACTAAAGCTGATTTTTCACTTGATGTTGATGCAATAAAAAATGCGCTTTCTTCAAAGACTGCTGCTGTTTTAATTAACTCGCCTAATAATCCTACGGGCCGAGTTTATTCTCAGGACGAAATTATTTCACTTGCAAAGGTTTTAAATGAACACGGTAAGAATAATCGTCTTCCGTTTTTGATTTGCGATGAGCCTTATAGGGAAATTATTTATGATGATAAAAAAGTTGCCCTTTCATTTTCACATTATTCAAATACAATCGTGGTTTCTTCTTTTGCTAAAAATTTCAGCTTGCCGGGAGAGCGACTTGGATATATCTGTGTAAATCCTGCCTGTCCTGAAAAAAATGATGTTGTTGCAGCGTGTATTTTTACAACAAGAATTTTAGGCTTTGTAAATGCTCCTGCTTTTTTCCAGAGAGTTATTGCAGAGTGCTGGAATGTTAAACCCGATTACAGTTTATATCTTAAACGAAGAAATGAATTGATGGATGTTTTAAATGCTGCGGGTATTGAATACACGGTACCGGAAGGCGCTTTTTATATGTGGTGTAAAGTTCCTGAAAGCTTTGGCTCAAATGATGATATGGAATTTTGTGATTACCTGAAAAAATATCTGATTCTTGCTGCTCCGGGAAGCGGCTTTGGTGGAAAGGGATATTTCAGGCTTGCATATTGTGTTAGTGAAAGTTCAATCCTTAATTCCAGGGATGCTTTTGTGAATGCAATGAAGGATTTAAATAAATAACAGGAGGATAGTATGAAAATTTTAATGGTTACAGCAGAAGCAGTTCCTTTTGCAAAAACAGGCGGGCTTGCAGATATGGTTAGTGCTCTTGCAATCCAGCTGACTAAAATGGGCCATGATGTAAAGATTGTGCTTCCTCGATATTATAAAATTGACAGAAAAAAATTAACGCTGATTCCTGGTGCTATGGCGGTTGCTGCCGGTCAGACTGAAGCATGGACTGCAGTGTATACAACTACTATGCCTGGCTGTGAAAACCTGCCTGTGTATTTTATAGATCACGAACAGGCTTATGGAAGAGACGGCGTTTATGGTGTTGCAGGCGAAACAGACTTTCACGATAATCCATATAGATTTTCATTGCTTGCTCATGCTGCGTTCCAGTTATGCCGTAAGCTTGGCTGGTATCCTGATATAATGCACTGTCACGACTGGTCTACAGGTTTAGTGCCGGTTTTGTTAAAGAATGTCTGCCGTTTCTGTGGGTTTGAAAAGACAGCAAGTGTTTTGACCATTCACAATCAGGGCTATCAGGGACAGTATTCAAAGGATTCGTTTCCTGCCTTGGGAATTGACTGGGGACTGTATTATGGAGCAGGCTTTGAGCATCAGGGAGGAATAAATTTCCTGCAGGCGGGAGTTTCCTGTGCTGATATGATTACAACAGTTTCTCCGACTTATGCAAAAGAAATTCAGACAAGCGAAGGCGGTTTTGGAATGGACGGTCTTTTGCGTGTTAGAAGTGATGTTATAAAAGGAATTTTAAACGGTGCAGATTTAAGGCAGTGGAATCCCGTTACTGATAAAAAAATCCCATTCAATTATTCTTCAAAAGATTTTTCCGGTAAAGCAAAATGTAAGGCTGAGCTGCAGAAAAAAATGGGACTTGAAGTAAATCCTGATATTCCTCTTATTGGTATTGTTACGCGCTTAGTTGATCAGAAAGGAATTGCAGAAGTTTTTGCTCCAACTTATGGTTCAATCTATAATATCTGTACTTCCATGAATGTTCAGTTTGCAATTCTCGGCAGCGGTGAAACCTGGTGTGAAAATGAAATAAGAACCCTGCAGTCAAAGCTTCCTAACATGAGGGCTTTTATAGGCTACGATGATGCTTTAAGCCATTTAATTGAGGCTGGCAGTGATTTCTTCTTAATGCCTTCAAAATATGAACCTTGCGGCTTGAATCAAATTTATTCCATGCTGTACGGTACACTTCCAATCGTAAGAAAAACCGGCGGTCTTGCTGATACAGTTGAAAACTATAATCAGGAAACAGGAGAAGGAACCGGCTTTGTGTTTGAAAATTTAACTCCTAGTGCTGTTTACAATACTGTTGGCTGGGCTGTCTGGACTTATTACAATAAAAAAGATCACTTAAGAAAAATGCAGCTTGCCGGAATGAATAAAACTTTTGGCTGGGATGAAGCTGCTGACAAGTATCTTGAGGTTTACAAAGAAGCACTTGCCAGAGGCTGTAATCTTTAAGAGAAGTTATTTCTGTTTCAAATTATCAATACTCAAACCAGTCGCCGTTCACGGTTAAGTACCAGTCCGAAAGTTTTGTCTGTCCTGAAGCAGAATACCAGGAAATGCTTCCGTTGTGATTAAGAGAAGCCATGTCGTTTGTAGTGCATTCGATTTTCACAGGAATTGAAGCTGGTCTTTTATATGAGCTGTTTTTTTTGGTTAAAGTGTTGCAGGCATAAATTCTGTTTTTACCAAGATTTGTATAAACAACGGGGCTTTTTAGTGAAGTAAAGGCTGTGCTGTCTGAATCTGATAAGCGGAGAACTGCTGTATATAAATTTGTGCTTGTGTTATAAGTGAACACTTCTGTAGTTTCTACTTCATTATTTTCCTTGATTGTAATTCCGTAGATTATGTCGTTCTGTAATTTATAATCATAGCTTAATGAAAAGGCTACATTTCCCGTAAACTTTAAAGGAACTGTTTCCATTGTATTTATATTTACAGAAAGAAGTGCAGAATCATTTGGCGAAGTAACTGTTTTTGCAATGCAGGCTGTGTTTTCATTTAATAATACAGCGTCCTGGATAGAAGTTCCCTTGTATAAGGTTTTGTTTTCATTTGAATTTAAATCATAAAGGCCGACAATTGATGAACCTAAGAGATACATGATTTTATCATCAAATACCCTTAATGTCCTCATTTCAACTTCAGGCGTAAAGAGCTGTGTTATAGTTTTTGATTCGATGTTAAAAATTGAAACCGGGCGCCTTGAGTTTTTTGTCCACAGAATTATATTGTCATTATACTTGCAGAGATTTGTAGAGCCGTTATTGCTTCCGAGTGTATAAATGGTTTTTGAAGATGAAGTTTTATAAATTGTGTCGCTTGTGATTAAATAATAAAATTCATTGTCGCTTTCAATGTCATAAATTTTTTTGTACATATTTTCTGTAACAGGGAAAAGCGTATAGGTTTCTGATTCCGGGATATCTGTCATTGTATAGATGTTTCCTGACGTGGTTCCCATAATTACATTGTTTGCATTTTTCGTTATATAGCTGAATGAATCCCTGCTTTTAAGACCAATGAAGTTTTTTATCGTAAGCGGTTCTTTTGGATTAAAGGTGTTTGCATTTGGGTCTGTCAGCTGTGAAAGAAGCATATCTTTATTTATGTATTTTAAGCTGTAGTTTCTTCCGTCGAAGGTTGTAAAATATAAGCCCTGCTTTGCATCGTAATCATTTTTTGAAGCAAAAATAAATGGATTATTTGCTTTATATACAGCAATTATTTTTCCGCTTGTTGCATCAATTATATAGATAGAGTTTTCTTTTGTGCCTGCTAAAAATCTGTTTGAAAGTTTATCGTTGCCAAATAGAATTACATTTTCTAACTTCTTTTCTGTATTCAGTTTTTTTAGAGGACGCATAGTCTGTAATTCATAATAAATTATTGTGCCCAAAGGAGAGTAGGTGATTACAGTTTTTTCTGAAGGTCCTGTCTGTGCAAGTGAAATAATTCCTGAGGAATCTGAGGTGCGTTTTACAACAGCTCCTGTTCTTGCATTTAAAACATAGGTTCCGTTTACAGCTGTGGTTCCTACAATTAAATAGTTCCCCTTTGCAGAAAATGAAATACAGGTTACAGAGTCGCTGAAACGTTTTGTGTATTTTTTTTCATAGGTTGTTTGGTTTAATAAGGTTACTTTGTGAACTCTAATGCCGTCTGTATCATAAATTGCTATTTCGTCTGTTACGGGATTTTGTGCAACATTTCGTAAGGTCATTTCTGAAATCTGGTAGTGCTCACCCATTTTATCATCTGACCATTTTACAATGAAGCCGTCACTACCAACCGTATAGTAGGAGTCGGTCTTTGTTTCAATGATTTTATTTATACTTCCTTCATGTGATTGTGAAGAAACATAACCTTGTGCGCCTAGAGAAAATGAAACATTTGCTAAAAGTAATGCGAATATAAGAATCTGTTTATTATTTTTCATTTTTATTTCCTATTTCTAATAAAATATAATACATCACCTGTTATTGCAACAATGAAAATCAGTACCAGAATAAAAGCTCCTGCAAACTGCATCCTGTACAAGGTTTTTGGTTTTAATTTTTTTCTTGTAAACAATTCAATTAAAGCCGTAAGAATTAAGCCTCCGTCTAAAACAGGAATTGGAAGCAGGTTTGTTAAGAATAATGAAACACTTATAAGTGAAAGAAATTCCAGTGTTGTAATTATTCCGATTTTAAATCCTTGGGAAAAACCATCTTTCATGGAGCTGCCTAAAATTGAAGTAATTCTTGCAGGCCCTGAAACGGCTTCCGTAACTTTCACGCCTTTAAATAAAATCTTTATGCTTTTCAGAGAAATTGAACATAATTCAAAAGTCTTTTTTACACCTTCTGCAACTGCCGGGAAAAAACTGTGCTTAGGATATTCTCTTTCAACAATTGAATCTTTTGAAGCTTCAATTCCAATCTTGCCTGACATTTCTTCTTTATCGAGCAGGGAATGAACTGTAAAGGTAAGTTCTTCGCCGTTTCGTTTAACTGTAATTTTAAGATCTTTGTCGGGATTTACAGAAATATATTTTGCAATGTAAGAAAAATCATTCATTACATTTCCGTCTATGCTTAAAATTTCATCCCCGGTTTCCATACCGCTTTCGTGCGCAGGACTTGTAATATTTTCGTAAAGCTCGTCGGCCATAGAAACTACTGTCCCTGCACTGTAATATTTATATCCCATTAAAGCGATAATAGTAAAAGCAATAATTGCAAAGATAAAGTTAAACAGCGGACCTGCGAATGCAATTAGTATTCTTTTTAAGGGGTGAATCCCGTAAAAGGAATCGCTTTCAGTTTGCATTACCGGTAAATCGTTTTCTACTGCATTCTTAAAGTCTTTTTCGCCTTTCATGGAACAGTAGCCGCCCATTGGAATAAGAGAAAGTCTGTAGTCAGTGCCCCTAAATGTGTGATGTAAAAGAACCGGACCCATTCCTATAGAAAAAGCTTCTATTTTTACACCAAAAATTTTTGCGGCAATAAAATGTCCTGTTTCATGAAAAAATACAAGAAAACTTAAACCTAAAAGCCCTAAGAATATGCTCACTTATTTCTCCAGTTTAGTTATTACTGATTCTGCAATTTCTCTTGCCTTTGCGTCTTTTGCTTGAATTATTTCGAGTGAAGAAGGAATTTCACTCCAGTCGCTTTGTAGGGTTTCCTCTACAATTTCTGGAATCTGCATATAGCTGCATTTGTTCTTTAAGAAATAGTCTACAGCAATTTCGTTTGCTGCGTTAAATGCGATTGTATAGCAGTTAGACTTTTTTGCGCACTCATATGCTAAAGGAAGCATTTTGAACATTTCAGTTTTTGGCCTGTAAAAAGTCATTTCTGTGTCAAATAAATCAAACTTTTCCAGATAGTTGTTTTTTATTTCAGGGTAGGTCAGTGCATTCAGGATAGGATGCCTCATATCCGGGTTTGAAATCTGTGCATATAAAACACCGTCTTTTGTCCTGACCAGTGAGTGAATTAAACTCTGCGGATGTACTACAACTTTAACTTTTTCGGCCGGCATATTAAATAATCTGCATGCTTCTATTACTTCCAGGCCTTTATTTGCAAGCGTTGAACTGTCAATTGTAATCTTAGGTCCCATATTCCATGTCGGGTGATTCAGTGCCTGTTTTACCGTTACATTTTCAAGCTGCTCTTTCGTGTAATTTCTGAAAGGACCACCGCTGGCAGTTATAACAAGTTCGCTTATATTATTTTTGCCGCACTGATTTATTAAACTGAAGATTGCTGAATGTTCACTGTCAACGGGAATTATTTTTGTCGCATTTTTGTCTGCTATGCTTTTTACATAATCCCATGCCATTACAACAGTTTCTTTATTTGCAAGTGCAAGCTGTATCTTATTCTCCAGAACATAAACAGAAGGTAAAAGACCGTTAGCGCCGGCAATTCCGTTTACTGCTATATCAGCACCTGATTCTTCTATAAGTTTTTTTATGCCGTCAAATCCGTCTTCAGTAAATAAAGTGCCCTTGCAGTTAAATTCCTTGCATAAGCGTTCAAGCTCTTCTTTTTTTGTTGAACAGCACAGGCCTGCAACTTCATATTCGTCTCTAGTGTTTCTTATAATATCTAAGGTTTGTTTTCCTATAGAACCTGTACAGCCCAGGACAAGAACTCTTTTCATACACTATTAAAATCCGTAAAAAATTTTTATAAGTCCGTAGAAAAGTGGTGCTGTCATTATAATTGAATCGATTGAATCCAGAACTCCACCACGACCTGGAATTATACTTCCTGAATCCTTTACTCCTGTCGAGCGTTTTAAAACTGATTCAGCTAAGTCTCCTACAATTGATGAAATTGTACAGAATATGCTTATTAAAATCATTTTGATTATTGAGCCGGTATAAATGTCTCTCCAGATATAAAAACAGAGGATGCCGGTTGCTATGGAGCCAATAAATGCCCCGATAAAGCCTGCTATACTTTTATTAGGGCTTGCCTTAAAAATTCCACGATTATTCTTGCCGAGTAAAATTCCAAACAACCATGCAATGCTGTCACTCATGCAGCAGAGGGCAATTACTGTAATTAACAGTGGAGTTGCAATTGATTTTCCGTCCTTTTCTACAAATGCAAGGCGTGAAATAAATGTAAATAAAAATGTTGTATATAAAACCAAAAATGAAGATTGAGCAATTCTTGAGGCAGAGAATTCAAAATCCTTTGAAGTAAAAACTTCTGCAATTAGAATTAAAAGAAATTCGATTATGAATGCAAAGGTAATCAATTCATTTTGAATCCTGGTCCAGTTAAAAAATGCTTTACCGATTGAAAATATAACTGATATAAGTGAAAGAATACCGCATAGCGTAAGTAAAAAGCCTTTTGGCTGTAATTCACTTTTTAGTGAAAGCATATTATACATTTCATTCGCTGCTAATAAAGAAAGCACAAGAACTACAATATGCAGTGAAAGATGATTTATATAGGGAAGCCATAACAAAAAAAGTACAAGTGGAAGTCCAATTGCAAATGTCAGTAATCTTGATATTGTTTTATTCATTTCAGCACAGCTCCAAATCTTCTTGTTCGATTTTGAAAGTCTATAATGTTTTGGATTAATTCTTCCTTTGTATAATCAGGCCATAAAGTATCGCTAAAAATAAATTCTGAATAGGCTGACTGCCACATAAGGAAATTACTTAGTCTTTTTTCACCGCCAGTCCTGATAATCAAGTCAGCATCTGGAAGTTCCGGAATATCCATATATTTTGAGATAAGTTCATCACTAACCGATGAAGCTTCTTCTTTGTTTTCGATTATTTTTTTTACACTACGCAAAATGGCATCTTTTCCACCGTAGTTTATTGCAAGACAAACTGTAAGGCCTTCGAATGAATCTGTCATTTTTTCTGAATCAAGTATGTCCTGCTGGATTGTTTTACTCAAGCCTGTTATGTCACCCAAAAGTTTAATACGGATTCTGTTCTGTCTATAAAACTCTAATTCCTGTTTCAGGTGATTATGAATTAAGGTCATTAAAAAACTAACTTCTTCTGTAGTTCGTTTCCAGTTTTCTGTTGAAAAAACGTATAGCGTTAAAAACTTTATGCCTAAATCTGAAGCACTTTTTACAATTTTTTTTGTTACTTCTATACCTTCTGCATGACCAAATGAACGAGGTTTATTTCTTTGTTTAGCCCAGCGCCCGTTTCCGTCCATAATGATTCCAATATGTACGGGCAGGCGGGTTTTATCTAAATCTGAATTCATAAGGAATTTTTTATTCCATTATTTCTTTTTCTTTTGCAGCGAAAACTGTGTTTATTTCTTCAATATATTTATCTGTTAATTTTTGAAGTTTATCAGTATCTGCTTTTAACTGATCTTCAGTAATTTCGCCTGCTTTCTGCTGCTTCTTTAAATCTTCGTTTCCATCTCTTCTGATGTTTCTGATTGTAGTTCTGTAGTTTTCAGCAGTAGCTTTTGCCTGTTTTACAAGCTCTTTTCTTCTGTCAGCTGTTAAAGGAGGAATTGCAATTCTAATTACTTTTCCATCATTACTTGGATTTAAGCCGAGTTCAGCTTTCTGGATTGCTTTTTCAATTGCAGATATAAGACTTTTATCGAATGGAGAAACTACAACCATTCTTGCTTCTGGAATAGAAATTGTACCAACCTGATTAAGTGGAGTTGGAGTTCCATAGTAATCAACTCTTACTTTATCAAAAATAGAAGCACTTGCTCTTCCTGTTCTGATTGTATTGTATTCTTCTTTTAGAGCATTTACAGTTTTCTGCATTCTGCTTTCATTATCTTCTGCCATAATTTCCTCCTAAAAATAAAGACGGCTTGAACTTAAGTCAAACCGCCTGTAATTAGTTTATTTTCCTAAAAGATAAAGTTTAATGTCACCGAATGAAAGTGAAGCATTTACGCTCTTACCAATTTCATCAAGTTTTGCATTAACAGTCTTTTTGTCATCCTTTACGAACATCTGGTCAACGAAACAAATTTCTGCAAGGTGCTTGTTGATTTTACCCTGAAGAATTCCGTCTTTAACCTGCTGTGGTTTAGATGCAACTTTTTCATCCTGATCCATCTGAGCCTTAAAGATTTCTTTCTGTTCGTTGATGTATGATTCAGGAACTTCTTCTTTCTTTATGTAAGCTGGTGTGAATGCTGCAAGGTGCATACAACAGTCTTTAGCAAATTCTTTTACTTTGTCGTCTGTTGAACCCTTTACAATTGTAACACCTGCTGTTTTAAAGTCAGAGTGGATGTAAACGCCTGCAACTGAGTTTTCAGGGATTGTGATTACATCAATCTTTGTAAGATTCATATTTTCTCTTGTGCGTGTAGCAAAATCAAGGAGAAGTGCTTTAAGTTCATCAACTACTGTTGTGTATCCTTTAGCAAGAACTTCATCCAGAATCTTTTCACCACAAGCAATAAAATCAGCATTCTTAGCAACGAAGTCTGTTTCACAGGTTAATTCAACAACTGCGAGTTTGTTTCCATCCTGACGAATGAAAATTCTTCCTTCTGAAGTTGCTCTTTCTGCTCTTTTTGCAACTGCTGCAAGGCCTTTTTCCTTTAAGAGTTTGATAGCTGCTTCTACATCGCCGTCTGTATCAACTAATGCTTTTTTGCAGTCCATCATACCTGCGCCTGTCTGTTCACGCAAGTCTTTTACCATAGCTGCTGTTATATTAGCCATTTTTATCTCCAATAGTTAAATATTTTAGTTTAACTTAGTCATTATAAACGTTATCTTCGTCTATAAAATCGTCTTCATCTTTCTTGTCAGCTTCCAAATCTTCTTCCTTAACTTCTGTAGGAGTGTAGTTTGAATAGTCAACAATTTCTTCATCTTCTCCCTTTGTAGATGCGTCTGTTGTAACATCTTCATCACCAAGAGTTTCGATAATCTTAAGACCCTGTTCATTATCTGCTTCGATTACAGCGTTTGCGATAATTGATGTAAATAATGTAATTGCTCTGATAGCATCGTCATTTCCCGGAATAGGGTAGTCAATGCCTTCTGGGTTACAGTTTGTGTCAACGATAGCAATGATAGGGATACCCATTCTTCTTGCTTCTGCAACAGCAATCTGTTCTTTGTGTGTATCGATGATAAAGATAACTCCTGGGAGTTCCTTCATATCTTTCATTCCACCATAGTTCTTGGTGAGTCTTTCTTTTTCTTTTAAGAGATTAGCTACTTCTTTCTTTGTAAGATTTCCGAAAGTTCCATCAACTTCCATCTTTTCAATTTTCTTGAGGCGAAGTAATGATTTTTTGATTGTAGCAAAGTTTGTGAGTGTACCACCTAACCAGCGGTTGTTTACATAGAACTGTCCGCAGCGTTCTGCTTCTTTAGCAACTGCCTGCTGTGCCTGTTTTTTAGTTCCTACGAAAAGAACTGATTTTCCTGAAGCTGTAACTTTTCTAACAACTTCATAGCTTTCTTTAATTGCAGTGATTGTTTTCTGCAAGTCAATAATATGGATTCCATTGCGTTCTGCGAAGATATACTTCTTCATACGTGGATCCCAGCGCTTTACTTGATGTCCGAAATGAACTCCAGACTCAAGAAGACTCTTCATGGTTACTACTGCCATGATAAACTCCTTCAACGGGAAATAAAAACTTTCCCACCTAACACTAATTCTCGTGGCTTATTAAAGCCCGGAAGATTACGTAACAACTTACCTGGTCAACAACCAGAATAAACTGCCCGGCAAAAATTACATTGAGATTGTCAATAATACTTTTGGTAATTATTGAAATAACGGATAATTTTGCTCTCGTAACATATCACAAAGCTCGTAAATAGGCAAGCCCATAACAGAGCTTTCAGTTCCTTCTATTTTGGATATGAATCTTGAGCCTTCACCCTGAATTCTGTAGGCGCCTGCAACTCCATGCCATTCATCGGTGGCCAGGTACCAGTTAATGTCTTCTTCTGACATTGGAGCAAAGGTTACTTTATTTATGCTTGTTCTTGTAGTTATGTCGAAGATGTTTCCGTTGTACAGCGCAAGTCCGGTTATTACTTTATGAGTGTGTCCCTGTAACTGCTTTAAAAACTTTCTTGCTTCTTCCTGGGATTTTGGTTTTCCGAAGATTTTGTTTTTGTAAACGATTAAGGTGTCTGCACCTAAAATCCACTGGGTGTCCTGAGTGTCTGCAAAGCTTTTTGCAACAGCACTTATTTTTCTTGCAGCTAAATATTCCGGAGCGTCTTCAAGTTTTATGTCTTCTGGAATAGCTTCCTCAATGTTTGCAGGATGAACTATAAAAGGTATGTCGAGTTTCTTTAAGATTTCTTGTCTTCTAGGTGAAGCTGAAGCTAAAACAATAGGTTCCATTTTAAAAAAAAATAAAGGCCTTCTTTTCCGTAATAGAATCGAAAGCCTTTTAAATTAATTATTTTGCATCTGCATCATTCTTTGATGGAGTTTGATGCATAGTCTTTAAAAGCTCTCTTGCTTTTGTTCTGACAGGAGTAACATATCTGTGATTTGTAGCAATTTCAGTGATTGTCTGAATCATAATATTTTTTTCTTTTACAACAGGTGCAAGCTTTTCATAGGCAATCAGGATTTCAAGAGCTAAAGAGCTTGTAGGATTTAATGCAGCATATTTTCTGTGTACAAAGTCAATCATGCGTACAACATCATCATTTTTGTTAATGCCGACATTTCCTAAAGCACGGATTGCAGCTGTTACAACCATTGGCTCTCTGTCTTCTACGGCAATTTCATACAGAATGCTTTTTGACTGTTCTGTGTGTACTTCGCCAAGTAAATCGCAGGCTTTTGCACGAACAGTAGGATAGTTATTTGTTACACGGTTATTTGTCTTAGAAATTTTTGTAACGCCTTCTCCTGCCAGTCTGCTTAAAGAAGACATTATTTCCGGAGAAGTTCTTCCGGCTTTAATTGAATTTTCAAGATACTGAAGGGCAACTAATTTATTATCATAATCATCAGAAGTTGCTAGTTCTGTTATAATTACATCTTCGATATTGCTTAAGTATTCATCTTCTACAGTTGTTTCTGTTCTTGCAGATGAATTACTCTTTACAGTCTGTGTTTGTGCCATAACTGCAGTTAACGACATTAAAGTTAAGGTTAGTCCTACAATAAGTTGCTTTGAAATTTTCATCAATTTTCCTCCTGATGGAATTGTAATATTATATATTTAAGTTTTATAAAAAATCAATTAGTTAGTTCCGGTAAATGAAGTTTCCATTCATCATTTATCTTCTTGAATGTGTAATAAACTATATCTGTTTCCTCTGAAACCTGTACTGCCTTAATGAGGGTTTTGTCTTCATAACGGATTTCATCTACTGTATAGCCTTTTCTTGACTGTAAGAATACATAGATAAAATAATCATGTAAGGTCTGAAGTTTTATTCCCTTTACAGGTAATTTTGATGCAGCTTTCTGAAGGTTTGGTCTTTTTGACCAGTAAACTGCACTGTCCATATCCAGATATGTTACCCAGGCGTTGTAGTCTCTTTTTTCAATGATTTCATTCATTTCATCAATGATCTGCAGTATTCTGGTTTTGTCGCTATTAAACTCATCGTATGAAACGTCAACATTCAGTGTAGATCTTTCGTATTCAAGGCTTTCCGGAGTTTGTTCTATGATTTCTATATCTTCTGTTTCAGATACTTCTTCAACTTCTTCCAGAGGTGCCTGAACTTTTGTACTTGCACATGAGAATAATAGTAATGTACTTGCAATTAATATGTAACAATACTTCATAATTTAATTCTAAACTTAATTCTTAAATTGGTCAATTTTTTTATTTTCCTTTTCTTTGTACTACGCCCGTAAACTTTTATTAGGTTGAATGTCGAGTTTCGATTCGCCAGTAACTCAAAAATGTTGTAGCGCGAAGAAAAGCAGAAGTCTGCTGAACACTTTGAAAGGGCGAACGAGCGTGAGCGAGTGAGTCAAATACCTTATACCTTTCAACCGTGTGAAGCAGACTGTCTTTTCTGGGAGCGGAAACATTTTTGCCTATTGCCTGTTGATTGTTATACTCGACATTCAACCTGATAACAAAGCCTACGCGGGGCTGGAGCTGGGTAAAGCCGTCCGGGAGGACCGCGTGCGGTAGCAGGCAAGCACCGGAAGGCCCGATGATGCAGTAATGAATTCTTAGTGAGATGAACTTTCGTGAAGGAGGAATTTTACGTCCGGAAAAATAATTTAAAAATTAAATAGATTTTTTTATCTGCTTACTTTATATTTTAGTTGTAATATTTTTTGCGAGGTGAGTTTATGACGATTGCAGTTTTTCCTGGTTCTTTTGATCCTCCTACTTTCGGGCATTTAAATATAATAGAAAGAAGTTGCAAGCTTTTTGATAGAGTTGATGTTGTTATTGCCGTAAACCCTGATAAGAAATATCTGTTTAACGATAAGGAACGCTTTGATATGCTGTGCAAGCTTACGGAAAGGTTTGAGAATGTTAAGGTGCAGATCTGGTCGGGGCTTATTGTTGATTACTGTAAAAAGGTTGGCGCTAAGGTTCTCTTGAGGGGAATCAGGAATTCAATGGACTTTGCATACGAGTTTGATTTGTCACTGCTGAATCATTCCATTAATAGTGAAATTGAGACTCTGTTTATTCCGACTGAGCAGAAATATTTTTTAATCAGGTCAAGCAGCATTAAAGAGGTTGCACGCTATGACGGTGATGTGAGTGCAATGGTTCCGGAGATTGTCTGCAGGGAGCTTAAGAAAAAGTTTTCTGTTTAAGTGAAATTGATGCAGGAAAATTGATGCAGGGATGTGTTTGACAAAATTTGTAAAAGTGTCTAAATGATATTGACAATTGATTTTATAAGTTAGTATAATTATTGACAAGAAATGGGAATCTGTAGTAATATTGCGAGCGTTATTCAGATGACTAATTTTATATAGCGAGGTTATATATTATGGCAGTACCTAGATCAAAAACTTCAAAAGCCGTAACTAAGAGAAGACGCGGTGTTAATATGCATCTTGATACTCCACACCTTGTAGAATGCAGTAACTGTGGCAACCTGGTTTTACAACATCATGTTTGCCCAAAATGTGGATTCTATCGTGGACGTCAGGTAATTACACCAGAAGTAAACGGCTAATTTTAGGAGATTAAGATGGACGAATTATTCGAGAAAATGCAAAAACTTATAGCAGAAAAGCTTGACCTTGATGCAGACAAAGTAACTATGGAGGCTTCTTTTCGTGGTGACCTTGGTGCTGATAGCCTTGACCTTTTTGAATTAGTTTATGCTATTGAAGAAGAATTAGGAATTGAAATCCCTGATGAAAAAGCAAATGAATTTGAGACAGTAAAAGATGCTTATGAGTTTATTAAATCTCAGCAGCAGTAATTATTTTTTCATTTAGTTTATGAAAGCACGGTTTTATACTGTGCTTTTTTTATTTTAAATATTATTATAAAAACATGATTCCAAATATAAATGATAAAAATTTTTCTCTGAAAGCAAAGAAGATGGGTAAGGAAAGACAGGGCGAGCTTTTGGAGTTCTGTAAGAATTGTAATTTGCATTTTAAGAATTTAAATCTTTTGGATTTAGCTTTTCATCACAGATCCTTTTCTAATGAAAAAAGTGAATATAAACATTACAACAATGAACGGCTTGAGTTTCTGGGCGACAGTGTTTTAGGGCTGGCGACTGCTGCTTTTTTGTACGAAGATATGGCAGATAATCCTGAAGGGGACCTTGCAAAGATTAAGGCGAATGTTGTAAGTGAAAAATGCCTTTCGGTGTTTGCGCTGGAAAAAATGCATATTGATAAGTATCTGGTTTTGGGGCGGGGAGAGGAGCTTTCCGGCGGAAGAACAAAGAGCGCAATTTT
>JAEELR010000155.1 GCA_016282835.1 Treponema sp. | reverse complement strand
CTTACAACTGGTATAAACTTTGGAATCTGTCTTCACGTTCCTAAAAAATCACAGGGCTATGTTTTTGCTTACTCTCTTTATGATACATCAAACGAGCTTCGTATTTTTGTAAATCATGGAATGGAACAATACCATATTTCAAGTAATGAAATTGAAGATAAAAAATCTATCGTCTATACAGACCAAGAAATGAATGAGATTACTAAACTTGCAATTAATCTGCTTTCATATATTTATTGTTTTCCTGATTGTCTTGTTGATGGTGCTCCTCATGATGTAAAAACAGAAAACAATCATTACTTAAACACTTCTGAAAAAGTTGTTGATGTTACAGAAAAAGCTGCTGCTGGTGTTGTTATTCCTCACTTCCGACGAGGGTACTTCAAAAGATTAAGTAGTGATTTTTACAAGAACAAAAAAGGTCAGATTGTTTTTGTACATGAAACTATTGTAAATGGACAGGCAAAAACATTAGAAGAAAAATAAGGATAAAAAAATGGAAGACTGGAAAATTAGAATTTAAGAAATTAAAGAAAATGATTTAATACAAACCCTTTCTAACAATAATTCAAAAAAAAAAATTCTTATATTATTTTGTTTGGGAAAATATGGAGAAAGTACCAAAAGAATTTCTTCATACTTTCCCAATATGAAGAATATATAAATACTCATAGACAAAAGTTTCCGGATTCAAAACTTTTAAAAATATTGGATGCATCAACAAGTGAAAGAAAAATTGCAGAACCAGAACTTATTAACATATTAACTAATGATGGTATATATGATCATGACTTTGAAATTAAATGGAACAACCAACCTGCTATTGTGTATAGAACCTTAAAAACAATAAGTGAATATTGGTCTTATACATCTTTAATGACTTCAGGAGATTCTAAATCACAAATTATAGAAATATATGAAACAAGAAGAACAGGTCACTAATTATTCTATATTAAAATATGATTTCCCTAAAAAGATATGATTTCATAGTATTTGTTATTTTCAATACAAATTCCTCTTTTCATTTTTTTATATTAAATATTTAATAGGTATGAATTATGGAAAATTATACTTATGAACAAATGATTGAAAACTTTGAAAACACAATTAAAATACTTGAAAATAAATATTCAGTAAACAAAAGTTGCCGATTTTATAAGACTTTAAAAGATTACAAAAATATAAATAAACTTAACGAAAAAGATATACATTCACAAAGACTTATTGAAGGGATAAGTGATTTATATCAGTTATCTTGCATTTTGAATTGTAAAGAATTAATAAATACCGACTTTGGAAAAAAAGAAATAGATAAAATTTGGGGTGGTTCTGATTTACAGGAAGATGACAAAAATTATCTTCATAGAAATATACAATATCAATTATTCATTATGTCTTTGTTTAATAAATCATTTAAAACATTTATAGAAGAACCCGATTTTTCTATTATTTTCTTTAAGAAGAAACATTATGTGGCAGTTAAAAGAATACATAGTGAAGATAAGATATATTCTGAAATTAAAGATGCTCAAAAACAAATAGAAAAATATGGAAATGCTGGAATTATTGTTATTGGTTTAGATTTAATATTACTACAATCATGCAAAAATGAAGATTACTTTGATCTGTTAGGGCAATATATAGAAAAATTAATTCATACTCAAACTTTTGAAGAAATTATTAACAGAAAAACAATAAAAAATATAATTTTTACTTGTAACTTGCCAGAATTTGATGCAGAGAAAAAAAAATATACATTAAATTTAAACACAATTGCTTATGCTGTAGTTAAACCTAGCCGCTATGGAAAAAGATTTATGGAAAAAATTAAGCTACAAAAAGGTCATTACAAATATTTAGGTTAAATAATTTTTTATCATACCTTGTGCAAAAATATAAATAATTACAAATTTTGTAAAACCTATTAGTTCAAATTTTCCGAACTATTTCTAGACTTTCCGAACTTTTTACTTAAAAACCGAACTTTTTACTTAAAAACCGAACTTTTTACTGAATTTTCAAAACCGAAACCGTCTTACACTATCCCTATGTTGATTCATAGAAAGAGCTGCACACTGACTGTGGCAAAAGACGGTGAATATTATTCATTACCATACAGCGAGGAAACTGTACGACAAGCGTCGAAGGGCTACTTTCTTCCAGGCTGCATCGGCATTAGGAACAGAGAGAAGATTGTTGAAACCGGCAAGTCAATTACTGGCTGTGTGGTTACTCGTCTGGAATATAATAATATTCTTTCAAATATAACAGTCCTAATCAGTTATTTCCCAAACAAAAACTGCATTTTCACTTACAGAAACATCATCTGGACAAATGTCAGTCATTGCAGAACCTACACATTCCATTTCACATTCATAACTAACATTTGAATATATATCAATATCTGTCCAGTTGTAATTAATTGTTATAAGTTTCCCCAGTTTTACTCCCATAGCATCGCAAAGAGTTTTTGCCTTTTTCCTGGCATTTTGTGTTGCAGCATACAGAAGCTTATTAACGACAGCCTCTTTGTCCTGAACAGTAAATGAAATATCAATCTCAGTTGTAACCCCTGAATTATGCAATGCTTTTAATACATCATTGACTTTCTTTGCATCAAAAGTGAATTCAATTTTCAATTCATTTCTAAAAATGTAACCGTCTAAAACTCTTATGTATTCATTTTGTTTTTTTACATTTTTATAATCAGTTGATACAGAAAACGCTGTAGTTTTCAAATCCTTTTTTTCAAAACCAGCGGTAATGATTGCATCCTGTAATTTAGAAAAATTATTTTCGAAATTAGAAAAGCCCTTTTCATAGTCACAGTTTTTTTCTACAAGGGAAACTTTTATAACAATCCAGTCAGCAGGAATCTTTAAATTACCAATACCTTTAACCGTAATTTCACGCGTCTTTTCCATATAAATACCTCCATTCATCAATAAAAAAATTTATAAATTAAACTGAGAGTTCAACTGCAATCACGTCATAGGCAAGGCATACAAGTTTTCCGCCGTAAGCCATCTTCTTAGGTTTAGCCTCCCTTATAATCTTTGCAGCAAGCGCCCGGATGTGTCCTGCTTTCTCAAGCCCCCGATTGCCGGAAATTTTTGCCTCCGGATTTTCAATACAAACAAGAATCGAGTTTTTGTCGTGGCGGTTGTATGGTTCTGCCTGAACAGAAGTTTCAAGTGATTCATAGAAATTGTGCTTAGCAGTACGAATCTTTTCTGCCATACCAGGAAGGTCATCGCAGCTCAAATTATCACAAAGCTTTTCGAGCACATATGGAGCCGAATCCCAGTTGTAAAAGCAGGTACCAACAAGCGGCAGAGTTAGCGTTACATCGTTCTTCTTAAACCATCTCATGTAAGCCTGGTCAAGAGTTTCGCGTGAAGAATCAAACTCAAGCTTTTCTTTTACACTGTCAAAAAGTAAAGGAAATGTCTCTGCATTAATATTCTGCATGCGTCCATAGCAGAGGGTAAAGAGAATCTCTACGCAGTATGGCTCAAGAATGAATTGTGTAAGCTGTGCAAACTTTTCAAACACAGTGTGGCGGCGAAGAAACAATTCTCCGGCGAGAAGGCTGTTCTTTGCTTCAACTGCAGCAAGCACCGGGCCAATATGAATGAGGTAATCGAAAACATCTTTGTCAGAAACATCAATATTAGGAGCAACATAAACTACGGGATTACAGTTCAACGCTGAATCAATAAATGTGTAAAAGCTTGGAGTGTAATAAGTGCTTGAAGTAAGTTTCTGTGCGCCGTCTACATCAGGCTCGTTATCAGCTTCCCATTTGCCTGCATAATCGAGCTGTCCCGTTTTACTCTTTGTGAATTCAAACCAGTCTCTGGCAGTCTTAATTAAAATCTGTGCGTTCATTTTTTCACCTCCTGGGGGCTTCCCACTTGCATGAGCCGGGCTTCCAGTCCCTGACCCGTTTACAATACAATTATAAATCAAGGGGTGTAGCAAATAATGAAGCACCCTCAAAAAAATTGTGATATAATTTTAGATGCTAAAACAACTCACGCATAACACCGAAGGAGGTCCGTATGCCGCAGAAGAAAAAATCAGCAGAGTCACGAAATCCCATGCATATGCTTCGATATATCTTCCAGATTGAACAGTTGATCAGAAACGGCGAATATCCGAACGCAAACAAACTCAATAAAATTCTGCGCACAAACTTCAGCCGCAGTACTTTCGGGCGATACATTGAAATCCTTCGGGATGAATATAAGGCACCAATCGAATACGACTATCAGAAAAACGGATATTACTACACAGATTCAACTTTTTCATTAAATCAGGTGATGCTGAAGGAAGGGGAGCTGCTGACACTTTCTACAATCCTTCCGCTTCTCGAACAGTACAAGAATACACCCATGGAAAAAGCCTATCGTGATTTAATGAACAAACTGATTATGATGCTCCCGGATTCTATCACAGTCGATTCAGCCCTTATAAACAACGAGGTTCATTTTATCTCAGACCCAATCACGACACTGGAAAAGGGCGTTTTCGAAAATGTTTTAAAAGCAACAAAAACTCATTTTACCCTCGAGATGGAATACAAGAGCGCGCAGAACACCGAGTACGAAGAAAGGCGGTTCAATCCCTACCACATAATTTGCCAGAAGGGCAGCTGGTATGTTTTGGGATATTCACATTTCTCGCAGGCAATCAGGCTTTATGCAATGCCGCGAATCAGAAACTGCAGAATTACAAAAGACAAGTTTTCCATTCCAAAGGATTTTAAACTTGAAGAACACATTGACGTACAGATGGGGGCGTGGGGCAGTGGAAGTGAAAGGTTTAAGGTCGAGATAGAATTTGTAAAGGGATTAAAAACTTATGTGATGGAGCGTACCTGGCACAAAGGACAGACCATCCGCGAGAATCCCGATGGAACAGTTTATCTTTCATTTGAAACAAACCAGCTCGACCAGACAGTTTCCTGGATTCTATCTTTTGCCGGTGGAGCCAAAGTCCTTAATCCTCCAAAGCTTCGTAATTATGTCCACGATGCCGCGCGCAGGATATTAGGAGAGGAGTTTAATTAATTTGGGCGTTCGGCGTTCTCTTCGTTCACTTCGGCGGGCTTTTCGTGGTTCCGCCTTCCGGCTTCATTCCTCCGCTTTGCTCCGGAACAGCCCTTCGGTCTGCCACTACAATCCCTAACGCAAGAACAACACAAAAAAAACTTTAATTATTATCATTATTATTTTATAATTTATTTACATAGATTTAGTATTTATTGCTGCGTTCTTGGAAACACAAATTCTTTTTAAGGAGAATTATTTATGAAAAAAGCATTTATTTTATTCTTATGCTCTGCATTTTTATTCTGCAGCTGCTCTGATTGGGTAAATATCTTTGGCTCGGTTCAAGCAAACAACTCTGGCTCCGGAGAAGTAACAAATAATGACGATTCATTTTCATTCAACGGCAAAAAATACGAACTCACCTTCAGCGATGAATTTGAATCTTCAAAGCTTAATACAAAAAACTGGGAATACTGTCCTGAGCAGAAACGTCAGGATGCAGGCGGCTGGTGGAACAATGAATGCAGTACTTTTGAAAACGGAAACTATGTCATAACCTGTAAATTAAAAAATGACGGAACACCTTTAAGCGGCGGTATCAGAAGCCGTAAAAAATTTGAACAGACATATGGACTTTACAACATACGCTTTAAGGTGGAAAAAGCTGACGGTCTGTGGTATGCATTCTGGCTCATGACAGATAAAATGAGTGACGCTACGGTCGGAAACGGTGCTGTTGACGGAGCTGAAATCGACATAATTGAAGTTGTCCCGCATGACAAAGCTTATTACACAACAATCCACTGGGATGGATACGGTGAAAACCTCAAGAGCAAGCATCCCTCAGGAAAGCGAATCGACGACAGCTTCTACGGCAAGTACCATGACTTGTGGTTCTTATGGGATAAAGACGGCTACAAAATGTATATGGACGGAACTGATAGTGCCCATCTTATTTATAACATGCCGGGAAAGGACTATGGCGAAGGAACATGTCAGGTTCCATGCTATGTAAAAATTACATCTGAATTCGGACAATGGGCAGGTGAAATTAAATCAGATCAGCTTCCAACACATTTTTCTGTTGATTATGTAAGAATTTACAAGGAAAAAGTAGAATAGGGGATAACAATTTACAGCAGAATCTAATCAAAGATGTATTCCAGCATTGAAAACTTTCTTGTGCCTACAACTTCATAATACATTTCAATTATCGTTCTTAATTCAAAACCGGCTTTTAGGTACATTTTTACCGCTTTGTCATTGGTGTCTATTACATCAAGATGATTTGCGGCATCCCCGTTTTTTCTACACCAGGAAAGCACTTCATTATGATTTACACAGCAGGCTCCAATGATATTTTCACACTCGCTGAAGATAAGCATTTCATTTTTAGAAACAGTTTCTTTTATCCATTTCAAAGAAGGATATATTTCCGTATTCCAGCCGAGTTTTACGCTTGTTTTCGAGACAGCTTCAACTACAGATTTGTAAAGTGAGAAAATTTGATTTATTTGTGTTCGATTAGCAATCTGTAGTTTCATTTTGATAGGGGAGTGGCTCAGGTTTTGAAGTTTTAATCGTTCTCGGCGTACCAGCTTATGTCTACATCATCGAGTCCTTTTATTCCAGTTTTGCTTTCGTAGGCATTTCCGTCAAATGATGAAAGGCCCCATAGATGTATTACAAGTCCCTCATTTGTTGTAATTATATATTCTACTCCAGTACCGTGGCTGTAATCTTTATAATTAGCAGCAAGTTCATAATATTCAAAAGACTTAAGCTTGAACTTCAGCGATTTAGTAATCTTCTTTTTGGCTATGGCCGCAAAAGCTCCGTTCATGCTTCTGATTTCATCTTCATCGAGGCTTGCTTCAATCCATGCAAAATCAAGTGTAAAATCTTTCTTACGGGGATCTATTTTTCCTTCCATTCCGGCACGGCACCCGTCACTGTATTTGTCGTTTTCATCAATTGATTCAAGAGAATCTCCTGAATAAATAAAAATAGTTCTGTTTTTAGACTCAGCTTTTTTGTAGCCTGAAGCATGCTGTTTGTCAGAATCCTTGTAAAGAATTCCACAGTCGCCCTTAGCTTTTGAAAGCTTTTCGTACAGATCCCTTATATATTTTGTATCTTCATTCATTTCGTCTATCTGCGGCTGATAGTATTTTTTGTATTGCTGAACGGCAAGATCTCCTGTGTCAAATTCATCATCATCTTCTTCTGCAGCAACCGAAGTGTTATCCTCGTATCCGTCCATAGCAGCAATTACGGCCTTAGAATTTGCAGAAACTACCTTGTAGTCTTTCTCGTTAATGTTTGTCTTGAGTGCGGCAAGCGGATCAAGTCCCATTGCTTTCATCATTGCAATAGACTGTGCGTCCATCTGGCTTTCTGCGTAAACAACTGTTGCACACTGGGTTATCATTGCATATTTTTCAACTGAACCGGGTCCAGCAATTCCATATTTCTGAAGGATTTTTTCTGCCTGTGCTTTTTGTTTTGCGCTGATAGATGAAGCATCTTCGCTGTCAAGTCCGGCATCTTCGAATTCGGTTTTAATTGAATTAAGGTTTTTAGCCCAGCTTTTTACATCAGAGTCTGTAACGCCTGCTGACTTTGCATTCTGAGCAAAAGAAAATGCAGCTGCAAACAACATGCACGCAAGAATTAGAAATTTTTTCATATTTGTAATCTCCTGATTTTAATAAAATATGCAATATAAAGGTGAAGTAAATTATACCATTAGAACGCTGATTCGGCAAATGATTGGGGAGAGGAACACTTACAGTTTTAAAAATCTTTAGTTTATCTCTTTTACCATTTCCACATAATTATATATACTTTTTGGTAGACAGAACATACATTATAAAAAGAATAATATATAAATTTTATCTGCAAATTATAGAAACAATACACCCTCTGCATAAGGTCTGGATTTCATCTGTTTTACAAGTCACAAATTAAATACCGTTTCGAAATAAAAAAATCCCAGACTATAAATAAGACTGGGATATTAAGCATTAGATTTAATTTACTGTTTAGTCAATCAAAACTAACTTTGGAACATTTCCGTTTGCTGTATCAGGACAGAAGGAAACATGATGTATTTCACCAGCTTCTTTAATTTCGAATGAAAGCTCTACCTTTCCATCAGAACCGCTGCCGTTTGAAACATAATTACAAACTAATTTTACATTTCCTGTAGCAAATGCCCAGATTGATGTTTCCGCATTATAACCACCTGGCAAACCAGAGAATTCCAAAATGCCAGATTTATATGTTGGTTCAAAACCTGAAACATCTGCAATTCCATCTGAATCATACAAAGAAATACTCTTAACGGTATAACCATTGATGACAGTGTAATCATTACTGATAACAATTTCTGACTGTGGCGCAAAGACACATCCTGTTAAACCTACAAGAACTGCAAGTACAGCAAATAAACCTAAAAATCTCTTTTTCATTAGTTTTTATCTCCTTTTCTATAAAAAAACTTAAATTATTATACCCCCCCCCGAAATTTGTCAATATCTTAATTGCACCTTAAATTTTTAATACAATCTACTCTGCTCGTTTTTCATGGCTTTTGCCAAGTATATTTCATCATTACCACAGCTTTCGGCAGAAAACAAGACATTAGGTTTTTAGGTTTTATATTTGACTTCCTGTGGATTTTTGATAAATTTCATGGTAGAATTCTCTTATGTTAGGTTCTTCTTATTCAAAAAAAATGAATTTTTGGGTGCGCATTGTTGCTGTGGCCGGAATACTGCTTATTGCTTTAAGAATGGCAACAGATTATATATTTCTGCGGAGTTAAACGGAGTTCAAAGACGGGTTCTTTTCAATGTATTTTTACTTTATTATGAATTCCCTGCTCCTGCTCCTGTTTATTTATCTGCTATTTAAGCCTTATAAACTGGAACTTGTTGCACTGGTCGCTTTTCCGTATGCCCTTATTGTACTTCTTGACAGACGAACGACGCCCCTCTCCGTAAATCTTTTTGCGGTGGGAATGATTGCCCTGTACAGCCGTGGACTTCTGCGTAGTCATCCTGTAAGAAAGGCTGTGATTTCTGTGGTGGGTTTTCTTGTACCTGCAATTTTAAGGCTCAGGTTTGGAATAGATGAATTTGTATTGTGGCTCCCGGATACCGTTGTACACATTTTTTCTCTCGGCGTTATTTTTGTTCTGCTTCAGTCGGGACATCAGCTAAGAAAAAAGGCACATCCTGATGAAGAGGTTTTACGCCTGTCTGACTACCCGGAGCTGCTTGAACGCGACAGGGAATGGATTCGTCTTGCTCTTGACAACACAAAGTACGATACTATTGCGTACCAGTATGGAGTTTCTTCTGGAACCGTAAAAAACAGGATGAGGCAGATTTACAAGATACTTGGCGTATGTGATCGTCTTTCAATGATTGTAGCCTTCGGAAAATGTAAGGTTATTGACTGAGAAACATCTGATTCCTCTACGGCAAATATGACCGGGTCATATTCAAATCATTGAGGACATAAGTCTTTAAATATTGTTTGATTTGTACTAAATTAAAATAATCTAATTAATGGAGTGTATGCGTACATCATTTCAACAGAAACTTGTACACTAAAAATCATGAACAAAAAATTTCTTTATACAGATCATGCTCTTAAATATTTTAGAATAATTGCAATTGTTTGCTTTGTAATCATCCTTCCAGTTACAATTTTCAGAATATATCTGTTGTCTCCTTCTCACGGAAATTTAGCTGATTTAGCATACAAGCTTAACATTATCGTAAATATTGTTTCGTTGATTTCACTCGGCCTTATAATGATTTTTCCTCAAAAATTCGCTTTTGCTTCAATTCTCGCTTTCTGTTACTCTGTTTTTTTTATAGTTTTTGAGCCGTCAAGCAATATGGGAATACTGATGTTTTTTCTTGGGGTTGCATTTCTTCTTGCTCGTGGTATTTTGAGAAATCACATGAAAGCATATCTCTTTCTGCTTGCTTTTATTCTTATTGCCCTTATAGCTACAAACCTGCGCTTTGGACAGAAAGCTTTCTATGGCTATTTAAAAAACTACTTCTATACAATTGCAGTTATGATTTTTCTGATATTTTTCATAAGGTCATACGAAAGAAATAATATCGTCTCTGAAAACAAGATTCTTAATATTGCTTTGTATCCGGATTTGACACAGAGAGACTGCCAGACACTAAAGATGATTCAACAAGATGTAAAGTATAAGGTAATTGCAAAAGAAGAAAATATCACTGAAGGAACACTCAAAAACCGCCTTCATTTAATCTTTAATACACTCGAAACTGGTGACAGGCAGGGCTTTCTTGCAATTTATGGTGATTGTGAAATAGTTTTTAAAACTCCATCTTGAATTAAAATTTTACAAAAACCCGCACTATATTAAAACAATGCGGGTCTTTGTTTTTCGATAAACCTACTCTGCTTTCGATTTTTCTAATTCCAGATAAATCGATTCATTGTAGATATTTGGTGTAGCACAGGTTTGTTTAAGCGTATCGTATTTTGGTTCATATCCACTCATTTCAGGATCATTTATTACGATATAGAATTCAGAAGTTCCATTTGTTTGTGCAGACAGTTCAGTATCAAGATCAGGAAGATAATAAACTGCATTATTAGTGCAGCTTGATTCGTCATCGCAGAAAGTAAATACAACGACTCCTTCGCTGTCACTTTTCGTGTATGCTAGAATTTTCCCATCATTGATATTGTCATTTCTTAACGAACAGGAAACACCGCTTAATCCTTTGTATTTTTTTTGAGTTGTTTCTTCTTCAGTTATAAACTCTTTAGTTACATCAGTTACTTTTACAATTTCTGATTCAACAGTTTCTTTTGCACAAATCGTCAAGCCCATACTAATAGTTTTTCCAGGCTGATATATGCAAGAAAAAGATATAAACGCTAATGTTATTATAATTAAATCTAAAATAAAATTATTTTTTTTCAACATGTGCACTCCATAACTGATAAATTTGATTTGATTTTTCATAGAATAATCCTTTTCCATCTGTTCCATTATCATGTATTGCATAAAAATTATCGCAAGTATTAAATGTCAACAGAGTATTCTCATTCAGTTCTGTTTCCGTTGCATATGGGGTGAACGTATTGTCAACACCATTTTTTTCATACGGAATATCCAAATTTCCCTTACAGCTGAGCATTAATACAGCTGCAACCATAAAAATCAAAAACCCTTTGATTTTTTTCATAATTTAAACTCCTTTTAGTTTTTTTGCAGAAACACATTCTGCATGTCAATAAACACAATAACTTATCATTAAGAAAATACAAGTCTTATTAGATATTACCTTGGTAATATTAGGTCATATTCAGGTCATATGACCTTTTAAAAAAAAGGTCATATTGTGTGATACCAAGGTCATATCAGATTTGTGACAAATATTACCCGAGTAATATGCTGGGTTTTTAGGTTTTATATTCGACTTTCAGTGGAATTTTGATTACATTCAGGTGATATATGGCTCGTATTCTATATATATGCTCACATAAACTTTTATCCAAGTTTAAGAGTATATGGTTCTTCCTGACTATAATATCCAAATGCCGAATATACTTTTATATAAATATTATCAAAATCATAGAAAGACAGATTTACAGTGTTCTGTTCATTTTCATAAAGAGATTCTATTAAAACCCCATTTTTATATAATAATACTGATAAATTGTATTCAATATCATCTGGACTTATGAGTGTTATTTGAGTAATTTCGTTTGCAGAATTCAACAGATACCAGTCTTCATCACTCATACACCATAAATATGAAACAACTTTGTTTGCCGGCAGATTAATTACATAAGAATCAATTTTGAAATTATTTGGTTCATAAAAATCTATAACCTCACAAGATGAACTGTTTTTTTCATAATTAAGTAGAAAATCCAGATATGACGGACAAAACTTTAGAAAAGATAGTCTTTCTGCAGTATATTCCCAAGATTCTTTTGAATAATTGAAAAAGGGGGGAAAATAGATAGATATTCCACAATTATAATTAGAACTGTTATAAATAAGAATATTTTTATATTTATTTTTCATTTCATCATTTAGAATTAAATCCAGATCAACAACATCCTTTAAAAATTCATGAAAATATGAACGATTCTCTGTAATTAAATCAAAATTAGTAATAAGACTAACATAATTCTCTAATGATAAAAGAAAATTCTCCATGCCGTTGTCTTGATCAATCTTGAATGCAGAAATGGTAGTTTTATCTTTATTATAACTTTGAGTATATAACTCGCAAATTTTTAAGCATTTATCATAAGTATTCTCTTTAGAAAATAATGCCGGAACAACCCTTTCATATGGGAACCCGTCTTCAGGAATAACATCTTGAGAAAAAATAAGTGTATCTGTTAGTCCTATTAGTTCAGATGCAACTTCAACAGAGGCCATAGAACATGCATCCATCATTATTATTTCAAAGTGATTTATTTTTGAGGTCTTTATAGCAGAAGACATTTCCTTAGGAGATAGAGAATTTCTGGAGCCTTCATCACTACAAATGTTTCGCGAACTTTTTGTATTTATTTCGGAATATGAATCTCCTGATTTCCAGCCACCACCATGATTCAATAAATCCAAGTAGACTTTATTGAAATCGTAATGTTCCTTTGCATACAAAAGAAAACTCTTTAGTGTTGTTCCACTGCCACTGTCAATATTATCATCAAGCCATTTTATTGAGATTCCAAGTTTTTCATCTTCTAACTCTATAACTTTTATTTCCTCTTTTTCATAGTTGATTTGAAATAATCTTGCCTCATTCCATTCATCTTCATAAAAATTCGAAGAATATCTGTCTGCTAAAACCAGTATAATATCATTCTTTGTGTTTAGACCTTTTTTCATTTCCTCTAAATCTGTATAAACAGTTTTGTTCAGTGAATTATCTCCTGCCATATAAACAAGAAAAAGATTATTACAGGTAGATTTTTCACTTTTTTCAAAAAAATTACACGATGAAAAAAGAAGAATGAGGATAACAGGAATTACTAAATACAAAGTTTTATTTGTTTTCATTTCAATTACCCTTCCTCTATTAGTTTAAGTCGGGCTATATAAGAACCTGTTGTAATATAGAGATATTCTCCTTCAACATAACAGTGTCTTTTTCCACCGAAAACCGGAATATTATATTTTCCTTTGATTTTTCCAGTATTTATATCAAAATAATATAAAAAGCTGTTACTGGCGCAGGGAATAACAAAATAGTTTTCTACAATACATCCCTCACACAGTAGATTAGTCCATTTTGTTTCATCTGATATTTTTGTTTTCCAATTTAGCTTTCCATTCTTAGAATTTACGCAGTAAACACATCCGTAATCAGCAGCAAGAAAAATATTTCCCTCATATAATAAAATACTGTTTATACAGTCAAAATGTTCATCATCAAATTCACATTTCCAAAGCGTCTGATAGTTACTTAATGAAACTGCATATAATACCATTACGCAATCGTGTTTGTCCTGATTTTTAATTTCAATGTTACAGAAATAACATGTCTTACCGTCTGTAACTATATTGCTGTATATATTTGCTTCTCCACTAAAAGAAAAATCAATGCAATCATTAGAATTGTAATTAAGATCTAATAATTTCCCTAAATCATATATAATAAGGGGTTCAAGCTCTTGATGTAAAAAAAGTTTATTGTCAACTATACAGATATTTCCTTCATCCTTAGGTCTGGATTTTTGAATAAATCTTTTTACTACCTGATTTCCATTCAGATCCAGGAAAACAATGTAAAAACCGTCATCTTTTTTTTCTTCTGCATAGTATATGATATAGTAATCATTCCATCTTGGAATAGGTGAACACCCTACCACATGATAATCAAGTTTTCCGTTTTCTTCCTGTACCCATCTCCATTGAACACTCAAGTTTTCTGGATTCATACAGTATATTTCAAACTCCCCATGTTCTGGTTGCAGCCAAACAGGGACGGTTTTTACAATTAACTGATGATTGTAATAATCAACTGATTCTAAATCATAAGGACTTGAATCTGCAAAACCTGCAAGTCTTGCTTCGTTCAATAATGTTTTTATTAAGGGTTTACCTCCATTTTTAGGAACCTTTACAACCTGTCCCGGACAATTTCTGTCTCCTGTTGTTATAGCATACAAATAATTCTCATCAGAAGTCATTGAGTATTCTGTAATGAAAGTAAGCTCATTAGGTAGAAAAATTCTATCAAAAATATTTATATCTTCAAATTTTCCTATTTCCTCATCTTCTTTTTCACGGGTAAAAAAGAAATCAAAAAAATTACACGATGAAAAAAGAAGAATGAGGATAACAGGAATTACTAAATACAAAGTTTTATTTGTTTTCATTTCTATTATCCTCTGTAATGGTTTAATATTTTTTCATGGCTTTTGCCACGTATATTTCATCATTACCACAGCTTTCGGTTGAAAACAAGATGCAAAGGGGTCCAATATTACCAAGGTAATATGAAAATCATGCAAAATATTACCAAGATCATATGAGATTTGTGACA
Source organism: Treponema sp. (assembly GCA_016282835.1). Taxonomy (GTDB): domain Bacteria; phylum Spirochaetota; class Spirochaetia; order Treponematales; family Treponemataceae; genus Treponema_D. The sequence goes on along the minus strand of JAEELR010000155.1, from coordinate 18,967 downwards.
AATATTACCTGAGTAATATGCTAGGTTTTTAGGTTTTGTATTTGGCTTTCAGTGGAATTTCTAGATCACATCATTGCAGAAAAACTGAATGCTCGAAAAGATTCTTTATTTATCAACACAAATTTAAACTTTTTATTGATAATTCATTAAAATGTTATTGACATAAAAGTTGGTTTTTGATATAGTCTATACATCTTTCGGAGGATTAGCTCAGCTGGGAGAGCACCTGGTTTACACCCAGGTTGTCGGGGGTTCGATCCCCTCATCCTCCACACCGGGACGTAGCGCAGCTGGTAGCGCATCTGGTTTGGGACCAGAGGGTCGCAGGTTCAAATCCTGTCATCCCGACTTACTTAATCTAGTTCAGTACGGACTAGATTTTTTTTGTTTAAAATTATTGAGTGCGATTTTTATCACTGCACAAAGCTTTCCTAGAATTCAAACTAATTATCTGGTAACGGGTCTGATATTAAATCTTTAACAACTTCAGAAGCAATTATTAAGCCTGCAACAGACGGAACAAATGAAACTGAGCCTGGTACATCAGAAGAAGTTTTTACAGGCTGTTCTTTTGAATATAAAACTTTAACATTCCTCAAATTTCTTGCCTTACATTCGCGGCGCATTACACGGGCTAAAGGACAAACGCTTGTTTTTTCTATATCAGCAATTTCAAATTTTGTAGGATCCAGTTTGTTTCCGGCACCCATACATGAAATTATTCTTGTGCCGCACTCTTTTGCCTGTTCAATTAACTGCAACTTTGCTTTAACGGTATCAACGGCATCTACTATATAATCATACTGTGTGAAATCGAACCTGTCTTTAGTTTCTGGAAGATAGAAGCATTTATATGCATTCACTTTGCAATCTGGATTTATATCTAGAATTCTTTCTTTTATTGCTTCAACTTTTTCTTTCCCAATATTTTTTGTTGTTGCAATAATCTGGCGGTTTATATTTGATTCAGAAATTACATCTTTATCAATAACATCAATCTGGCCAACACCAGTTCTTGCCAGAGCTTCTACAACAAAGCCACCTACTCCGCCTACTCCAAATACAGCAACCCTGCTCTGCTGCAATTTTTTTATATTTTCTTCACCAATTAAAAGCTCAGTTCTAGAAAGAAACGATTCCATTATCTGCTCCATAAAAAAAATAGTACGGTGGTTGAGCCTAGTCGAAACTACAAAAGAATTGAACTCATATAATGATTTCGATACGCTCAGCAACTCAATCAGCATACATATTGTAAAAGTTCTAATTAAAATTAACAGATTATTCAAAATTATGGTAGCACGCATTTAAATAAACAAAGCTGACAACAAGCCTTTACAAATGTCATAAAGACTCATTGTCAGCATTTTATCCAAGAACTGTGGTGGTTGAATCCAATTGTGCAAAGTCCGCAAACACCTGACTGCAAAATGTTCAGAGTGAAACACGTGATTTCGATACGCTTCACTACTCAATTACCATACTTCTTGAATGCTGTATTATTAATCTGCAAATAAAGGTGTAGACAGATATCGGTCACCAGTATCTGGTAAAAGAACTACAATGTTTTTACCCTTGTTTTCACTTCTTTTTGCAAGTTCAATTGCTGCCCATAAAGCTGCACCAGAAGAAATTCCAACCAGAACGCCTTCTTTCTTTCCGATAATTTTTCCGGTAGCAAAAGCATCATCGTTTGCAACAGGAATTATTTCATCATAAACTTTTGTATCAAGCACATCAGGAACAAAACCTGCACCGATTCCCTGAATTTTATGCGGGCCTGCAACTCCTGTAGAAAGAACTGCTGAAGACTGTGGTTCTACTGATACAACTTTTACACTGCTGCTCTTAGATTTCAGGTATTTTCCAACACCAGTTATAGTTCCACCAGTTCCTACTCCTGCAACAAAGTAATCTACTTTACCGTCTGTATCTTCCCAAATTTCAGGACCTGTAGATTCAACATGTGCCTGTGGGTTTGAAGGATTTACGAACTGACCAGGAATAAATGCGTTTGGAATTTCTTTAGCAAGCTCTTCTGCCTTGGCAATTGCTCCTTTCATTCCTTTTGCACCTTCTGTTAAAACTAATTCAGCGCCATAAGCTTTCATTAACTGTCTTCTTTCTACAGACATTGTTTCCGGCATTACAATAATAATTCTATATCCGCGGGCAGCTGCAACGCTTGCAAGTCCAATACCTGTATTTCCAGAAGTTGGTTCGATTATGACTGAATCACTTTTTAATTTGCCGGCCTTTTCTGCATCATCAATCATTTTCTTAGCGATTCTGTCTTTTACAGAGCCTGCTGGATTAAAATACTCTAATTTAGCAAGAATTTTTGCTTCTAAATTAAATTCCTTCTCAATATTCTTTAACTCAAGAATTGGTGTGTGACCAATAAGCTGGTCTGCTGATGTAAAGATTTTTGACATAATTGGCTCCTATAAATCTAAAATATTTACCTAGTAGTGAACTAGGTTATACACATATAATAAAACTTCTTACCTAGTATGTCAATAGGTTTAGTAAAATATTTTTTTCTTTTATTTTGAATTTTTATTTCAAACAATAAAAACAAGTGAAGTAAGATACTAAGAGAAAGTTGCTTTTAACAGAATTACTGTAATGGAGCGAAATAGCCGGTTTCGTCCCGTCCGGAGCGATTCAATAAATAGGTTTCTACTTCTACAGGAAGATATTTCTTTCCGTATTCTGTTGTCAATGAAGATGTATACTTCAGCTGATAAAGCCCATTCGGAACATTTAAAATGTCACTGAATAAAGTAGAAAGTCCCTGTGGTCTGAATACATAATATTCTTCACCGTTTGTTGTATCAGCAATGTATTTTATTTCATCCAGCAATGACTTTTGATTTACGGTCACAGCAGAGAATATAACAGAATTATTGTTCATGAAATTTGAAATATCAGAGAAACTATATTTACTGAATTTCGATGAATCCTGCGATGAATCTGTTATGAAAATTACTGCCCTCTTTTTTTCAGCATTTATTAAACGGTTTGTAGCAAGCCTTAAACTTAAGTCTAAAGAAACTTCATTTGTGTATGGAGTCTGAATGTTTTTCATTTCAAAGTCATTGAACTTTCTGGCGTTTCCGTATGCTTCCAGAACAGGAATGTTTCCTGCAGAAATTATTGCAACATTTGCTCTTTCATCAGTTGAGGCACAAATCTCTTTTATGGCACTTTCAACCCTGTCTTCATAATTCTTCATTGAGCTGTTGCGGGCAAGGACAAATACTAAATCAGCAGTGTCATTATTTGAAGCCTGCCCGGAAAGAGTATAATTTGTAACAGTTCTTTTATTTTCTGTGATTAAAAAGTTTTCCTGCTTTAACCCAACGATAGGTTGTCTCTTTCTGTTTTCAATTTTTACTTCTAAAGTAATCTGCGGGAAGGCGTCAGAATTTACTCTTTCAATCTGAACAAAAAGTCCCCCAACTAATTCTGACATTTTTGTCATTATATAAACTTCATTTGCTTTTAAATCTGTAACAATTATGTTTCCGTTTACATCAGGTACAGCACTTGTTATATAAGTTCCTGCCTGTCCTGTTTTTCCGTTTTCAAAAATTTCTCCGGTTTCAGAATCAATTACGAGTATTCTGTTTTTATCAGTAACGATTAAGTAAGAATCAAAGCTTTTCATTGCTTCCGGTTTGCGTAAAGTTTTTTCTTCTACAAGATTACTGATAAAGTTTCCTGCAGTGTCAAATTCATAAATTGCTCCATAAACACTGTCGCACACAAAAACCCTGTCGTTTATGATTGCAATTCCAGAAGGAGCTTTTAGTCCCTTAAAGAAATTAGTTTTATTTGCAAAAGATAAAATACCTGTTCCTTCTTTATTGAATACAACTACTCTTGAATTCCCGAAATCAGTTACATAAATATTTTCATTGCTGTCTTGCGCCAGATATTGCGGACCAATCAGCTGACCATTTTTGCGGCCTTTTTCACCAAGGTACTTTATAAACTTTCCGTTTGAATCCAGCAAAGCCAGTCTGTTTCCTGCGCTTTCACTTACCAGAAGATTTGAATCCTTCAAGCGGATAATATCTATAGGTCTGTCAAAGCCATTTATAGGGCCTCTGTTCCTGCTTACTACCTGGCCGTTTACATCGAATAAAATAATTTCATTTGTTCCATAAGCTACAACCCAAACAGATCCGTCATTATTCGGAAGCGAAGATACCGGCTGGCTGAATATAAGGTTTTTATTGTAAACCCCGCTGATTGCACCACATTCGGTAAATTTCTGTTTTAAATCGTTTTCAAAATTAATTACCCTGCGGTCAGTTACAATTTCAATTTTATTATCAAGTAAAAATACTTTGTCATTAATGTTTACATTTGCATCATCATTATTGTTTTCTGAAAGCAAACTCTCAATTCTTTTTTCTTTGGCACTATTCCACTGCATTAAAGCCGTGCCTTCAATTCCTGCTTTATAGTAAGCCTTTCCCAGCCAGTCCAGGATTAAACTTTCATTAGGTAAATTAGAAAGAGCTTTTTCAAATTCAAGGATTGCTTCATTGTAAGAGCCTCTGTAATAGCTTTGGACTCCCCTTCTGAAATTGTCTTCTGCAGCTGTATAATCAATCTGTGAATCAGAATTATTTGTTTTAGAAAATGTTTCTGCATAAGTAAAAGTGATTGAAGATATAAGTATAAAAATAAATGTAAAACTAAAAATTTTTAATTTCATTCTATAGTCCTTTCAAGTTCTTTCATGTGTTCTTCAAGAATTTCATTCTTTCCTAAAACCTTTAGTGATTTTTTATAAAAGTCCAGTGAATCTTTATACAAGCCCATTTTATAATAAATCAGGCCCATTGTATCCAGGTAAGCGCCGTTTTCAGGAGATAAATCTAAAGCCTTTTTGCACATGCTTAAAGCCTTAGTAAGTTCTTCGCCCCTGTTTGCAAGAACATAAGCCATTCCGTTTAATGCATTTGGATTATTCTCATCTTCAATCAATGCATTATTGTACAAATCAAGTGATTCATCATCATTTCCTGAAACCCATGCAACATAAGCCAGTGAAGAAAACACCTGAGTTTTTTTGTAGCCGGTTTCAAGCACTTTCGTTAACTCAAAGTCAGCAAGCTTTTTTCTTCCGCCCATACAGTAAATTATGGCCAGAATATATCTGCACTGTAAAATTCGTTCTTCCTGTTTTTGTGTTAGTTTTGAATTATTTTCATCAGTTGTAACAACCTGTTCGAGGTAAATCATTGCATCATCAAAGCGTTCAAGTTTTGCATAGCACAAGCCAATATAATATGCCATATCAATTATGTCTGCTTCAGATTCTTCTGGTAATGAAAGAAAAAATGTCAATGCTGCCGTGTAGTTTCCCTTTTCGTATAATGAAATACCTTCGGCTAATACTGATTTTTCTGACATACAAAACCTCTTATAAAATAAATTCTTCGGGATTTAATAAATTTGAATTGCAGCATTCAGGTTCTACTTTTAAACAACTGATTGAAATGTAGCCGTCATTTACGCATTTACCGTCGTTATCATCGTTGCCTGAAGTTTCTACACTTGATTCCCCGACAAATTGTATATATTTTTCACCGGAAATTTCTACAGTTTCGGTTGTGTCGTGATATTTTCTTTTGCACAGTGAACAGTATTTTACCCCGTTGAATTTGTCCTGCGATGGCGCGTTTATGTTTAAGAAGCAGTCACCCGGACACATGGCTATCAGTTTTTCCAGATTATTTACAATGAATTTACATATGCCGTTATAGTTAAGTTCATCCTTTTCATTCTGCATTCCGTAAATTCCTTCCACACTCAAGGCGAAAGCTTTTATGCCGTACAAAGAAGCCTGGCGTGCAGCACCACAAGTTCCCGAATACAAAATGTCAGTGCCAAGATTAGGTCCTCTGTTTATGCCGGAAAGTACCAGATCAATTTTTTCCTTAATAAAATCACCTGTGTAGTATGCAATTATACAATCACTTGGTGTGCCGTCTATTGCAAATACATTCTCACTTTTCTGCTCAAACAAAAGCTTTCTGTACATATTTATGCTTTGACTTGTCCCGGATTTATTCTCCTTCGGTGCAATGATATATACATTATGATTTGGTTTTAATGCGTTATACAGGCAGTTTAATCCTTGTGCATCAATTCCGTCATCATTTGTTAAGAGGATGTTCATACCAAATGTACTCCGCGGGCAGGTTTTACTTCATAGTATTCTGGTGTAAAGCCAAAGATTCTTTCGTATTCTTCAAGCTTTTCTTTATATTTTGGTAAATCTTCTGTACGTAAAATTGAATAAATACATCGGCCGGAACCTTTTCCTGTAATTCGACCGCAGTTTACAATGTTCCTTAAGTCATCAGGATTTGCATCAAGTTCCTGTACGCGCTTTAAAATCCAGTCTGTTTCAGGACAGGATACATCATATAAATCCCTTAAAATTTCGTGGCTCTTTTTAACGGCTTTTGCAAAATCAGAAAAATGATTCTTTTCTATTGCATTTACTGCATTCAATATGTTTTTGTGTTCATACATTACGCAGAGTAAACGGCGCTTTGTGTCTTCACTTACAACGCTTAAAACTTCATTTATTTCTGAGCGGTTTTCTTCGTACTGCCAGCCGCCATAAACATTGGCCTTTCTTTCCTTAAGTTCTCCCAGAAGCAAAATATTTTCCGGCTGAAAAAGTCTTTCTTCATTCCAGGTAACAACTCTCGGTACTTTTGTGTCTGTTAAAACTACAACATGACTTTTGAATTTATATGGAACAGTTTCATACTCAGCTTTGTTGTGGTCAGTTAAAATCAAACTGTTTTCCTTTGAATAAATTGCAGCATAATTATCTTCGCGGTGATTTTCTATGCCAAAATAAACACGGTTTGCTTTTTCCAGCACTAATAATAAATCACTAATCTTGCATTTGAGCGAGCACAATTCCTTTATTGCCCAGGCAGCAGAAATTTTTATTGCAGTTGTAATTCCCAGTCCAGAAGAAGGAAGGATTTGTGAAGAAATTGTAAAATCCATTCCGGTTAATTTGTAGCCCATTGAGTTAAAGGCGAATAGAATTGATTTTATAGAGTTTGCCCATTTATCTTCTTTTTTAAATTTCAAGGAATTGAGTGATGATTTTTTCTTATCGTCCAGCTGAATGAAATTAAAATTTAATACCTGATCACTTCTTTTAGAAACGCCGACGTAAACCGGTAAATTAACAGCCATAGAAAGAGTTTTATCCCTGAAGAAAGTTGAATACTCTCCCATTAAATGAAATCTTGCTGGAGCGGTTGCAATTACATCTGGTTTAACTTTATATTCTTTTTTGTGCGATTCTATTAATTTTTCCATTCATCCCCACCCGTTTTTGTATTTAGTTATTTTGTAAAACTATAGTTTTTAATTAATGTAAAATTATTGTAATTATTTATTAAACGAACTAAAATAAATGATATAATGAAACGGTTTATTTTACAAGTTTTTTATGTAGTTTTTTCGGGCGTTATGCTCTCCTTTTCAATTTCAAATGAACTCCTGCATTTTGGCTCGCCTGTCCTTGCACTTTTTTCGCTGTATCCAATGTATATGGCATTTTATAAATCAAAGTCTTACAGAGAAAGCTTTTTTCTGTTTTTCTTTCACGCATTAATCGTTCATCTGATTTCAAGTTCATGGCTTGCAAATTTCCATGGATTCGGAATTTTCACTTTAGGTGCCAGTGCTTTAGGGACTGCTGTTGAAGGCGGCTGCTGTGGAGTTGTTATATATTCATATCCATATCTTTTGCAGCAGAAGAAAAATTTAAACTCTAATTATGAATCAAGATATTCCATTTTCAAAAGAATCCTGTGGTTTGCTTTATGCTATACTTTGTGGGAATACATGAAATCCGTTGAAGCTTTAGGCTACCCGTGGGGAACTGTTTCTATGGGCGCTTACAGCTGGAAGATTCTTACACAGATTGCTGATATTACCAGCGTTTATGGAATTACTTTTATTTATGCACTGTTTTCAGCCTTTGTCGGTGAATGTTTATTAGTTTTGGAAGAAAAGCAGACACAAAAGTTTACTGCCATAAAGAGTGATGTAAAGCAGGCATTTAAGTTTGTATTCATTGTTTTTGCAGTTGTATTTTTATACGGTTGCTTCAGATATTTTACGCTTCCAGCTCCTAAGAAAAATATGAATATCGTTCTTGTGCAGCAGAATATTGATTCCTGGAACAGCAGCGAAACAAACAATATAGAAATTTCTAAGATTTTATCTGAAGAAAAAATAGATGAATTTAATGAAAAAGGAAAGAATTGCGATTTAGTTTTATGGAGTGAAGGTGTATTAAATCACTCATTCCCTGGAAGCAGAAATTACTATAATAAATACCCTTCTTCTGAAAGCTTGTCTAAATTTATAAAAAGAATAGAAATTCCTTTTATTATTGGTGGAATGACTATTTCAAATCATGATAAAAACACTCACGCAAACAGTGCAGTTTTATTTGATTCTGAAGGAAAATATTCCGGCTTTTCGAGTAAAATTCACTTAGTGCCTTTTGCAGAAAGAATTCCATATTATGACAATCCTTTAATGCAGAAATTCATGAAGAATGTAGTTGGAATGTATTCAGATTTAGTTCCGGGCTTCCAATACACCTTATTTAAACTGCCTCTTTCTGAATCAAAATATAAAGTGACTCCACTTGATTATAACCAGAATCCATTTGCCCTTATTGAACTTAATAAAAGCGGCGAGTCAAATTCTGAAACAACAGAACTGTATATCAAAAATAAACAGGAAAACCCAAATGCTTTTGTAAAAGTTGGAGTTCCTATTTGTTTTGAAGATTCATTCCCTATCGTTGATAGGGCTTTGTTTAATTTAGGCGCTGAGCTTTTGCTTAATATAACTAATGATTCCTGGTCTAATACAAAATCTGCCGAATACCAGCACTTTATTGCCGCAAGCTACAGGACAATTGAATTGAGGACAACAATGGTACGCTGTGCAAATTCAGGATATTCGGTTGTAATAAATCCCCGCGGTGAAATAATTGACGACTTACCGCTGTTCCAGGAAGCAGCAGGAGCTTTTACAGTTCCAGTTTATGAACATAAAGCAACAGTTTATTCACGCTTTGGCGACTGGTTTGTCTATTTACTGATGATTTTCTTCTTTGTTTATATTGCGTATGTAATTTATGACCTTTATATAAAGAATCTGAAACTTCCTGATTTACACTTTAAGCTTACAGTTGAAAATACAACTTCAAGACAAATCTATCTGCTTACCCGTATATTAGAAACTGCTGAAGAAATGAATAAAACTCTTTTGACAGCAAATGAAGATTTACAGAAGAAAAGTGATTTACTGGAAGAAAAAATAAAAAAAATAAAGGCTGAAAATAAAACTCCAAAGAATGAAACTGAAAAAGCAAAAGCTGTTAAACAGAAGCCTCAGACTGAAAAGACAAAAACTTCCAGACCAAAAACTGAAACTGCAAAAGTAAAGGCAACTAAAGCAAATTCAGTTAAAGCGAAAACAGAAAAAGTCAAAGCAGAAAAATCAGGCACAAAGAAAACTGTCTCAAAAACAAAAGCAGTCTCTAGAAAAAAGGATTCTAAATGAAATCGACTACTAAATTAAAAGTATTAAGAAGTTCATTTACATTTGTATTTGCTTTTCTAATCTGCCTTACTGTTTTTACTTCTCAGAAAAATAATGCCAATATCCTGTATTCTTCTCAGGACTTGTTTGTGCTTCTTGCTTCATGTATTCTTGGACTTGCAAATGGTGCCGGAAGTACAGGTTTATTCTTTATTGCAGGCTGTGCAGGCTTAAAAGTTTTCCCGGGATTTTATTCAGGGTTTTCTTCAATGTATAATGAGTATGCAGGCTTTTTATGGAGTTATTTCATAGGCTCTTTTGTATGCGGACTGATTATAGGACTTCCTTCTGTGTACGAAAAAAAAATAACTGCAAAGTTTATAGTTAAAATCCTTATTTCACTTTTTCTCTTTTACATAATTTATTTTTTACTCGGCAGTTTCTGGTTTTGTTACTGTAACGGCCTGTCGTTTTTCAGGGATTTTGGTGAATTAAGCCAGACACTTTACAAGCCGTTTATCTTTTCTGTTTTAATGAAAATTGTCTGTTCATTCATAGTAACCTTATTTACCCGCCCCCTTGTGGCAAAGCTTTTATATCCGCCGGAATTACTGGAAGAAGAAAAAAACGAAATAATCAATAAATTAAAATATAAAAAGGTAAAATAAAATGAGATGTCCCTATTGTGGTAGTATAAACGATAAAGTAATTGAATCCCGTACAATGGCTAATGGTGAAAGCATCAGGCGAAGAAGAGAATGCATAACCTGCGGTCACAGATTTACAAGCTATGAACGCATAGAAGAAAAGCCTCTTATGGTTATAAAGTCTGACGGAAGAAGAGAACCTTTTGATTCGAAAAAAATAAGCCGTGGTATTGAGCGCGCCCTGGAAAAACGACCTGTTACAAGTGATATGATTGACCAGCTTGTCTCTGAAATTGAAGATGCAGTTTATTCATCATCAAAAAATGGCCGTGAAATTAATTCAAATGAACTTGGCAAGATTGTCCTGAAGCGTCTGTATGAAATTGATAAAGTTGCCTACATCAGATTTGCAAGTGTCTATAAGCATTTCAATAACCTGGAAGAATTTATCAGCGAAGTAAACAACATTGAAGACAGGGATTAAGTTTTTCCTAAAAAATTTAAATAACTGATTGACATAAGAAGGTGAAATTGTTACTATTCATAACATCTTGGTGGCGTAGTCCAGTAGGTAGAACAACGGACTCATATTCCGTATGTCACAGGTTCGATCCCTGTCGCCACTACTTTTAGGCATTTCAGTTTCTGAAGTGCCTTTTTTTGTTTGAGGTGCGGTTATGAAAGCAGAAAAATTCAAATCTCCTTTTAAGGGACGTTCTTTATTAAACTGGATTGATTGGACTCCGGAAGAAATAGAAACAATTCTAGGGTATGCAATTAAAGTAAAAAAACAGGCACACGCTGGTGAAGTTCATCAAAGATTTTTAGGTAAAACAATTGCTTTAATTTTTGAAAAACGCTCTACCCGTACCAGATCTTCTTTTGAAACAGCTTTTGGTGAAGAAGGCGGACACCCTGTATTTATGTCTACAGATGACATTCAGCTTGGCGGAAAAGAAAGCGTTCAGGATACAGCAAGAGTTTTAGGCAGAATGTTCAGTGCCATTGAATTCAGGGGCTTTAAGCAGGAACATGTTGAACAGCTGGCAAAATATTCAGGCATTCCGGTCATTAACGGTTTAACTGATGACTTTCACCCTACCCAGGTTTTAGCTGATGTAATGACTTTAAAAGAGCATTTCGGTTACTTAAAGGGCTTAACACTTTGCTTCTGTGGTGACGGAAGAAACAATATGGCACGTTCTTTAATGTTAATCTGTTCTAAACTCGGAGTAAATTTTTCTGTATTCTGTCCAAAAGAGCTTTCTCCGGATGAAGAAATTCAAAATATCCGCAAGCCTTTCGATGAAAAATCAGGTGCTAAACTAACTATCAGCGAAAAAAAATCAGTTGTCAAAGGAGCAGATTGCCTTTATACTGATGTATGGGTTTCAATGGGCGAAGAAGCATTAAAAAATGAACGGATGCAACTTCTTCAACCATACCAAGTAAACAAAGAACTTATGGCAGAAACTGGAAAAGCTGATACCATATTCTTGCATTGTCTTCCGGCCGTTAAAGAGCAGGAAGTAACAGAAGAAGTTTTTGAAAGCAGTGCAAGTAAAGTTTGGGATGAAGCAGAAAACAGAAAACATACCATAAAGGCTATAATGCTTGCGTTAATTTAAGCCCAAGGAAGGTAAATCAGATGAAAAAGATATTGCTTACACTTATTTTTGGTTTTGCTATGTTATTACCGGTTTTGGCTCAAGACTCTGATTCAAAAAAGCCAATTTGGGATCACGGTGATAATGTTTCGGATATATCATACGAGAATGTAACTATTTACAAGGTATACGATTCTAAGGATGCTTATGTTGTTCTTTACGCTAAGAATGGTCTTGGTATTGGAAAAGTTACAATTCCTAAGTCATGGGCTAAAGAAAGTCCTAGAAAGTTATCATTTAGAAGACAGCCTGCCGGAATGTATCCTTATATGACAGTAATTAATAAGGGCGGCGAATTCTTAAAGGTATGGCTGACTTTGCCAGTTAATAGAAAAGACGAAACTTGGGCTGTATTGCCTGCAGGTTCTAAAATCGAAGGAATTGATGCAACTACCCTTCAATTACAGTATTAGAATTAATCAGTTTTTTGTTAATTGAAAATTTTTGGATTTTAGTATTTAATTATGCCGGATGTAAATTTAATTATTTGCACCGGCATTTTTATTTTGTGAGAAATATTGATGAAAATTATTACAGATGAACAGATTGAAAATTTAAAATCATTTTTGAATAAATATGACAGTTTTATTATTGCAGGACATAAAGAACCTGATGGGGACTGCATTTCAAGTTCTTTGGGACTTGCCTATGTGTGTAAGTTTTTGAAGAAAAAAACAATACTGATAAATGAAGGTCCTTTCAAAAGAACAGAAATAAAATCTTACGCAAATAAATTTGTAAATAAAGTTCCAGCGTGGTGTTATGAAGAAAAATCAAAATGTGCTCTGTTAATTGTTGACTGCTCTGAATTTGAACGCTTAGGTGATATAGGCCAGGATATAGATAAATTTGATACCTTTATAATCGATCATCATAAAACCGCAGAAGTAAAAGGCTCTAATCATATTATAGATTCTACAGCTCCTGCCGCTGCCTGTTTAATTCAGCAGGTTGCAGAAAAAATTTGCAAGGACTTATCTGAAGAAATTGCAAAAACCTTATTCTTCGGGCTTTCAACTGATACAGGCTTTTTTAGGTTTTTAACAAATGACAGCGAAGAGGTATTTCACTCAGCTGCACGTCTTGTTGCTTCTGGTGCTAATCCAAGAACTACTTATCAGGAGATTACAAGCGGTAAGCCGTGGAATACCAGAAAACTTTTGGGTATATTGCTGGATCGTGCTGAACGCTATGAAAACGGAAAACTTGTAATTACATATGAAACTTTAGAAGACACAAAAAAATATGGTCAGGAAGGAAGAGACAGTGATGCGCTCTACTCTCTTATGCTCGAAGTTGAAAGCGTTGAAGCTGTGGCTTTTATAAGGCAGGATACTGAATTTACCTGTACTTTAGGTCTGCGTTCTAAAGATAAATGTGATGTAAGTCTTATTGCAAAAGCTTTTGGTGGCGGAGGGCATAAGAACGCATCCGGTGCCAGTACAGAAGGTGTAATAAAAGACATACTCCCACGACTCTTAACAGAATTTTCTAAGCAGCTTTCATAAGTTCTTTTTATCTCTCGTAAAATAATAAGATAGTTGTGCCTCGCAAAGACTTCGGTGGTTGAGTTCATCGAAACCACCATAAAAGATTAAAACTATTCTATAATTTAGACATGCTTAACCACTGCGTTTCTTGTTTTTTAACTAACTAAGTCTAACTGTGTTTTACTAACTAAAGCAGTTAGATTCTAACTGAATCTACTCAAAAAAATTGTCAAAATAGTTAGTTTCTAACTGAACCAGCTAGTTTTTTCCTAACTAAAGCAAGTAGATTTTCAAAAACATTTTGTCTGCAAATAAAAATTTTCAGCTGCTAACTCTTTGTATTATAAGCAAATAAATTTTCGAATCATAATTTATGTAATTTTTTATCGAGTTGGAATAAATTTTGCTATGGCTCTTTCATAAATAAACTTATTTGGAGATTTTTATGAAAGATGAGATTGAAAAAATTTACCAGAGTATTACTGATGGTAAAATTTCTAAAGACGATGGATGTAAAAAAATTACTGAAATTATTTTTAATCACAAAAGAGATTTTAATTTAACCAGGTTAACAGAAGATGAATTCCAGGATTTTCTTATTTTTATGCTTGGAAAACTTGATGATGTCATGAAAAAATATGATAAAGACCAGGGATGTTTTTTCAACTTTTTGTATGGTTCAATTAAATTTGCATATTCTTACTGGAACCTGAAAAATTACAGGGAAAGGCAGAATTCTTATTTCAGAAATTATATGAATTATGAAATTCTTGAAAATGAAACCTGTGTACAGGAAGACTTATATAATAATGAACAGGAAGTTATTGAAAATCAGATTGATAAAAACAATAAATCACCCCGCGAATTAGAAGATGATGATAAAAATTGTTTTACAATCCTCCATTCAGCTATCAGGTTCAACAGGAATTCAAAACCGGATGAACAGTATGTGAACACTATATTAATTATTATGTTAAAATCCTGCTTCTTTTTAACTGATGATCTTATTGAACGTATTTCAGAATTTACAAAAATTGATATAGATACATTAAATGAATATATAAAATCTGCAAAGAAAAATATCCAGAAGAAAGAAAAAAGATATAATGAGTATTTAGCAAGAAGAGATAAACTGTACTATTGTTCAAATAAAACTATGGTAAAAAAAATATTTCTTAACGAGAAAAATCTGAATACTTCAGTTACTGATTTAATCTATAAAAAATACAAAGGAAAATGGAAATATTACATAAATAAAAGCAATGAATTTTATAAATCCATAACACCTTCAAACAGGGTTATCAGTGAGATTTTAAACATCGAAGAAAGAAAAGTGAGCTACATAATCAGAAAAATCAGAACTGCCGTAATGGACAATGAAAAATTAAAATGCTAACATTCGGCATATGAAAATATATTTAGCTAGTGGAAATAAGAATAAAAAAAGAGAAATGCAGCAGTTGTTTCCTGATCATGAAATCGTTATCCCCTCTGATGAAGGAATTGCATTCGACCCTATTGAAAATGGAACAACCTTTTACGAAAACAGTCTTATCAAGGCTAAATCTTTGTGGCAAATCGTTCACGCTCCTGTTCTTGCTGATGATTCGGGAATCTGTGTAGATGCACTTGGCGGAAAACCTGGAATTTATTCAGCAAGATACGCTGGTCCTGAGTATGAAAAAGGTTTACCTGACGGACAGAAAATTTCGCAGGATGAGCAGAATCGCTTTTTAATTCAACAGACAAATGATTCACTGGCTAAAAACCCTGATATAAAAAAGAAATATCCTGAATGTGCATTTTTGAACGGTAAAAGAAGTGCTCATTATGTTTGTGCCATTGTTTTTTATGTTGGCAGCGATAAATTTTATGTTGCACAGGAAACAATGGAAGGCGCTTTAATCGAAAATATAGAAGATGCAAGAGGAACCGGCGGCTTTGGATACGATCCTTTGTTCTTCCTCCCTCAATTCAATAAAACTGCTGCAGAAATTACCGCTGAACAAAAGAATTTAATCAGTCACAGGGGAAAAGCTTCTGCACAGATAAAGAAAATTGTTGAATCTGTACTCACAGGCAATGACTGTTAGCTCTAGATAAAAATTTGCATTAAAAACACAAAAAATTTATAAAAAAAGTAAAAATTTTTCTAAAGTTTTTTATACGTCCCTCCGATATTAATAAACGAAGAACTGTAAAACCGGTTCTTTATGTAAAAGATTGCAGATGTAGCCTTGTAATGCAAATGTAATCTTTTACGCTTTGGTTAAAAAGGATTTTAACCTTATCAAATTCCACGGAGGAACAAAATTATGGTAATCAACCACAACATGTCCGCTTTATTTTCCAATCGTACTTTAGGTGTAACAGGACTTAATTTACAGAAAGATATGGAAAAATTATCATCTGGCGAGAAAATTAATCGAGCTGGAGACGACGCATCAGGACTCGCAGTTTCTGAAAAAATGCGTTCACAGATTCGAGGATTGAACCAGGCATCTAGAAACGCTGCTAATGGTATCAGTTTTATCCAGGCTACTGAAGGCTACTTACAGGAATCAACTGATATTATTCAGAGAATCAGAGAGCTTGCTGTTCAAAGTTCAAACGGAATCTATAGCGATGAAGATCGTATGCAGATTCAGGTTGAAGTTAGCCAGTTAGTATCTGAAGTAGATCGTATAGCTTCTCAGGCTCAGTTTAACGGCATGAACATGCTTACAGGTCGTTTCGCTCAGGCACTTGGAGAAAATGTTCCAACAGCTTCTATGTGGCTCCACATTGGTGCAAACATGGATCAGAGAATGTCTGTATACATTGGAACAATGACAGCTAATGCTTTAGGTATGAAAACAATAGGTACCGAAGAAGTTATGTCAATTGCGGCTCCGGATGATGCCAACCGTGCAATCGGTACACTGGATGAAGCTCTTAAAAAGATCAACAAACAGCGTGCAGATCTTGGTGCATACCAGAATAGACTTTAATATTCTGTAAAGGGACTTGATATTGCTGCTGAAAATACTCAGGCTGCTGAATCAAGAATCCGTGATACAGATATGGCTTCTCAGATGGTTAACTACACTAAGAACCAGATTCTTACACAGTCTGGAACTGCTATGCTCGCTCAGGCTAATAACCAGGCTCAAAGCGTATTGTCTTTGCTCCAATAGTGTAGTATAATTTAAAGACGGATTAAATATTTTTGTTTAGTCCGTCTTGCTGCACGGTTTTTTCGATTCTTCTACTCTTTTTTTTTCATACAATCCATGCAGTTTTTTGTCATATGTTCAGATATGACTTTAGATCTTTGACAGGTCCTTTATGGTAACTGTAACAGCATAAGCTGATATTTAATTCAAGGATTAAGTAACAGTTTCTGCTGTATGGGCTGAAATATTTATCGGGGGCGCAGATCGATAAATAACCTTTACAGTTAGAAATTAATACAAGATGTATTAAGTAATTTATCCATGGAGGACAAAATTATGGTTATTAATCACAACATGAGTTCGATGTTTGCTAACAGAACACTTGGAGTTTCTAACTCTCAGTTAATGGGTAGCATCGAAAAACTCAGCTCAGGTGAAAAAATCAACCGCGCTGGCGATGATGCTTCAGGACTTGCAGTTTCTGAAAAATTGCGTTCTCAGATTCGTGGCTTGAATCAGGCAAACAAGAATATTCAGAACGGAATTTCTTTCATCCAGTCTACTGAAGGATATTTGCAGGAAACTACAGATATTTTACAGAGAGTACGTGAACTTTCTGTTCAGTCAGCTAACGGAATTTACAGCGATGAAGATCGTATGCAGATTCAGGTTGAAGTTTCTCAGCTTGTTGCTGAAGTGGATCGCATTGCATCACAGGCACAGTTCAACGGAATGAACATTTTGACTGGACGTTTTGCACAGAATTCTGTGACAAACAGTGTAATGACTTTCCAGGTTGGAGCAAATATGGATCAGAGAGTTACAGCATTTATTGGTACAATGACTGCTCAGGCTCTTGGATTAAAAGGTGCTCAGGGTACTGAAGAACAAATCAGTATTGCAACACCTGATAGTGCTAATATGACAATTGGTGCTGTTGACGCTGCATTAAAGAGTGTTTCTAGACAACGTGCAGATCTTGGAGCTTATCAGAACAGATTTGAAATGGCTTCTAACGGAATTGCAGTTGCTGCAGAAAACATGCAGAGTGCAGAATCAATTATCCGTGACACTGATATGGCATCTGAAATGGTACAGTATACAAAGAATGCTATTCTTTCTCAGTCTGGTACCGCAATGCTTGCTCAGGCAAACAGTCAGTCACAGAACGTTTTAGCTTTGCTTCAATAGTTTTTGAAAATCATATTTTACTGTAAAGAGATTTCTGGATGTCATCTTTTGATGGTAAAATATGTAAGAGCGGAGGGGAGCGCCCCCTTCCCCACTCTTTTTTTTGTTTCAAGGAGGAAACACCATGAATACAGCAATTAGTAGGATTGGAAATACACAGGCAATGGAAGGCCAAAATGTGTTTAACTCTTTTGCAACAAATTCAAGTAAAGTAAATAACGAAAGATTTGGAACTTTACCAAATAATGCTGCCGAAGTTACTAAAAACCTGGAAGAGAATTTAGAAACAACAAAGGCAACAGCTCAGGAATTGCAAAAGCTTTTTGATATGGTAAAGGGAAATAAATTACGATTTAACGTTAATAATGAACTTGATGAAGTTGTTGTAACAGTAGTTGATTCAGCGACAAATGAAGTAATTCGTCAAATACCTTCTGAAGACCTTCAAAAATTACAACTTAGAATGAAGCAGGCTATAGGTGTACTTTTCGACGAAATAATCTAAGGTTTTGAAGTGGCTGGTGGAATTTCTATACCGGGAGTCTCAGACTCATATAAAACAAATGATCTCGTAGAAGCTTTACTGAATGTAGAAAAAGTTCCCTTAAATAATGCGCAGAAAGATTTAGAAAAGTATCAGAAAGAACAGAGTGCATGGCGGGATATAAATCAAAAAATGTCATCCCTGAGGGAAACTGTTAAGACTTTATATTCATTCGAAAATCCATTCAGTAACAAGCTGGCAAGTTCAACTAATGAAGATGCAGTCACTGTAGAAGCATCCAGAGAAGCTGATTTTGCAACACACAAAATTGAAGTAATTCAAAATGCTTTAAGTGATAAATTTTTAAGCGACAATATTGAAAGAAATCTATTTGTTGAACAGGGCCAGTACACCTTTACTATTGGTGAAAAAACTGTTGATTTTCGCTGGAGAGGCGGCAAAGTACAGGATTTTGTTTCTGCTTTAAATAAAAGAAGTAACGGATTACTAAAAGCAAATGTAATCAATATAAGTTCTACCAAATCTTCATTTATGATAGAAAGCCTAAAGCCAGGCCTGGAAAATAAACTATCCTTTTCAAATGATGCCTATACTTTTGCAGAAAAAATTGGTTTGATTTCTAAACAGACTGAACAGGCAAATCCAATTGAAATACAAAAATCTTTTGTAAATTATAAAAACTTAAATT
>JAEELR010000154.1 GCA_016282835.1 Treponema sp. | reverse complement strand
GAATTCATCAATAGGGTTCGGAAGTTTATATCCTGCTACCTGAAGAATACCTTCATCAACAGCATAAACGATTATTTTTCCTTTATCTCTTGAAGAATACTTTATCTTTAAATCTGTTCCGCTCTTTACTTCTTCCGGAACATCTAACGTTATCCTGTTTGTTCTGTTTTCTTTATTTATAGAGAATGGAACTACACCATAACAGAACGGACTCATAAAGATTTCCTGAGAATCTGCAGCACGCGTAAACATTACATTTATGTAACCGTTACCTTCCATTCCAGCAGGAATTTCTATAGTCTGTTCTGAAGAAAGAGTTTTTGTAGAGAACCATTTGCAAGCATAAACTTTATCACGTTCTATAGTAATAAGGCCTGCTCCGGCATATGGAGCTTTTATAAACAGTTTTGCAGTTTCACCAGGCTTTAAATCAGAAGACTGAAGCCTGATGTCAAGCTCAGCAGTTCTTGTAAGACTTCTTGTAACATTTTGAATTCCGGCAACAGAGTAAGTAAAACTGTTAAACACAACTTCTGAATCATCTACAATAGAAATCTTATATTCTCCTCCATCTTTTGTCGGAAGAAAATATTCATAACCTTCTTTTGAAATATTGATTTTTTGTGTACTTACAGGATAAGTCTTTTTTACAGACTGATACTTATACTGTCCGTTGTACTGTTTTACAAGTGCTGAAACATATTTTATTTCTTCAATTACAAGATTTATATCAGCAACTCTGGTCTTTTCAAGATTCTGATTAAGAGCAAGAAAATTAATTTTTCTTGCTGAATTTCTCGGAATGTAAGAAAGAGAACCATCAGCTTTGTATCCGATAATATATTTAAGAGGAGAAACATAAGTTCTTGCAGTATGAGATACACTGCGTCCGCCGCCCTTTACAAAACCTTCTGCATAGAAATCCAGACAATAGTTAGCCTTTTCAAACTTTTTTGTATTTAAATCAAAGCTGGCTTCACCGTTTTCATCAGTTGTCTTTGTTCCAAGGAATTCTTCAAAAGTTTTTCCATTGAAATATGGATTTGAGAATTTATAATTTGAATATTTTCGTAAAGTAGGGAACCCTGGTGTTAAAGAAACACGAGCCTTTACTTCATTACCCGCTGCCGGTGTTCCAAACAGATTTTTAAGTGAAACAACACCTTTTAAATCTCCAGGATTAATCCAGCCTTCTTTTGGAAGAGGTTCAAAGCTGGACGAAATTTTAAGAGTATCCGGCAAAAATTCTTCGATCTTAACCTGTGTTCCTGTAAGATAAGAGCGTGAAGTACTATATTCCCCTTTATAAACTCTATAAATTGATACTGTATAAACACCCGTTGGTGAATATTCCTGAGTGTCAAAACTAATTTCAGAAAAACCTAAAGAATCCAGACGGAACTGTTTTGAAACAATTGTTTTACTGTTCGAATCTTTAACTTCGCAGTCAAAAGTTATGTTTGAAACATCTATGTCCCAGTCTCCGGCTTTTACAATTAATCCAAGGTTTACAGTATCACCAGGTCTGTACATTCCTCTGTCAGAAAAAATAAAGCCTGTAAGTATATCTGATTCTGCTTTTCCGTAAACTCCGCCAATATCATAATTTGAATAATCCAGACTTCTTCCGTTTTCTGAATATGGCATAAACGAAAGGTCATTAGATGTTTTTACAACATATGCCGTTGGTCTGTGTTCAGCATAATAATCATCATAATCAAGATAAGGAAGTTCCGCATGACCGTTTTTATCTGTTTTAACAGTTACAAGCTCATTTCCATTGAGTCCTATTACGCTTACCGTTGCATTTGGAACAGGATTTCCGGTTGCAATTGATTGTACAAATACATCTCTGGAATTATCAAGATTTCTTTTTACAAAAAATCCTAAGTCCGTAACAAGAATCAATCTCTTATCTGATAATCCGCCGCCTGAAACTTTAAAAATGAACAAGCCGTTTGACAAACGTTTATTTAAATTAGGCTTAAGATCTGCAGAAAAGTCATAAGAGAAATATGAAATTTTTTCATCTGAATAATCATAAACCCTTCTGTTCTCTCTTTTAGATTCAGAAATATTGTTTTCATTAAAACTATAAGTGTCAAAGTAGAAATTTTTCATGTTACCGTTTGACATGGAAACAAGATGGTTTATATCCTTTGGCATTATTCTTGAAAGGGTATAAGTAACGTTCTCTATACCGCGTGAATACATTGCCATTTTATTGCTGCCGGAAAGCGAAAGAATTGTTCCTTCAGAAAGAATACCAAGTTCCTTTGGATAATTTCTAACAGTTAATACTTTATTGTATCCGTCTACAAGACGATAACCTCCGTGGAATAAAATATCTCCGGTAATCTGAATGTATAAATATCTTTCAGGAGGAGCCTTAAAAATAAAGGAATTATTTGATGAATAAGGCGTCTGTGTAGGAATTGGTTTTAATTCAAGTTTTTCTGATTTTGAAATTACCAGATCAGTAATAACCCCTTCTGAATAATACCACGAATAATCTTCCTGCACATAATTCCTCTCACCTTCTGCAGGCCTGTCAACAGGCAGCATATAAACATTAATATGCTTACTCAATTCTTCTGTGGAAAGTTCGCCTTTTGTTTCAATAAAAAGAACCTGATCGTAATTATTTTCATCATTCTTTACAAGAGAATGATAAACATCCCTGATTTTTACATAATCTGTTACACCAGGAATTTCAACCCATCTATAATCTTCATAACTTGAAGTAGCAGAACCGTCTGAATTTTTAATTCCGCGTTTTAAATCAACTTTAAGATTTGAAGTCCTTGGCGGCATAGGAATATTATCACTGACAATGTAAGCTTCTGTTTCTTCTTTATTAAAAGAAACTGTAAAAGCTATATCAGAGACGACTTTGTTTTCAGCTCCTTTTACTTCCATTGTAAGTGAAATTCTTTTTTCAATGCCTTCCTTCTGCATAGGATGGCTTGCTTTTAAAGTAGCATAAACTCTTTTTATAGATTCATTTTCCGGATCTATTGAAAAGCTGCGATCCGTTATCCTTACTTTAAATTCATTAGTTCTAAAACTGCTGTCTCTATTACCAAGAATTACATTATCAGCTAATATGCCCTGACTTAATGATACAGTATACTTTGTATCAAGTTTCCACATTTCTTCAGGAGTAAAAACAAGAGTTGTGTCAGACTTCCACAGCCATTTTCCCTTGATATTTGGACTTATGGAAATTGAATCAGAAGGTTCTTTTCCGATATCTTCATACTTTGCTGCTGAACCGTCAAAATATACACTCAACTGATCAGGACCTGCATCAGGTACATAAGTTGTAGAAGGTGTTGAAAGAGTAAAAAAAACTTTAACCTTTTCTACTGGCGGTGCATATCCTGAATTAGGCACATATCCGTTCCTGCTGCTGCACGAAAATAATGTCAAAAAAACAGGAATAAAATAACATAAAAAATAGTATTTCTTTTTCACGATAACTCGTCTCCATTTTAATTTTCTGTTATTTATTGTAATGAAAAGACGAGGCAACTGTCAAAGGGGGTGGGATTATTGCAGTGTGGCATCCGAGCAGCTCATAGCGGCAGGAGACCAATCCAAATATAAAAAAAAAGTACTCTAAAAGTCAAAGTCCCGGGATCATCAAAAACTTTGCTATATAGACTGCCGCCTCTTATTTTTTTAACACCTTTTACAAAAGTTTTTTGCGAACATTTTGTGATTTTTGCAAAAACGTGGCAAATATATAACTAAAAAGGAGTTATTATGGCAAATTATATTCATAAACAAAAAACAATTGATGAACTCACATTTACAGATGATGGAATGTTTCAGGCTGTAAT
>JAEELR010000016.1 GCA_016282835.1 Treponema sp. | reverse complement strand
CAGCTTACTTCAGTTATATTTTACGGTCCTCCCGGAACTGGAAAAACAACTTTAGCAAGAGTTATTGCAAATCATACAAGTTCAAATTTCATTACACTGAATGCCGTTTTAACCGGAGTGGCTGACATTAGAAAAGCAATTTCAATGGCTGAAGACCAGAAAAAGCTTTACGGCAAAAAAACAATACTTTTTGTTGATGAAGTTCACCGATGGAATAAAAGCCAGCAGGACGCACTTTTACCCTGGGTTGAAAACGGAACAATCATTTTAATCGGGGCAACTACAGAAAATCCTTTTTTTGAAGTAAATAAAGCTCTTGTTTCCAGAAGCCGTGTCTTTCAGTTAAAAACTCTGCAAAGCGAAGATTTATATAAAATTGCCCAGCAGGCACTGAATGATGTAGAACGCGGTTACGGCCATTACAAAGTCGAATTTGAAAAAGGTGCATTAGAGCATTTAATCGATACAGCAAACGGTGATGCACGCTCGCTATTGAATGCACTGGAACTTGCTGTTGAAACCACGCCAGAAAAATGGTACCCCGAGAAGAGAATTCCTGAATGGGGTTCTACAATTTACATCAGTCTTGAAACTGCAGAACAGTCGATTCAGAAAAAAGTTGTTCTGTATGACAAGGACGGAGACTATCATTACGACATAATCAGTGCTTTCATAAAGTCACTTAGAGGAAGAGACCCTGATGCTGCCTGCTATTGGCTTGCACGAATGGTTAAAGCCGGAGAAGACCCGCATTTTATTTTTAGAAGAATGCTAATCAGTGCGTGTGAAGACACGGGACTTGCAGATCCAAATGCAATTTCAGTCGTAAGTTCATGTGCACAGGCCTTTGACAGGGTTGGCTTGCCGGAAGGAAGATATTTTTTAGCACATGCAGCTTTATATCTTTCTACAGCACCAAAATCAAATTCCTCAATGGCATTTTTTGATGCACTCCATTCTGTAGAGGAAGAAGATGCACAGGTTCCGAATCACTTAAAGGATTCAAGCCGTGATGCAGAAGGCTTTGGGCACGGTTCAGGATATATGTACCCGCATGCCTACAGGGACCATTGGGTTGCACAGCAGTACTTGCCTACACCACTTGTGGGAAAAGTTTTTTACACACCAACAACTCAGGGCTATGAAGCAAAAATAAGAGATGAAGTTCTTTCCAGAAGGGAATTACAAATTGCTACTTTGCTAAAATCTGAAGAGGATGAAAGCAATAAAAACGAAAACAAAATTCCTGAATGGTGGATGAATGAGCATTTCAACACACAGGAACAAAGCGAAGAAAATTTAACCTTTACACCACAAGACTCTAAAAAAGAACAGATTATTTCTAAAACAGAAAAAATATTCAGAAGCAGGATTGATTCAAATAAAGCCCAGGTTTATTCACAGCTAAAAAAAGAAATGACAGAAGAAGCAAATCTTTTACGCCATCACAGGGTCTTAGTATATCATTGCGATGACGGTTTGATTTTATTTGATGCAATGAGAAAGTGTCCTGAAGGTTTAGTATGCGGAATCTGTAAAAATGAAAACACAAAAAATATTTTAACTCAGTACGCTGCAACTCTGGATGATTTAGACAAGCCGCTCCTTATAGTCCAGGAAAAAGCAAACGGAATCAGCTCCAGTCAGTTTTGGAAAGATGTAAAGAAAATCAGTGACACAAAATTTGACAGAGTGTTTTTTAGAGATGAAATTACAACTGAAAAAGACATAGATGAAATAATTCAGATTGTCAGGGATTTATTCAACGGAAAAGAAAAAAATAAAAGTGATGTACAGTACGGTGAAGAAAAATTCAGTGAAGAACAGAAAACTAGCTACAACGAAGAAATGCTAAGCGAGGATGCAAAAATAATCTTTTCACAAAAAGTTTTATGTGAGTCACAGAAATTAAGTTCACTCATTAAGGAAGAAATTAATCCTATACCAAATAAAAACATTGAAGCACTGGAGAGATTCAGTGAAGCAGAAAATAAATTCTATTCAAACAAAAGCAACCCGATTTTCAGCTGGGATGAAAACACAATCAAGACAAAATTTATTTCGGGCGCACTGAATATAAAGATAAAGAAAGAGAATATCACTGAAAAGCGAAAGATTACAAAAGAAATGCTTTCTTCGTGGTTCAATGAAAAATCAACTTATGGCTCATTCATATTAAATGAAATTGGAAAAGACGATTTTTTGAATATATATAATTTACTGGAAGAAAACTGTGAAAAAAGAATTTTTTCCTGGCACTCACAGAATTTAATTTTTACAGTAACAAATGTAAACAAAAAAACTGCACTGACAAAATAATAAATTCAGTGTAAAATATAAAAATTAACATTTAGGAGATACAAAATGAATTTTATTTTTTTAGGACCACCAGGAGCTGGTAAAGGAACTCTTGCAAGCCAGGTTTCAGAGGAATACGGAATTCCTCAGATTTCTACTGGAGACATTTTTAGAGAAAACATTAAAAATCAAACTGAACTTGGAAAAAAAGTAAAAGCAATAATGGATGCAGGTGGACTCGTTAGCGATGAAACTGTTCTTGAAATTGTAGAAGACAGATTAAAGAAAGATGACTGCAAAAACGGCTTTATTCTAGACGGTTTCCCAAGAACTATTCCACAGGCAGAAGCATTCGAAAAGCTTGGAATTGATGTAAAGGTTGTAAACTTTGAAGTTGATAATGAGCTTATCATTGAAAGACTTTCAAACAGAAGAGTTTGCAAGAACTGTAAGCAGAACTACAACGTAAAATTTATGCCTCCAAAAGTTGAAGGTGTATGTGATAAATGTGGTGGCGAATTATTTACACGTGAAGATGACAAAATTGAAAGCATCACACACAGACTTGAAGTTTACAGAAAAGAAACTGAACCATTAATCAACTTCTACAGAAACTTAAATAAAATCACAGACATTAACAGTGCCCGCGATTCAAGTGAAGTTTTAGTTGATTTCAAAAAATTATTTCCAGCTAAATAATTTATACTTTTAATAATCAGGTGCGTTCTTAATCGCTTTATTCAGTGTATTAAGGACGCATTTTTTGTTTGCACTCCATTGAGGCTCAATCAAATATTTTTTATACCCATCGCCTGTCATTCTGTGAATTACTGTTTCACTTTTAAGCAGGCGCAGGCATTCAATAATTAAATTACAGTATTCATCCAGCGTAAAAATCTTAAACGGATTACTTTTATACCTTTCACCTAAAGCAGAATTTTCAAGGATATGCAAAAGATGAAGTTTTATGCCGTCTAACGTAGGATTTAATGAAGCAAGAGCTTTTACAGTTTCCAGCATCATTTCTTTTGTTTCGCACGGAAGGCCTAGAATTACATGAACGATAACATAAAGATTTTTCTTCTTTAGCTTTTCATACATTTCAAAAAAGACAGAGGTTTTATAGCAGCGGTTAATATATTCTGCAGAAGAGTCGTGAACAGTTTGCAGGCCAAGCTCTATCCAGACAGGTTTAATTTTATTTAATGAAGAAAGAAAATCCAGCATTTCATCAGTTATACAGTCAGGGCGGGTTCCAATTGAAATAATTACAACTTCTTTCATTTGAGCAACATACGAAAAAACCTCTATAAGTCTCTGCTGATTTCCGTAAGTGTTTGTAAAGGACTGGAAATATGCGATGTACAGCCTCTCATTTTCAGGAATTGATTTTGGGATTTTATTTGCAACTAATTTTTTTTGTAATTCAATTTGTGTCCTGATGTTTTCATTTGAATAAGTAAAGTCTCCGCTGCCCTCCTGAGAACAGAAAATGCAGCCGCCGATAGAAAGTTTTCCATCCCTGTTCGGACAGGTACAGCCCAGTGAAATAGAGAGCTTATAGACTTTTTTATGATATTGATTTTTCAGGTAATCAGAAAGTGTTTTTATTTTCAACTTAATTATTCATCACTTTTTTTATCGAAATAACCGGAAGTTTCAAGATAATTTCTTCTGGTCATAATAAGTGAAATCAGTTCCTGATACATATTGTAATCAACTTCAATTGCAATTGGCAGAATATAATATTCTGTCTCATCGCAATATCGTTCTATAAATTCACAGCTGGTAACGAAGCCCAGGCTTATCATATTACTGATTCTGTCGGCACATTTTAAAACCTTTGCTTTATGAGAGCCATTTACCAGGATGCGCTTTAAGAACTCCGCTTTAGTTTCTTCTTTTCTTCTGGTTACTTCTTTTACAAGCTTTAATACATTTTCACCGTCGCTATCAAGTGAAATAATTTTGTTTTCATCAAAGCCAGGAACATCTTCGACAACATCATGAACACAACTGGCTTTTAATAAAACACTGTCAATGTATCCATAATCAATGAGAATACCCATGGTATCAATTTGATGGCGAAACATATTTCCACCTGCAAATCGTTCTTTACCGATTAAAACTGTTGCAGTCTGTAAATATGGAGCAAGAATAATTTCGGAAAGCTGTCTCATGCGTTCAGCATCCATAGAAGGTTTTTCTGTCGCCATATCAAAATCAAATGCCATGGATATAATCTCCTTCTTAAATTATAAACTGTTTATATACGAATTCAATTTCTCAATTCGCCCCTTAGCCTGTGCCAGCTTGTCTCTAACTTGTTGTACAACATCTGCAGGCGCATTGTCAACAAATTTACTTGCAAGCTTTGATTCACATCTTTTTACAGTTTCATCTTCAGCTGCAATTTCTTTATTGAATCTTGTTACAAGTTGTTCCTTATTGATATTTTCATCAACTAAAAGGAAGGCTTCAAAGCCGTCGCCAACAGTTCCAATTGCCTTAGAAGGTTTTTCATCAACGAAATCAATTTTATTCAAGCCAGATAAGAGTTCAATCATATCTGTTTTTTCGCGGATAACTTCTGCATTTGAATCAGGAAGAATTTTAATTGCTGCATGAAGTTTAAGGGCTGGATCAATTCCACATTCAACGCGCAAAGCTCTTAAGCCCTTAATCAAATCTTTAAGAACATCAAATCGTTTAGAAACAGTTTCATCATCGCGCTCTTTCTGCTCTACAGGATAATAAGCATTTACAAGCATTCCGACATAATCTGAATTAGAAAGAATTTTCTGCTCGCCTGCAAGCTTTCTGTTTTCTACAAGAGTT
>JAEELR010000153.1 GCA_016282835.1 Treponema sp. | reverse complement strand
TTTAATCATATATGTATCAAGCTTGTGAATTAAATGATACTCCTCCAAAATCGGTATAAAATCAGCCGGAGACAAGAAACCAAATTCAGGATCATCCCATCTGGCTAAAGCTTCAGCCCCGCTTAATTCATTATTTTCTGCCCAGACTTGAGGCTGGTAATAAACCTTTATATGTTCATTTTCAATAGCCTGATCTATATTGTTTACAATATATTGCCTTAGTCTAAGGTGTGATCGCATTGAATTATCGTATTCTTTCATGTTTGTTTCAAAATGCTTTTTTATTGATTTACAAGCATAGCGCGCATGATCACAGGCTAAATGAGTATTTACTGTATAATCTAAAGGTCTGTAAATTCCAGCTTTTAAATTTAACTGAACTGATTTTTCTATTTCATGTATCTTATTTTCAATTTCCTCAAGTTTGTCTTCTAATTCTTCATTCTTTGTTAATATAACGAAATGATCATCAGAAAAATGAGCAACATTATCATCTGGAAATTTACTTTTAATTATTGCAGCGATTCTTTTTAAGAAGTTATTTCCAGCTTCAAATCCATATTTATCATTATAGTTTTTAAAATTTTCTATATCCAGGTAAACAAATCTGTAATCTGAAATATCTGTGTTTTTATTGTGCAGAATATCAGTGGTAACTTTATAGAACATATTCATATTCTGTAATGACGTTAATTCATCTGTTACACTTTTTTGCTGAAGATGCTTTGTTAGTTTTTCAATATGCTCATCAAATGAAGCTTCGCACCTGTTTTTATGATGAAGATTTATGCTTGCTACAGTTAAAATCAACCAGGTAGTAAATGTATTAACCTGAATACTGTAGTTTATATCAATTATTCTGCTTTGAAAGAAAATGTAGACAGCAAAACTAACTGTAGAAATTATTACAGTATTTATTGGATGCCAGTTATATATACAGAGAATGATAGCTTCCATGGTAACAAAGGCAAATACCTGTCCTGATTTATCATAGCTTTTATAGGAAATATAAATGCCAAAAAAAAGACAGCAAAGAGAGAATAAAAGCTTTATAATGTATCCAAGCAGTTTATTCTTAATGATTTTTTTTCTATAAAGAATTGAACAGGTTAAAGTAATGATTGCAGATATTAATAAGACAAAATAACAGATTGTATGTTTTATAACCCATTCAGTTGATAAAGGCCTTTCAGTAGTTATATTTCTAAAAATGGCACCTAAAATCATCCAGATTTCAATTGGAATAATAAGCGAGCACATGACAAGGTTTGACTGTAAATCTGATTTAAAAAAATAATCTTTAACATAATCAGAATAGGTAAATCTCTTACGGAGATAGGAAAAAAATCTTTTAAAAATATTGTTCATATAACCTCATCATTTAAAAATACTTGTTAATAATACAAAAATATCAACTAAATATTTCCTTAAAAAATATTATACATTCAGTTTGTATTTTTAACAATTTTTTTTTTGATAATTCGACTATAACAATTAGTCTACGTTAACTCATTTCTCGGGCTGATGTAAGAATTCTTGTTTTGTAGTATAAGTATTTGTGAAAGATAAATTTGTGAATCCATATAAAAAAAATTATTTATTATCTCAATTGCAATAAGACTGAAAAAAATATACTATAATATCAATTTCAAATTACGAGTGGAGTAAAATATGAGTTTATTTAAGGGTGCATTTACAGCAATGATCACACCAATGCTTCCTGATGGAGCAGTCGATTATTATGGTTTTAGAGAAAATGTAAAATTTCAGTTAGAGCAGGGAATTGACGGTTTACTGCCTTTAGGAACAACTGCTGAAACTCCAACACTTGATGAAGATGAAGAAGTAGACATTATAAAAATTGCAGTTGAAGAAGCAAAAGCTTTTGAAAAAACTAGCGGAAGAAAAATTCCTGTTGTAATTGGTGCCGGAAGTAATAACACCCGCGATGCTGTCCGCTATGTTGAAAGAGCAAAAGAATTAGGCGCTGATGCAGCTTTAGTTGTAGCTCCTTATTATAACAAGCCTTCTCAGGAAGGAATTTTCAAGCACTATGAAGCAGTTTCTAAAGTTGGCATTCCAATCATCGTATATAACATCAAAGGCAGATCAGGAGTAAACATTAATACTGACACTCTGGAAAAAATCAGTGAACTTCCAAATATTATCGGTGTTAAAGAAGCCAGCGGCGACATCAATCAGATTATGGAAGTAATTGCCAGAATTAAGAATAAGAAAAATGATTTTGCCGTATTCAGTGGTGATGACAGTTTGACTTTATCAGTAGTTGCCTGCGGTGGTGATGGTGTAATCAGCGTAGTTTCTAACCTTGCTCCAAAATTGATTGCTGAGTTTACAAATACTGCTTTGAAAGGTGATTTTGAAAACGCAAGAAAACTCCATTACAGATTATTGCCATTCTTTAAGGCAGCTTTTGTAGATGGAAATCCAACATCAATAAAGTATGCAATGAATTATAAGGGAATGAAAGCTGGTGCCGTTCGTTTGCCTTTAGTTGAAGTTAAGGAAAGTGCAAAAAAAGTTATTGAAGATGCAATAAAGGAAAGTGCTCTTTAATATATTGATTTGAATTCGTTTAGGAGAAAATTATGAGTGAAAAAATAAAGGTTGGTGTTCTTGGAGCAACTGGAATGGTTGGACAGCGATATATTAAGCTGCTCGAAAATCATCCATGGTTTGAAGTTTCTTATGTTGCAGCAAGTCCAAGAAGTGCCGGAAAACCATATTGTGAAGCAGTAAAAAACAGATGGCTTATTGGAGCTGAAATTCCTGAAGGCGTTCGCAACTTGATTGTAGAAGATGCAAATGATGAAACAAAAGCTTTAGGAAAATGTAAATTTGTTTTCAGTGCTCTTGAAATGGGTAAAGATGAAATAAAGGCTCTGGAAGCAGCTTATGCAAAAGAGGGAATTCCTGTAGTTTCAAATGCAAGCGCAAACAGATGGACAGAAGATGTTCCAATGCTTGTTCCAGAAATTAACTATTCTCACTTAGACGTAATCGCAGAACAGAAAAAGCATCACGGCTGGGATAAAGGCTTTATTGCAGTAAAACCAAACTGTTCATTACAGACATATATGATGCCTCTTCATGCACTTATTCAGGCAGGCTATCCTGTTAAGAGAATGATTGTTACAACTCTACAGGCTACAAGCGGTGCAGGTTATCCAGGTGTTCCTTCATTCGATATGATTGATAACATTGTTCCATTCATTGGTGGTGAAGAAGAAAAAACTGAAAAAGAA
This sequence comes from Treponema sp., assembly GCA_016282835.1. GTDB lineage: Bacteria > Spirochaetota > Spirochaetia > Treponematales > Treponemataceae > Treponema_D. The sequence continues at coordinate 31,468 of JAEELR010000153.1, read as the reverse complement.
TGCCTGAAGATTTTGGGAACAGTAAAAGACGGAAAGATTGAAAATGCAAGTTTACCTTTAGTAAGTTCAACTTGTACTCGTGTTCCTGTAATTGACGGACATACAGCTTGTGTTTCATTAGAGTTTGATTTACCTGAAGATAAAAAACCAAGTCTTGAAGAAATAGAAAAAATATGGACTTCGTATAAATCTATTCCTCAGGAGCTGAATTTACCATCTGCACCTGAACATCCAATTGTTGTACGCCACGAAGAAAACCGCCCTCAGCCTCGCCGTGACCGCGAAACAGAAAAAGGAATGGCTTGTGTAATTGGAAGATTAAGACCTTGTAACGTATTTGATGTTAAGTTTGTAGCTTTAAGTCATAATACAAAAAGAGGCGCAGCACTTGGTGGAATTTTAAATGCTGAACTTCTTAAGGCAAAAGGATTCTTTGACAATCTATAATATTTAGAAAAACAAGATTTATTCTTTTAGATTAGATTCGGGATTTGCATTTATGTTTGTATTAACTGAAGCAGGTTCCGAATCTTTTTTATTTTGTTTTTTTACATAAAAGAAATTCAGTAAAGCCATTGAAATGATGACTGTGTATCCTATAAAACTTAAAAGATCCGGGATTTCTTTGAAAAATATAAAGCCTAATGCAGAAGAAAAAAAGATTTGTGTATAATCGTAAATTGAGATTTCACTGGCTTTAGCATTGTAATAAGCTTTTGTGATTGAAAACTGACCGCCGGCAGCACATAAGCCTGAAAGAAATAAAAATATAAATTGCTTAAGCGTTAGTGGTTGGAAGTTAAAAATGACAAACGGGAGTGAAACTAAAACAGAAAAAGCGCTGAAGAAAAAAATAACAACATTCCCATTGCATTTTAAAAGTCCAAGCTTTCTTACACAGGCGTATGCAAGACCCGCTCCAACTCCTCCTAAAAGTCCTGCGAAAGAGGGTAAGCTTTGTGAAAAATTAAAAGAAGGCTTAATAACAAGCAACGATGCTGCAAAGGCTGTGATGATTGAAAATAACGGAACAAATTTTATTTTTTCATGAATAAGAATCAGACTGAAAAGAATTGCAAAGAACGGAGAAAGTTTATTTAAGATTCCTGCATCTGCTAATATTAAATGATCAATTGCATAAAAGTTTCCAAAGATTGCAGCAGTACCGGCAAAGGCTCTTATGAATAAATATTTAAAACATTCTTTTTGTGGAATTATTGTTTTAAATCCCTGCTTTTTTGCTGTGACTAAAATAGAAAATAAAGCAATTAAAAATGAAATTGAATTCCTAAAGATTGTTTTTTCTACAAATGGAACTTCTCCTGAAAGTTTAACAAATGCTGCCATTAAAGCAAAGAAAAATGCAGAGAGAATTAAAAAGAATACGCCTTTAATATAATTGCTTTTCATCATATTTCCTGATTAGATTACGATCCTATCTGTAAAAATTGTTCTTCACTTTGTTTTTCAAAATATTCATTTATTCTATTTTTACATTCTTCTACTGATTTAAAATTTAAGACCTGAGTTTGAAAATAATGGCCAAATTTAAATTGCGTACAGTAATAATAAAAAAATCTTTGTATTCTGGTTTTAATAAATTCTTCCGGCTGATATTTTACAACATCATCTATAAACTTTAAGGCAACCTGTTTTCTGTCAATTGTCTGTTTTAAATTATTTAACTGGGCAAAAATCCATGGAGTTATTGCAGCCTGCTGTGAAATCATAAAACCGTCAACTGAAGGGCAGAGGGATTCACATTCATTTTTAGAACCAGAATCTTTTATCCCGCCATTTACATAAATCATTACATTTTGTTTTTTATATCTTTCACATAATTTTTCTGCATATAAATATTTTGGTTTTCCTCTCATTTTTTCTTTCATCGTTCTTGGGTGTATTGTAATTAAGTCAACTCCATTTTCAACAAGCATATCTGTAAACGAAAAAAAATCTTCATCTGTAAAATCATCTTTTCCTAATCTGCATTTTACACTTAATCTGAATGAAGTTCCGTTATCAAATTTATTTTTTTCAATTTCGTCTTTTGTATTTCTTACAAGTTTTTTTGTGATTTCTACAGGCTTTGTCATCCAGGAAATTCCTGCACCTGTTTTATAAATCTGTGGAGCACTGCAACCCATATTTAAATCAATTCCTAAGCCGCCTAAAGGTTTTAATTCTTTAACAGCCAGAGGAATAACTTCTTCATTATTTCCAGTTAATTGCCAGACAATTTTTTGAGGAGAAGTTTCATTTATTAAATAGTATTTTTCAAAAGGTCCTTTGGTTAGAAGTGATGAAACATTTATCATTTCAGTAAAATATTCATCACAGCCACCAAAACTTTCAACGCATCTTCTGAATGCTTCATGGCTTAAAGTTGCCATTGGACCTAAAATTAATTTTTTCATTTCGAAATTAAAGACTCTACTGCCTGAGCTGCTTCATCAACATAAGTGTTCTCTAAATCTTCTATTTCTCCATTATCAACTGTTACAGACATTTTTTGTTCTATAGGAATTCTTGCTAAAACTTTTAAGCCAAAATCTTTTGCAATTCCTTCAATGTTGTTCTCGCCAAAAATTTTTATTTCCTTTCCGCAATCAGGACATTTTACATAGCTCATGTTTTCTACAAGTCCTAAAATCGGAACGTTCATCATATTTGCCATATTAACTGCTTTCTCAACAATTACTCTTACAAGCTGCTGAGGAGATGCTACAACAATAATTCCGTCTATACTGATTGACTGAAATACTGTAAGAGGGACATCACCAGTTCCAGGCGGGCAGTCTACAAACATAAAGTCTACATCTTCCCAAACCACATCTGTCCAGAATTGTTTTACAGCACCAGAAATAACAGGACCTCTCCAGATAACAGGAGTTGTTTCATCAGGCAGTAAAAAATTCATAGACATAATCTGAATGCCTGTTTTACTTTTAATTGACTGGATGTATTCTTTTACAGTTCCATCCTTCATCTTCATTGTCGCACTCATTGCTTTTTCTTCTGCGAGTCCGAATGCTGTAGGAATTGAAGGGCCTGTAATGTCAGCATCTAAAATTGCAGTTTTATAGCCGTCTTTGCTAACCTTACATGCAAGTAAACTTGTAACAAGTGATTTTCCAACACCACCTTTTCCGCTTACAACACCAATTACTCTTTTAACACTTGAACCTTCGTGCAAGGTTTCATGCAAGTCGCGTTTAGAACAATCCTGATTACAGTTAGAACATTTTCCACCACAATTATCTGCCATAAATATCTCCTGTTTACGTTTATTTAATCGATTAATTTTGAATCCTTGAATTCTAGATTGATTAAATTTTTATGCAAATTATTAACACTACAAATATAACATTTTTTTCATAAGCATTCAAATTCTTAAAAAACTTAAGTATAATGAATTTCATGTTTCCACCATTTCAGGAAGAAGATGCATTTAAGTATTGTAGAAAAATAAAAGCTTTACTTGATAAAAAACAAATTCGTATAAAGCAGTTATCTTCTCTTAGTGAAGAAAGAAAAGACAACGGTTTAATGATTGGGCTTTGTGTTGCCTGTGCAGATTCTTCTGTAAAAATTTTATTATGCTGCTCAGGAATTTCAAAAGACTTAGAAATTGATAATGATTCAAAAATAAAATCAGAATTAGGACTTTCTGCAAATGATGAAGTAATTATTGTTTCACCAATTGTAAATCCTTCTTTAATTGAAAACGCTTTGTGTGAAAACGATAAAGAAATTCATCTGTTAACAGATAAAATAAATTCATTTGGAGAGGATAGAAAATCTCTGGAAGAAAAAAAAGTACTTACTAAAAAAAGAAATGATTTATGTCTTGAATCGCAAAAAAAAGTATTTGATTTATATAAGTTTCATTCGTTTCAGAATAAAATAATTTCGCTAAAAGCTGCCTGTGCTTTATACAATAAAAATAAACTGCCTCCCACAGGAACCGGCGAGTGCTGTGCGCCAAAGCTTTTGGACTATACCTGCAAAAATAATTTAAATGTAAAAAGTATGTGCGAGTTTTTTTACGAGAGTGCTTACAGTACAAATTCTTTGCAAACTAAAGAAACTCCCGAATGTACAGTAACTTCGATTCAAACTACCGAACGGTCAGAAGCTTCTGTTCCACTTAATCAAAATCAAATTTTTACTATACAGCCTTGCAATTCAAGGTGTTCAATTGTTTTACCGGCAATTTTGGGCCTAAGGATTATATATCGGGATGATTATATTATAGTTGTAAATAAACAGTCAGGACTTTTGAGCGTTCCAGGGCGTGGTATAGATAAACAGGATTGTATTGTAAACAGAATAAAGAAACTGTATCCGTTTTGTATAGAGCAGCCTGCTGTTCATCGGCTTGATATGGAAACTTCAGGGCTTATGGTTTTAGCATTCACGAAAGAAGCGCATAAAAAATTGCACAGACAGTTTGAAAATGGTGAGGTTGAAAAAAAATATATCGCCTTAATTGATGGTGTCCTTGCAAAGAAGAAAATTGCAAATGAGGGTACAATGGAGCTGTATTTTCGCCTTGATATAAATAACCGGCCGCATCAAATCTGGGATGAAATAAACGGAAAAAAAGCTGTTACCCAATGGAAAATAATGGATACAGAAAACTATATTTCTCCTTCAAATAATAAGCGAGCAGTTACACGCGTTTTGTTTACGCCTCATACAGGAAGAACCCATCAGCTGCGACTTGCTTCAAGTGACAGTCATGGCTTTGGTCTTCCGATTATTGGTGACAGTTTGTATGGTAAATGTGAAGAAGGTGAGCGTCTGATGCTACATGCAGCATATTTAAGCTTCACTCATCCTGTTACAAAACACAGAATGACATTTAAAAGCGAATGTGAATTTTAGTTTAGTCTAATATTGAAGCAGAAAAATCATTCATTTTCCCGTTCCAGATAAATCTGCCGTTCTTTAGTACATAAACTTTATCACTTAAGTACCTGGCTTCATCCAAATTGTGTGTAATCATTATTGCGGTAAAGTTATATTTTTTTTGATATTCTTTTATTTTTTCTGCTGCCTTTTTCCTGAGCGATTCATCTAAAGCACTCAGAGGTTCATCAAATAGAATTAGTTTCGGGTGGCAGATTAAAGTGCGTGCAAGACTTACGCGTTGAATTTCTCCGCCACTTAAATTTTGAACACTTCTTTTTTCAAAGCCCGAAAGATTAAACTCTTCCAGGATTGAATGAACTTTATTAAAAGCCGTCTTTTTATTTTCGCCTTTACAGATTAAACCGAATGCAATGTTTTCTTCTACATTCATATTCTGGAACAGCGAGTTGGACTGGAAGATATACCCGATATTTTTTTTACCGACAGCAGTTTTTGTAATGTCTTTTCCATCTAAAAATACCTGCAAATCCTTTGAGTCATTTTTTTCAAGTCCGGAAATTATTTTTAATAAAGTAGATTTTCCAGAGCCAGAAGGTCCCAATATACATGTAAAGGAATTTTCTTCTACCTCAAGATTACAATCTAAAGTTAAAGTGCCATAAGTTTTATGAATATTTTTTGCAACAAAAAAACTCATTTTATTTCTCCCTTGCCAAAAGTTTTAAACGAATCATTTGCAACAGAATAAAAAGCACAGCAGATAATCATCAAGATAAAAGCACATAAATTTGCCTGCGAAAGCCTGTAGTTTGAAGCAAGCCTGTAAATGTATTGTGAAAGAACTTCAAAATTTCTTATAGAAAGAACAAGCGGAAGGGATGCCTCTCCTGCACTTAATGCAAAACATAAACCTAAAGAAGTTAAAATTCCTTTTTTACAGTATGGAATTATTACCCTGAAAATTGTTTCTGTGTAACTTCCTGAAAGTAGGAGAGAAGAGTTTATTATTTCCTCATTGATTTTTTGTAATGGCGGAAACAGAATGCGAGCAGAAAATGGAAAAAAAAGCAGTGACTGGCACAGAATTAAATAGAATACATTTCCTTTTCTTACAGTAAAAATAATTGCAAAGCCTATAATGATACTTGAAACACACATTGGCAAAATAGAAACAAGTCGTGAAAGCTTAATCTTTTTAATTCTTGAAAAAACACAGAAAGTCACTGAAAGTAGGGTTGTTAAAAATGAAGTAGCAGCTCCCAAAAGTATTGTGTTTAAAAGACAAGTATAAAACCCGGAAGATCTAAAAACAGAAGTGACAGTTTTAATGTTAAAGGAATTTACTGGAATCGAGATAAGCGGCAGGAGAAAGCAAAAAATAAAAAGCAAAATAAAAAGTGTTATAAAAACATAATCAATAAATTTTAACGGGCTTATATAAAATGATTTTTCTTTTCTTTCTTCCAGATAAAAATCTTTGTTGCTGTCATATTTTTTATCTATCTTATTTAAAATATAAAATAGTAGTAGGGCAATTACAGATTCTGTTAACGCATAAAATGAAGCAAGATTAAAAGTAGAAGGTTTTCTCGAAAACTGAAATACAGAAACTTCAAGCGTTGTGTTGCCTACAGATGCAAACATTAAAACAATGATGAAGGAAAAATAACAGAAAATAAAAATTGGAATCAAGCTGTTGATTATAGAAGAAGTCAGAGAAGGCAGGGTGATTTTAAAAAATATTTTTGCTTCTCCTGCACCTAATATTCTTGCAGCATCTTCCTGAATAAAAGATTTATTGTCTATGGCGTTGCAAACATTTTTTGTAACAAGCGGGAAATTATAGAATCCCTGAATAAAAATTACCCCCAAAAAAGAATACAGGAAAGTAAAAGGTGCTTTTCTGATGCGCAAAATATTTACAAGAAGTTTATTGAATAAACCATTGATTCCAAAAATATTAATGTAAGCAAGGCAGATAATAACTGCACTTATGCATAAAGGAACTGCAGAAAAAAAATCTACAAACTTCAGAAATCTTACTTTTTTCAAGGAAATATAGTATGCGGCACAGAAACCAAGAATCAAAGAAATTAATGTAGAAAGAATACTCTGCAGCAAAGTGTATGAACAGATTTTTATAAATGATTTAAAATCAAAACTGCAGAGAGAAAAATTCTTTAACCCAAAAATAAAAACATTTAAAAGCATTATCATAAAGCAGGTAAAAATTGATACAAATAAAATTGTACTCAATATAAGTATTGCTTTACGAAATGCTTTAGTAACTTTAGTTTTCATTAAGAAGCTTTATAACCTTTTGTGTCTTTTCTTTAACTTTTTTTTCATCAGTAAATAAAGTTTTTTGAACTAAAGGAGCTGCTTTTTTATAGCTTTCAGGAAGCTCAATATTTTTGTTGGAAGGATACATCCATTGTGTTTTAGGCAGTAAAACCTGTGCTTCATCAGAAATTAAAAAATCAATAAATGCTTTTGCACCTTCTTTATTTCTTGCAGTTTTCAAAAGACCTGCACCTTCAACCTGCATGACATGTCCGTCAGAAAATTCAAGTGCAATATATCTGTCATTGTTTTCTTCTTCAACACAATATGCTGGACTTGTTGTATAACTGATTACTAAAGGAGCTTCTCCCTGTAAAAACATTCCCCAGCCATGAGACCAGCTTGGAGTCATAGATAAAATATTTGGTTTTAAATTCTTCCAGAATGAATCAAATTCGGAATCTGAAAAAACTGCACTTGTCCATGCAACAAAGCCTAAGCCTGGAGTAGAAGTTCTTGGATCCATTAAAACTATTTTTTTAGAATAAATGTCCTTCGTTAAATCAGAAAGTTTTTCAGGGGCAGCAACAGAGCTTTTTGTATCATAAATCAATGCAAAATGACTGAAATCGTATGGAGTTAAATAGTAATCCTTTGAAAGCTGTTCCTGTAAAAAAGGATATAAAAGCTTATCAGCATTTTTAGCTTTGTACTTTTCAAGAATTCCAGAAGAAATTACTTCGCCTGCATAGTTGTTGTCGATTCCCACAATTACATCACAGAGGCAGTCTTTACCTTCTGTTTGAATCTTGTAGAAACATTCAATTGCATCCCCGCAGTCTACAAACTCAACTGTGTACGGAAAGTTCTTTTCAAAAGCTTCTTTTAGAAGAGGAGCGCTTCCCCAGTCTGCTGCAAAACTGTCGTAAGTGTAAGTGACAACATTTTTTGAAGTTGAAGATGATTTTTTACAACCAAGTGTAAAACTAAAAAATAAAATTGAAATGAATAAAAATAAAAATTTGAAAGTAGATTTTATCATACTTCCTCCGCTGGTATTATCCAGATCAGGTTATAAGTTTCGTGCGAAACTTCGGGTATAATCTCAGACTTAAAGCCACCCCGGTACATGACTAAGTATATTCATCTTTAATAAAAATTCAATATAGTGCGAGAAAGTGTGTGTGCAGGAGGTTTTCTAAATTTTGCGGATTTATTTTCTTGCAAAAGTAACAGCTGAGCGACCGTCAATCTTTTTGCTTTCATAAACACCGTCATCTACAAGTTTATAGCATCGCTCAAAATCATCTGTTTCACCGCGGTTCAGAATAATTGCACCAATACTTGCATTAATCGGGTTGCCATTCAGTTCCGGTATAGAAATTTCTTTTAGACTGTCAATAAATCTTTTTATAACCCGTTTCGCATTTTTCTCTGTACGAAGATATTTTGCATAAGCTGCAAATTCATCACCGCCAAGACGGAATACAACATCATTTTCGCGGAATGTTGATTTGAGGGTTTGTGCAACATTTATAATAACTTTGTCACCAACTCCATGTCCGTATGTATCATTGATGGATTTAAAATGGTCAATATCAAGCAGTATAAACAGTCCGCCACAGCCCTCTTGCATTGCTTCCGAAACCCGTTTTTCTCCGCTTACACGGTTTAAGAGGCCTGTCATTTGATCAGTTTCAGAAAGAGTTTTTAAATTCTTTTTTTCATCAATATCAATGAAGAGACCTACATAAGTTACAGGTGAACCGTCGCTATTACGGATAAGGTTACCCGCTGCATGATACCATTTGTAACCTGCATTTTTTGTCATGAGGCGGTATTCAACATCATAAATAGTATTGCCTGTATAATCATTTACAGCAGACCAGAAAGCATTCATGACACGCTCCGTATCATCAGGATGAAGTAATTTTGACCAGGATTCTAAAATGTCAGGAAATTCTTCTTTTGATGTATAACCAAGCATCTGACGGAAAGGCTGTGACCAGATACATTTTTCTATTTCGCCTTTACTGTTAAACTCTATTGTCCACGGGCCAGAATGAATGATTGAGTGGATAATCTGCATTCCCTGAGTTTCTTTATTCAGTTTGTCGTATGCTTTTTTTATTTCTTCAGCTATATGCTTCTCCTGTTCTATTTTAAGAGCGGAGTTTTTTCTGAGTATAATGATGAAAACTACAAAAAGAATTATGACTGAAATGATTGTGATTAAACTTTGAAGATGATTGATAAATTCAATTTTCTGGTTGTTAGATTTTATCTGTGAAGAAATCACATTATCATAAACAAGAATTGAGAGAATCCAGCCAGTTTCTTCTACGGGTGCATAATAAAGGTGGGCATTATCTCTTTTGTAAGGAACATGGATGCTGCCTTTTCTTTCATTCATAAAATCTTCTGAAATTTTATTATAGCTTTTTTTTGTTGTATCATTTTCATAAATTACAGATAGAATATTTCTTCCGGATTCAATTCCTCCAAAAGGGACATTTGTAAGGCTTTCTCCGTTTTTAAGGTAAACGTTAAAATATGATTCCATATTGTCAGCACGGACAGTCATGGAATGTAACATCTGGGCTATGTTTACCTGAGCAAAGCAGGCAGTAATTTTTTTACCCTGAAATTCAATTCTGGAAACGGAAAGTGCAATAAAAAGATGTTTTTCTCCGCCATAGTCCGTAACTGTTGTTACAATAGGTTTTGAAAGTTCAACGGCAAGAAAAGGATAACGGGTTTTCCCTGTGCTTGTAGAGTGTGCACTGTAGACAAGACAATCCTGATCCACGAAGGAAAATTTTTCAATGCCATAAAGACGTCGTATTTTTCCAAGATAATTTCTAAGGGATGTTGTAGAACTCAAATCTTCTTTTGTAATTGAGTCCAGTGCATTTTCCATATACTGAAAATTTTGTTTTAATGTATCAGAAATGATTGAAACACGGCGATTAATAAGTTCTTCCATATAGAAATCAGTTAAACTTTCTGTAACAAGCTGTGTGTGTTTCTGTGTACTCTGGTAATTCCAGATATAGCCTGTAATAATCAGTGAAAGAACAATAATTCCGCCTATGAAAATAATTTTATTCTCTTTAATTTTCATTGTGTGCCACCTAATCTATTTCGCCGTAAAGGGAACTCAAAAGAGAGTCTGCATCCTTTTGAAAAAACACTTCAGTATTTTCTTCAGTCATTTCCGGATATGCAGAACCTGGAAGAAGTCCATCAGCAATTTTTACTGCGGTAGTAATTGTATCAAAACCAATTGCATAGCAATCCTGAAGGGCAAGGGCATAGATTATTCCTTCACGCATATATTCCAGAGCCCTTTTGTCATGATCCATTCCTGTGATTACAATCTGTTCTGTTTTTCCTTTTTCTTTTACAGCGCGTCCTGCTCCGACTGAATTACTCATGTTGCAGCAGATGATTCCGTTCAAATCAGGATATTTTCCAAAAAATCCTTTTGTAAACTCATAGGCTTTTTCTTCAAGATCTTCATCATACTGTTCATCAACAAGTGAAATGTCCGGATATTGGGCAAATACGTCCTTTGCTCCCTGTGCACGGTCTTCATGACACGGAGCTCCATGATTACCGACAAGCATTGCAATTTTACCTTTGTAATTTAATTTCTGACACAGACATTCTGCAAGAATTTTTCCGTCTTCATAGTTATGTGTGTTACCGACATACGCAATTCTTTTACAGCCATTTTCTTTACCGGAATCTGAACTGGAAAAGGTCATAACTTTCTGTCCGCGGTCAATCAGTTTATTTATTACCGGCGTTACAATTGAAATATCTGCAACATCAACTCCAATTACATCATAAGTTTTTTTTGCTGCTGCCTTTTGTATCCGTTCTATCTGATCATAGGCAGACATTTTTTCTGGAGCAAGATAGTCATAAGTAATGTACACATCATTACTTTCAAACTGCTTTACTGCGTCTTCTATACCGAGGGCAACAGCATCCCACCACGGATGAGCAGTCTTATAAGTCAGATAAAAATTATAGGACTTTTTTTGAGGAACATAAGAATCCAGTACGGATTTTAATTGAAATTCTCCGCTTTCCATTTCAGGATCTTCTGGAACCAACTGATTATTACTGTTGTTTTTTTGATTTCTAGAACAGCCTGTAATAATGAATAGTGAAAGTAGAAAAACACTATATATGCGTAATTTCATCATATTTATAATTTTAAACCCTAAACCGCAAAATAACAATTAAAAACTTAATGCATAGTTTTAAAAAGTGAGTTATAATCTGTGAATATTTAGAAAATGGCTTGCAAATTTAATTAGCAGCATAAAAACAAATATAAATATGGGAGTAAATTTATGAACAAATACGAAGGAACACAGACAGAAAAAAATCTCTGGGCTGCATTTTCAGGAGAATCACAGGCAAGAAACAAGTACATTTATTTTTCTGATATTGCAAGAAAAGAAGGCAATGAGCAGATAGCAAAAGTCTTTGAAAAAACTGCCCTTAACGAAGAAAATCATGCAAAAATCTGGTTTAAGGAACTTGGCGGCCTTGCTGATACAGCTTCAAATTTAAAGGCAAGTGCAGATGGCGAAAACTATGAATGGACGGACATGTACGAAGGCTTTGCAAAAACTGCTGAAGCAGAAGGATTTGCTGACCTTGCAAAAAAGTTCCGCTCAATTGCAGAAATCGAAAAGCGTCACGAAGAACGCTACCGCTCACTTCTTAAAGATGAAGACACAAAGGCAAAAATCAACGCTGGAAGCATAAAGGTGTGGGAATGCCTTAAGTGCGGTCACATTGTAACAGGTCCTGTTGCTCCTGAATTCTGTCCGACCTGCGGAGAATCTAACCAGTACTTTGAAGTAAATGAAGACAACTACGACATGATGCTTACCTGGGGAAGATAAACCTAGCTTTATAAATAAGCAGAACCTTATTGTAGTTTATAGGGATTGCCCTGACTTCTTTCGACTCATTAGTTTGAAGAGGCTGTTAAAGGGCAGTCCTTTTTTTATGTACGAGTGGTTGAGTGAGTGTGTAAGAACTTAGTAATTATTTTTTCTTACTGAAGATTCTGTAGTTCAACCACGGGAAAATCGCATCATTTTTTTCAATCATAGTAAGCCATTCTGTACTTACTGTATTACTTGCCAGGGCATCAAATACTTTGCTGAAATTCAAAATCTTTTCTTTCAGTTCATTCTCAACATAATCATTCAGAACATTATCATGAAGCATTAAAAGCCATTCACTGCTTTGAGCAAGCAAAACTTCTTTTGAACCAAGATTCAGTAATCTCTGCTTTAGGCTTGATTCAGAAGGAAATCTCTCTGTTAAATCAATCATTCTTTGTGTAGCTTTTTGAATATATCGTGTATAGAAACTGTTTGTGTTATCAAGTAAATCTTCACCATATCCTAAGCCATTATTTGAACAAGGGTAGGGAGCAAATTTTGGAAGTTTAAACTGATCATTAATCAGTTCATTGCAGGTTCTCAAATTTATTTCATTTTTTGTACAGGCAATTGTAATCAATTCTTCGAGCCACTTAATTCCTTCATGCCATTTTTGTCCAAGGTATTCAGCTTTTATTGTACAAACTAAAGTTACATCCTGCTTCTTTAAACTCTTTGAAGCTTCATCAAGACGGGTAAATCTTTTTTCATAAAAGTCCAGTGCATCTGTTTTTATCTGCTCATCAGCTTCTGAATTATCATATAGAACATAACTGCTTTCATCAGATTCATTATTGTAATATTTATAGCCAGTCTGAATTCTTTTGCCGTCAGGGGATAAAAACTTTGAAAGATATTTCTGCTCGATTGTAAAGCCAATGTCCTTATCCTGATTTCTGTATACTTCATTTTTTAAATAGCCGTCATCGCCATTAATATCAATTTCTGTGTAAGGATCATTTCCAAACAATACAAGTGAATTATCACATCTTAATGGAGAAAAAATTCCTGTGGCAGGGCAGCTTTCTGAAAATAAAAATGATCGTGCATCAACTATAGAATAATTTACGCCATAGGAACGCAACGGTTTTTCAAGATTCTTGAACCAGCCCATATGAGGAATATAAAAGCCTTCACCAGTTTCACCAAAATAATATCGCTGGGAATAAAGGCCTGTTTCAATCTGAGCATTAATTACTTCAGGAAATTTTTTATAATGCGGAAGATAAACATAAGTTGCTGTAGAAGCAATTAATTCTACATAGCCTTTCTTTTGAAAACTTCTGAATGCCGGAATTAAGTTCTGCTGATATTTTTCTGTAAAGTCTGTTTTTATTTTTTTATAGTTTTCCAGATTGTACAAAATATTATCAACGGTTTCAGACTGATTTTTTTGAGCCCTTTTTAATTCATTTTCTCCAAGAGCAATTACTTTATCTAAATGATCAATGTACTGTTTTTGAATCTGTGCATCAGAAAGGAGAGAAACTAAAGGAGCCGTTAAAACTAATCCGATTTTAAACTTCATGTTTTTTTCTTCCAGAGAAGAAAGCATATTTAAAAGCGGAACATAAGTATTTGTTATTGCAGAAAATAAAATATCATTTTGAGCAGAAAAATCGGCTTGTGAATTTTCAGAAACTGACTGATCCTTTTCAAGAGCATCTATCTTTCTTATGTATGGCTGATTTGCTTCTATAACTAATACTAAGTTTTTTTCGTCCATATATGTACTCCTCTCTATAGAAAAAATTAATTTGAAAATGATTGCCTGTGATTTATATAATGCGAATAGATTAAATCTTTCATGCCGGAAAGCTTAACTGCATCAGAATAATTAGATTTCATTCCTGGCTTTAAGCTTTTTATTAAATCACTTTCCTGGTCTATTTCAATTCGTTCTGTCGAAGCTAAAATATTCTCAGCATTTAATTCATTTTTACTGATTAAATTAATTGAGAAAAATTTAACATCTAAAGGAATCATTATGTATTCTTCATTTATATTTGCTGCCACTGAAGTTTCTATTACATCAAGAGGTTTTTCTGTTTCACTGTTTTCGAAAAATGCAATCTGTAAAAATAAACTGCTTCCTTCTTCTTTCATTCTTTTAATTTCTGCTTCACTTATATCCCAGTATACAAAAGCCCATGAAGGATTTCTTAACAGCACATCTATTGTGGTATCATTATATGACTTTGGAAGAGATTCTGTATTTTCGTTATTTAAATCAACATTATCTTCTTCCTTCAGTTCTTCTAAATCATTTTTACTATTTTCTGATTTTATTTCTTCAAAATAATCGATTAATTCACTTATTACAAAACATCTATTTAAATCATCCGGAATATCTATTCCATAATCATCTGCAAGGCTAATTAAGTCAGGAGTTGACATCGACTCTAACTGTTGGCTGTTCAAAATCTGCTTTTTCATATTGTAACAATTTTTCCTTAAATAACTACAATTGTCAATATAAAGAGTCTGTTTTAAGAAATTTTAAATAAAAAGTGAATTTGCAGAATTTGAGGCGCTTTGAGTATATATTTTTTACGAAATCAATGTTTAATCTTTCGTCTGAAACAGGAAAATATCCTGAATTTTATAGCTGTAGCAGGAATTAACTTCCCGGCGGCTTATTTTTTCACTTACCAGAGGAATTGAAAAACTGTACTGAGTGTCTTCGTAACCGTAGGCTGTTACTTCTATTTTGAAATTAAATTCCCTTTTTAATTTTTCTTCTTTCGCACTGATAGGGGCAATCCAGAATGTATAGCTTCCTTTTGTTGCTTCATAAGTTACACAGGGATTCGGCCAAGTTACATCCATCATTTCAGCAACTTCATTATCAATCCTTAAAAGTACCCTTGCATTTATAAGCGGTTCAAATGTATTGCCATCAAAAATGTTTCCGAAGAAAGTCGGGAAGTTATAAGTTGCATTTTCTGATTCAGGAATTTCTTTTATGCTGTTCTTTAAATCCGTGTGATAAGGTCTTTTAGCAGAACTGACAAGTCTCATGCCTTCAATACAAAGTTTATTTATATCAACAGAAAGCTGGGTATTATTGTTTAAGAAGCTGTGAGTTACTCCGCGCCCGCTGACAACATAATTATTAGGAAGCCTGTTCAATACATAGCAGATAGTATCCAGACGGCAATTCTCACAATCACAAGTAAGCCATGAAGATTCCTTTTGTTTTACTTGATCATAGAGTTGATTAACTTGTTCTATAACAACGTCTTCAAGCATATTGTGTATCTTAAGCATATTTACCTCGCATATAAAAATCTTTTTGCCATGACATTTGTTTTCTAAACAAATTCTTTATATACATTATATTATAAAGCCTAAAGTATAAAATTTGCTAGGATTTTTTTTTATACGGCAAATTATAATCAGGCATAAAAAAAGGTGCATACAGTTATTAAAACCATATACACCTAATTATTATTGATTAAAAATCAAATAGATTATACTAAAAATTACTGACCGCCATTTCTTGTGTAAGAAGCAAGTCCGCCTGAAAGAAGAATGTTTCTTGAGCGTTCTGCCAGATCATTGACACCGGAAATCTGTTTTGTTCCATTTTTACCTTTTACTGTAATTGCGAAAGGTTTTGCGTTTTTGAGGCTATCAAAAATGTTTGTAATTTCAAGTGTATCGCCTTCAGAAATTTCTTCGTAATCGTTTGGATTTTCAAATGTAATAGGGATAATTCCGTAGTTAATCAGATTAGCTTTATGGATTCGGGCAAAACTCTTTGTAATGACTGCACGAACACCTAAGTACATAGGTCCCAATGCAGCGTGTTCACGGCTTGAACCCTGGCCAAAGTTTTCACCGCCAACAACAAAACATCCGCTCATATCAATAGCTTTTGCCTTGTTATAGAAATTTTCATCAAGTCTTTCATAAGTGAATTTACTGATTTCAGGAATGTTAGATCTGAATGGAAGAACTTTTGTTCCTGCAGGCATAATATCATCTGTAGAAACATTGTCCTTTGCTTTTAGTAAAACCGGGAGAGATAAATTGTCTTCGCAAGGTTTACATGGTGGACAAGGCTTAATATTTGGACCTCTAAGAATTTCTACTTTCTGAGCTTCTTCTAATGGTAGAGGAGGAATCAGCATACCTTCATCCTGTGCATCCTGTAAAACATCTTCTGAAGAAAGTCGTGAATCTTTTCCTGTCAATAAAGAAATTCTTTCGCTTTCAGTATAAGAAGCATCGAAATAATCGAGTGTAGAAGGATCTGTTATGTAACCTGTAATTGCACTTGCTGCAGCTGTTTCAGGGCTGACAAGATAAATTGAAGCATCAGCAGTTCCGGATCTTCCTTTAAAGTTTCTGTTGAAGGTACGCAATGAAACGCCTTCACTGTTTGGTGCAAAGCCCATTCCGATACAAGGACCACAGGCACTTTCAAGAATTCTAAAACCTGCCCTTATTAATTCGCCTAAGATTCCGGCTTTTTCTGCCATTAAAAGTGTTGTTCTGCTGCCAGGAGCAATACCTGCTTCAACACCTGGTGCTATATGCTTTCCTTTTACTATAGCTGCAACACTGGCTAAATCATCAAGAGAAGAGTTTGTACAGCTTCCAATTGCAACCTGTGTTACCTTTATGTCCTTTAATTCACTTACAGCTTTTACAGCATCTGGAGAGTGAGGGCATGCAGCTAAAGCATTTAATGATGATAAATCAATCTCAATTACTTTATCATATACAGCGCCTTCATCTGCTTTCTGTTCAGTAAAATCAGCACCGCGGCCCATACTTTCAAGAAATGATTTTGTTGTATCATCAGCTGGGAATACAGAACAGGTAGCTCCAAGTTCAGCACCCATGTTTGTTACAGTTGCTCTCTGTGGAACTGTAAGGCTTTTTACGCCTTCACCAAAGTATTCGTAAATTGCACCAACTCCGCCTTTTACAGATTCTCTGCGCAAAACTTCAAGGATAATATCTTTGGCACCGATTCCTTTTCTTAATCGTCCAGTAAGCTTAACTCCATAAATTTTGGGCATTGCAAGATGAAATGCACCGCCACCCATTGCAACAGCAACATCAATTCCTCCGGCACCAATAGCAATCATTCCGATTCCACCACCAGTTGGAGTGTGACTGTCTGAACCAAGTAAAGTTTTTCCAGGTTTCCCAAAATGCTCAATGTGAACCTGATGGCAAACACCGTTTCCAGGACGTGAAAAATATAATCCATATTTTGCTGCAATTGACTGAAGGTATCTGTGATCATCGTGATTCTTAAAATCTGTCTGCAATGTATTGTGATCTACATAACTAACGCTTACTTCTGTTTTAACTCGTGGAACACCAATAGTTTCAAACTGTAAATATGCCATTGTTCCGGTAGCATCCTGAGTTAAAGTCTGATCAATTTTCATTGCAATATCTACACCGCGTTTAATTGGAACTCCTGGTGTAAAAGCTTCTTCACAAGAAACAATGTGATTCTGGATGATTTTTTCTGCTAAGGTTAAAGCCATTTCTTTCCTCTAAAAATAAATAATTTCTAACGATTTATGTTTTGTAATCTTACATTTTCATTGATATTTTTACAAGCAAATAAATAAAATAATATGGTTTGATGTCGTGATTAAATTCTTTTTTTATGCTAAAACTATAGTATGAAAAAAACACTTTATCTGATTTCTACAGTTTTATTCTTCTTTATTTCGTGCGAGGGTTCAAATTTCAAGCTTGATAAATCATCAGATACTTTAAAATCCTTGTCTAATCAGATTGAAGAAACTTTTGAATGGACAGATGAAATTGAAAAAGATTTACTTACAGCTCCTAAAATACAAAATAGTTCAAATGGCCGTTCGAAAATTACAACTGAAAGCCTTGTTTTTGCAAAATCAGAATTAAATATTGATGCAGTTTATCCGTCACTTTCAAAAATCGGTTTATTGAATCAATCAAATCTAAGTGAAGGGCAGCTGAATAAAATCATAGACACCTGCAATTCCTTTATCTCTAAAGAAAACCTTGCTTCTAATTTTGATGTTAATAACCTGTATGTCTATAAAGTGTTCGAGTATAAATTAAACAAGAAAATAGAAGAGCCCTTTGAATTAAAAAAATATATTATTGGAGAAGCTTTTGTCAGTGAAGATATAATTCAAATTCCAGTTAAGTACTTTTATGAACTCACAGATAAAACTCAATCAAATAAAAAAACTGAAGTTTCAAATGAATATAATAAATTAGACACAAGCGATTTCCATTTGCCATCATTTGAGATAATTATTTATTTTACAAATTCAGCAGATTCAATTAAAATAAATCAAATAGAATTTATTGATTGAATGATTAAAACTGGAGTAAAACTTAATGAGTGAACAGATCGAATTAACAAAAATTGAACGTGAATTGGTACTGCAATATTTGCGTGATGATAATGTTCCTCTTACAGTGACACTTGAAGAAAAGCCCGTAATGGCTGAAATCGAATTAAATGAAAACAAAACCCAGGACATACCTGATTATAAAGTTTCAATGTCAGCCGTTTTCCCGGTTGCTATCCCTGCAAAACAGATTGAAGTATATGATGAAGGAATAATCCTTTTAAAAAATACAAGTAGAATTACAGAACAGTTTTTGGGTAAGAATGTAAAAATCCAGTTTTATTTTAACAGACTCGGATTGTATTTTAATACTGTAATGAAAGAATGTTCTAAAGGACTTGCGATTGTTGTTCCGCAGCAAATTTTCAGAATTACAGAAAAATCTACAGCACCTGAATATGATTTCTCTGCTGCTATTGGTTTTACTTCTTCTGACAACGAAAAAATTTCCTATGAATGTGTACCGCTTTCAGGGTTTACAATGTTTAGCCAGCCAAAGTGGGCTGAAATAGATTCTAAAGTGCAGGTCGAAGCAAAAAACTTGCTGGAAAAAATTTTGATTAAAATAAAGCAGGAAAATAAGCCTATCTCAAACGGTGTGTTTTTATTAAGTGCTGTCAGATATTTAACGCAAAAAGAATTTACGGTTGTTGAATCCTTTGAATCGCAGAATAATCCGTTAACTATAATTTATGCAGATAATGAAAAAATGCTGGTTACTGCAAATAAAGATACAGATTTAGTTTTAGATCAGCTTTATGAAGGACAGCTGAATTTTACTCTTACCGGGAACAAACTGATTAAGCGCACTATTATGCTCTCGTTTAAGATTGATGATGTATATCTTAATGAAGACAAAAAATGCTATTTGGTTCTCTTTGAAAATGTTAAGCAGGAAGACAAAAGATTTTTATACGAAAGAGCAACCGGTAAAATTTTTAATGAATAGAATAAGTTAAAGATGCTTTCTTTTTCTTTTTGATGAAGTTCCCATCAGAACTGCAACAGGTTTTAAGAATTCAATATTTTCGCAGATAATTTTTATTATTACTGTTAAAGGAACTGCAAGGATTGCACCGACAAAGCCCCAGAGCCAGGTCCATAATGAAAGGCTTACTAAAATAACGAATGGTGAAAGACCTAAATCTTCTCCTTCCCAGCGAGGCTCCACAATGTTTCCGAAAATCATATTGATTGCAAGAACAAGAACTGAAACTGTTACAGGAATTGCTGCATGAGGATAAAACTGCAGAATTGCAAAAACTGATGTAATTGCCCAGGAAATAATTGATCCAAAGTTTGGTATAAAATTCAATATAAAAGCAAAAAAGCCCCATAAAATTGCAAAGTCCATTTTTACAATTGCACAAACTAAATAAACTAAAAAGCCTGTAATTAATGAAACTAAGAATTTTATTGAAATAAAGTGCGTTACCTGAGAAATAATTTTTGTTGCAATGATAATGATTTTTTTGCTGGTTCTTCCTTCTGGAAATGCATTTAAAACTTTCGGATATAAGTTTTTCATTTCAATCAACAGAAACACTACAAAAAGTGAAATAAGAAGAATGTTTTTTCCACTGTTTAAGATGTAGTTGCTTATAGAAAGAATAGAATTTTTTAACAGAGAATTAATTTCTGAAGTAGAAAAGAATTTTGCCAGAATCTCTGATTTTTCTAAATCTGAAAGTTTAAACTTTTCTAGAAATGTATTTGTTATTACAGTAAAGCGCGCTTCGTATTTCGGAAGTGACTGTAGTATCGTTTTAAAACTTGCAACTAAAAGATTTCCCAAGATGAAGAAGAAGAAAATTGCAATAAGTACAACGATGATTATTCCTAAAATCCATGGCACTTTTATTTTAGATTCATGCATTTTTTTCAGGAAGGGGAAAAATACAAAGGCTATAAGAACAGAAATTGTAACCGGAACAAAAAAAGATGCAGTCAATTTTAAAACCGTTGCAACTATAATGAAAGTTATAATCATCAGGAGTAAAAAAATGTGATGACTGTAATCTCTTTGTTCCATCTCAACCTATAATTTATTTTTTTATAGACTTATATACAGGAGAAGTTACATCCTTTTTTGGACCAATCTTATCAAAGCCGCAATAAGGAACTAAAACTTCAGGCACTGTAATAGAACCATCTTCATTCTGATAATTTTCAAGAATAGCAAGCATAGCGCGACCAACAGCAATTGCAGTTCCGTTCAGCATATGCACATATTTATTCTTTCCATCATCATCGTGATATTTTACATTTAATCTTCGTGCCTGATAATCTGTACAGTTAGAAGTTGATGTTACTTCGCCCCAATCTCCGTCAGGATGATTTTCGTCAGAGCGGCCAGGCATCCATGCTTCAAGATCCCACTTTCTGTATGCAGGCGCACCCAAGTCTCCAGTACATGTATCAACAACTCTGAATGGCAAACCTAATGAAGAAAAAATTTCTTCTTCAATAAGTCTGAGTTTTTCGTGAATCTCATCACTCTGTTCCGGGAGACAATATACAAACATTTCAACTTTATCAAACTGATGAACTCTGTACAAACCTTTACTAAAGTGACCTGCTGCACCAGCTTCTCTTCTGAAACAATGTGAAAGTCCGCAGTAGAAGAGAGGAAGTCTTGACTTGTCTAAAATCTCTCCTGAGTGGAAACCACCGAGAGTTATTTCTGCGGTTGCAACTAAACAGGTTCCTTCATCCTCAATTGCATAAACATTGCTCTCATTTCCGCGGGGATTAAAACCGATTCCCTTTAATACTTCTTCTTTAGCAACATCCGGTGTTATAAATGGAGTGAAATTGTGCTTTCTTAAAATGTTAAGAACATACATTATAAGTGCCTGCTCAAGGAAAACTGCTTCATTCTTCAAATAATAGAATTTAGGGCCTGAAACTTTTGTTCCTCTTTCAAAATCTACAATATCAAGTGCTTCTCCAAGCTGAACATGATCCTTTGGCTTAAAGTCAAATTTTCTTACAGTTCCAACTTTTTTAACCTCAAGATTTTCTGTGTCAACTTTTCCAACAGGAACATTTGGATTTGCCATATTAGGAATCTGGCGTGCAGCTTCATCAAGCTTAGCTTCTGTTTCATTAAGTTCTGCTTCTTTTTCAGCGATTTTATCTTTTAATGCTTTTCCTTCATCAATATATTTCTGTCTTGTTTCTGCATCAAGCTTTTGTTTCATTGCCTGTGCATTTGCATTTCTTGCCTGCTGAAGATTCTGTAATTCAGTAACAAGAGCAGTTCTTTTATCATAAAGTTCTACAACGATGTCTGCATCTGCATTCATGTTTCTGTCAACAATGTTTTTCTTTACAGCATCTAAATTTTCTTTTATAAATTTCAAGTCTAACATAAAATCCTCTATATCAAATTAAAAATTATTGTAATCTTATAACTTTATTTCATTATCTGCAATTATATAGTTATAAACTTTTTGCTTCCTTTATTGATTTAATATTTCGTAAACAACACAAATCCTTACTTGAGATGTAGAACTTCCAGCCATTACAGGAATTGAAAGTTCATCGCTTGCAGCATTTTTTGCGTACAGTCTTTTTGAAGATAGTGACACAGCAGCATTTTCTTCTGAAATAGAAAGTATTTTTCCCAAAGTATTTCCGCTTGAAGTTGCTAAAATTGTTGCTCTGTTTTCTGCATTCTTAACAGCAAGAATTCGTGCCTGCTTTAGTGCATCTTCTTTATTTGATGTTGTGTAGCTTAAATTTGAAAGTTCATTCGCACCGTTTTTAAGTGAGAGCGAAATAAACTCTGAAACTTTAGAAATGTCATCTACAGAAAGAGTTATTTCATTGCTGACTCTGTATTGCCCCGGAACATTTCTTCCATTCTGATAAATTTGTTCCTGATAAATAGAAAACTGAGTAGTAGAAATTTTATCTTCCGGCAAACTTGCTTTAATTAATTCAGAACAGATTCTACTCATTTTATCAGAGTTTTCCTGAGTTGCTTTTATAACATCATAATTTTTTGTTACTACAGAAAGTGTAATCTTTGCCCTGTCGTTTTCAGACAAAACTTCACCTTCACCAATAACAGTAATTGTCCGAACCTGCTTTTGTGTCTGCTGAATTGAACAGCCTGCAGCAATAAAAACAAATAAAACTGAAAGTATAGAAATTAACTTTTTTGATTTCATAAACGCTCCTTTATGTTAACGCACATTTAGATAAAATCGTTTTAAATATGTTGCCCGTTCATTTGATTTTTTCCAATAAGCACTTTTTGGATATTCTTTTACAATTTTTTCGTAACACTCAATTGCCTGCTTTATATTTTTGTAAGTTGAAGGGGATTCAAGAATCTGGGCCTTATAGAATAAAGCTTCATCATACAGTGAAACGGAATTTGCTAAATATTGATTTATATAATCAAGGGCAGCTTTATAATCTTTTCTGTTAAAACTTTCTTTTGCAAGCTTAAGAACTTCATCATTTGAAAGTGAAGCATCAGAGGAAGTTTTGTTTTCTTCAGTTGATGTTAAATTTTCTTTGCTTTCAATTTGAGTGTTCGAAATTTCAGTTTGTTCATTTGTTTTTTTAGTTTCTATAGCTTTTGGTTCATCGTTTATTTTTTTCTCTTCGGTATTTTTAGGTTTAATGTTTTCAACTGGATTTTTCGGAGGCACTTTTTCTGCATAATCAGGAGCCCTTACTCTGTCCTGTGTTGTGTTTACTCCAGAAATTATAACTTCAAGGTAATCGTTTATATTCTGACCGTTTAATTTATCAACTTTATAAAAGTGAAGAATTGCTTTTCCTTCGTCTTTAGTTCTTAAAGAAAAGAGCATATCCTTTTCAGTAATTTTTCTTCCAAAGTACCTGAGTTTTTCAGTGTCATTTACTTCACCTAAATAAACCCAGCCGCTTCCAGGGTACAGAACATCCAGATACTGATTCTTCATCAATTTAACACTTCTGGAAATTATAACTTCTTCATTCGCTTTTTTCGTTTTATTTTCATTTTCAGTTGCGGCAATATTTTCATTTGAATCGACAGAATCCATATTTTCTATATCAATTGAATTCTCTTCGCTTATATCAAGTCCAACTTCATTTTCATCACTTGAAACTAAATTTACTTCAGATGCTTCTGTATCATTTAAACTATTTTTATTATTCAAATTATCAATTTCAGTGATTTCATTATTTTCTTCAGTTCTTATCAGTTCAGTTTCAGCTTCTATAATTTCATTTACGCTTTCATTTTCAATTGATTTATCATTTAAGCTTTTGTCATTTGAAGGAATAAGCACTGTTACATCACTTTCAAAGTACGCATCTTCATCATTTATTTCTTCGTATAAAGTTTCTGTGTCTTCAGTTTCATTTTCTTCATTTTCAAAAACTTCCGGTTCTTCAATCGGCTTTATTTCTTCTGCTGAGTCTGGAGTTTCGCTTGATTCATTTTCTTCTGCCAGTTCATTTTCTTCTAATTCCTGGAGAGGTTTATCGGTTTCAATATTTTTTGTACTTGAACACGCTGTAATAAACAAAAGGCTTATTAAGATAAAAAATAAATATATATATATTTTCACGGTGCAACTCCTAAAATCTCATCTACAATTTTTTCATTCGCTTCACTTAAAGGTTTTATGTTTTCTTCTGTAGGAAGTGTAAAATATTCCTTTACATCATCTTCATTCCATATTAACTTTTTTTCATTTAAATAATAATAATCATCAGTAAGTTTTAATTCTTCCGGCTTAAAAAACTCTTCTTCATTTACTTTCTGTTCCTGTTCTGCAATTGGATTAGCTTTTTTGTGTCTTTTAGCAGGTCTTTTTGGCAGCGTTACCAGTAAAATAATTATTGAAGACAAAATCAATGTGCATAAAATTATGAGCAGAGCTTTTACAAGTTTTGAACTTTCTAGAATAAAAGTTTTTATTCTTTCTATAAAATCTTTTATCAACTCCATAACCTTATTTTATTTTATTATTCTGCTTGTGATGAAGCTTCTGTCTCTGTCGTCTCGTTAGAACTTTCTTCATTTTCAGCTTCAACTTCAGCTTCAGCATTATTTACTTCTGCATCATTATCTGTTTCTAAAGCTTCTGTATTTTCGTCGCCAGTACTTTCATCCTTAACTTTAATCTTAACACTTCCGTCAGGATTATGTTCACGTCTTGGCGGGCGAGGGGGAATTACAATTCCTTCTTCAGGAGCAACATCTTCTTCAACAAAATTATCATCTTCTTCAAAGACTGCTTTTCCGTTTTTCATGTCTTCATCAAGTCTGATTTGAACAACTTTTGTAATTCCGCTTTCTTCCATGGTAACACCCAAAAGACTTGAAGCTGCAACTACAGTTTTCCTGTTGTGAGTAATTACAATATACTGGCTGACATTAGCAAAGTCGTGCAAAGTGCTTACAAAGCTTGAAACATTTTTATCGTCTAAAGCTGCATCAATTTCATCAAGTAAACAGAACGGACTAGGTCTTACCTGATAAGTTGCAAACAGTAAAGCTACTGCAGTCATTGTTTTTTCACCACCGGAAAGCAAAGAAATGTTTTCAAGTTTTTTTCCTGGCGGCTGTGCATAAATATCAATACCGCTTGTTAAAACATTTGTCGGATCACTAAGCCTGAGTTCAGCCTTTCCACCATTGAACAGTCGTCTGAAGCGGTTATGGAAATTCTTTCTGATGATGTTATAAGTTTCAAGGAACATCTCAGAAGATTTTGTTCTGATTTCTTCGCTGACACGCACAAGATTTTCCAGAGTTTTTTTCGTGTCATTAAAGTTTGCCTGCTGTCTTTCGTATCTTTCTTTTTCTTCTGCAAACAGTTCAACAGCCATGTGGTTTACTGAACCAAGCTCCTGAATCTTCTGTTTTACCTCTGCAAGCTTTGATTTTAATTCGAGAGGAGATGCTTTTATTGTGTACATCTTTTCTTCGAATTCCATTAAATCCCTTGAATTATTATCCTGGAAGTTTTGCTTTACGTTCCTGATTTCAGTGTCAGTCTGTACAATATCCATGCTGAACTTTTCGTACTGAGCCTGATATCGGTTTCTTTCGTCCTGTTTCTTCTGTAATGCAGATTCTTTGCCGGAAACTTTGCTGTTGCATTCTTTTATAAGGTTGTCGAGCTGTATAAGCTTGTCAGCGATTTCACCGCCTTTTTTCTGGAGTTCTGCAAGCTGCTCTTCATACTCTTCAATTTTTTCGCTGTTATCGTCGCGTCTTTGATTTTCCTGAGTCAGTTCATTTTCAAGTTCAACCAGAGACTCTTTTTCTGTTGAAATGCTTAACTTTAATCTTGAAATCTGCTGCTGGCAGAAAGTGATGTTTTGAATCATCTTTGCCTGATTGATTCTAAGCTTTTCAAGAGTTTCTTTGTATTCATTTATTTTTTTATTTAATTCAGTGTTGATTTTTTCCAGTTCTTTATTCTGTTCTTTTATTCCGTCGATTGTAGAAAGATTTTTCTGTATTTCAGAATCAATTGCTCTTTTCTTGGTAATAATACCTTCTGGAGAAAGGAATTCGTCTATGAACTGAGGAGTTGTTTTTGTGTATTCATCAATTGCTTTATTTAATTCAGTAAACATTCTTTCGAGTTCTTCAAAAATTTGAACTGATTCAGTACTGAATTTTTTTACATCAGTTTCTGAGTGTGTAGTAAGGGATGCCCAGTCTCTAAAGATATTTAATTTTCCGCTCGTAAATATTTTAATCTTTTTGAGATTCAGCTCCAAATCTTCCTGTGCCTTTTTATTTGATGAAGAAGAATAGCCTGCATCTTTTAGTTTTGCATCAAGCTCTGTAACAATATCTTCTGTAATTGCTTCAAGCTGCTTCTGTAAATTGGCTCTTTCATTATCCAGGTTCATTATTTTACCGGAGTTTGTACCGATTGTTTTCTGGTTTTCATCAACCTGACCTGCTGACTGAGTAATGTTGAGTGTAAAACTTTCTATATTTTTTGAAATGTCATTCAACTGTTTATTCTGTTCATAAAGTTCAGCATTCTGTGTATCAATTTCTTCGTTATATTCATCAATTCTTTCAGAAACATTTTTGATTCGGTTTTCAATTTGTCCTATTTTCTCTTTTATGTCACTTTGATTTGAATGCAATTGATTTAATACAGTTTTTAATCCTGCCTGCTCAGAGTTTAACTGAATGATTATCTTCTGGTTTTCAGTAACTTCTTCCTGCAGGGCTTTTACTTTATCTGTATTTTCATTGATTGTGCTGTAGATTTCTTCTATTTCTTTTATTGCATTATCGCGTTTCTGTTCAGCTTCATTTCTTGCGTTTTCCTGGCGTGCTTTATTCTGGATAAAATCCTTTAGTTTTAAAAGCTGGATATCAAGTTCGTAATTAAATTTTTCTTCCTGAAGTTTTCTGCTTTTCTGTGTTTTCTCTGACTGGATTTTAAGGCTTTCGTAATTGCGTTTAGTTTCAGCAAGACCAATTTCTATTTGCGAAAGATTTATTTTTGTTTTTTCAATATCACGCTCTGCTTCGGCAACTTCTGCTTTACTGCGGCTAATTCCAGCTGCTTCTTCAAAAAGGTATCTTCTGTCTTCCGGCTTTGAAGAAAGTATCTGGTCAATTTTTCCCTGTTCCATTACAGAGTAAGCGGCTTTACCGACACCAGTGTCCATAAACAGTTTTCTAATGCTTGTTGCACCAACTTGATTATTGTTTATGTAGTATTCATTTTCGCCTGAACGGTACAATCTTCTTCGGATAGAAATTTCTGAATCAGCCAGTGGTAAAAGGCCTTTATCGTTTGCAATAGTTAATGTAACTTCTGCCATGGAAAGGGCTGCACGCTTTTCTGTTCCATTAAAAATAACGTCTTCCATAGATTCAGCACGAAGGTTTTTAGATTTGTTTTCTGCAAGTACCCATTTTATTGCATCTACAACATTACTTTTTCCACAACCGTTTGGACCCAGGAGCGCAGTAATTCCATCAGCAAAATTTATATGAGTTCGGTCTGCAAATGATTTAAAACCGAAGATTTCCAAACTTTTTAAGAACATGAATCTATTTCCTTATCCCGTTATTTAAAGTAAATTGATTATACCAAGAATAAAAACTCTTAACAATACTAATAGCTGTCAGTAAAATTTGGGGTAGAGTGAGTCTAAAGTTTTACATTTGATTATACCATGCAGAATTTATTCCATTTTTGGAGCATCAATTTTTCCGCCGCGGATTTCTTTCGGGTATACAGTGAGTTTCAGTTTTTTCTCTAAAGCTGCATAACGGCGTAATTCTACTTCATCACCAATTACACAGTTTATGCCCATTTTGCCCGCTCTTGCAGTTCGTCCGGCTCTGTGTATAAAAAAATCTTCTGATTCAGGTAAATCTAACTGGACAACATGACTTACATCCGGAATATCAATTCCTCTCGAAGTTAAATCTGTTGTAATCAATACTTTAATTTTTCCGCTTTTAAATCGGTCTATAATTATTTTTCTTTCCTTCTTTTCTGTATTGCGGCTCAAGCCTTCACATTCAATCTTTTTATAGCGCAATTTATTTGTAATTATTGAAACCTGATCTGCTTTACAGGTAAATACAATCAGCTTTTCAGGATTTTCTGCATGAATAAAGCTTCTTAAAGTGTCTATTTTGCTTCTTTTTTCACTGTAAATTGCCCAGTGTGTAATTCTTTTTTGCAGAACATTTTCCATTGGAAGGCTTACAAATTCAATTGATTTCTGCACCTTTTGATTTGGTTCGTTGCCTTGTACATCTTCATCATTCTTAGAAACATCTTCCCTTGCTTTCTGAAGAATTTTTTTCGTTGTTTCACTTACGGTTGCAGAGTTACCGATTAACTGCACTGAGCGGGGGAGCCTTTCCAAAAGTTTTTCTGTTTCGCTTCGTAACTCAACGCTTAAAAGTCTGTCTGCTTCATCTAAAACCAAAGTTTCAACTGAGTTAGTTTTGATTTTCTTTAAATGGATTAATTCCAGGATTCTTGCAGCCCCACCAATTACAATTCTAGGTTTTTCCTTAAGCATTTCAATTTGCCGTGTAATAGGGGAGCCGCCGATGCAAAGTACGGATTTTATATTTGAAACTGCCTGAATCTGAATCTTTATCTGAGAAGCCAGTTCATAAGTTGGTGCAATAATAAGGATTTTTATTTCTTTACCATTTGCATCTTCCCTTAAAAGTTTGGATATAAGCGGTAAAAGATAAGCATAAGTTTTTCCGGTCCCGGTTTCGCTTTGAAACATGAGGTTTTTGTCTTCATTTATGAGAGGAATTATCTTTTTCTGTACAGCAGTCGGTTCAACAATATTTATTTTGGAAAGCTTTTCTATGAGTTCATTATTTATATTTAATTCTGAAAATGTCATAGTCGTAAATATAGCATAATTTGTTTGTTTTGTGATATAGTATGATTCTATGAGAGTGGGAATCAGTACATTTGGTTGTGAGCACGGGAAGTCTGGATTAGGAACGTATTTATATTCTGTTATTCAGCATCTTACATCAAATGATAAATATAATTTCGTTTTATTTGGAAATGAAACAGATAGATTTACCTATTTTAATGATAATCACTTAGAATACATCAGCGTAAATTCTTTGGATAATATCATTCTGGACAGATTCTTTCATAAGTTTTCAATAAATAAATTCTATAAAAAAAATAATTTTGACATGGTAATTTATGCCGGAGGCCCTCGCTTTTTACCGGACAGCATCACTCTTCCTTCGATAGTTATTGTAAATGAAGTTGTTTCTGCTTCAATAAAAAACAACAGAATCTTTTTGGGCGAAAAGAAAATAAAAAAACTCCTGAACTCCTGTGTTGCAGTTATTGCTTCAAGCGAATACATAAAAAAAGATTTGGTTAAGATAGGAGTTAATTCATCCCTCATAAAAGTAATCTATTCAGGCATAAACCAGGCAATCTTTTTCCCTGCTGATCTGGAACACATCGAAAATGATTCTCAGATTGTAAATATAAAGCCTTTTGCGATTAAAAAGAAATACATTGTTTATGGCTCTAAAATGCAGAATAACCAGAAAAAGCATCTTGAATTGATAAAAGCCTTTAACAGTTTCAAAAAACGCACCGGAAGTTCCCTGCGATTAGTTATAGCGGGTGCAGAAGGCCCTTATAGTGATGAAGTTCATAAAGCTGCCTATATTTCAGAGTATTCATCTGATATTTTTATTACAGGATATTTTTCACCAGAGAATTTTTCAAAATTATATAGAAATGCAGAAGCGTGTATTTTCCCAGCAATAAACGAGGGTGTTGCACTTCCTGTTTTAGAGGCAATGGCTTCTGGAATTCCTGTTGCGTGTTCTTCATCTGGAGCACTCCCTGAAATTACGGGAAATCTTGCATGTTATTTTGACAGTTCTAAAGTAGAAGATATAAGTGCTGCAATTGATAAAGTTGTAAATGATAAAGACTGGCGTGAAAAAGTAATTAAAAGTGGAATCGAATGGACTAAAAACTTTACCTGGGAAAAAACAGTTGAAAACATTTTTAAATTACTTGATGAACTCAACACAGAAGAAGAAAGTTTAAATTAAATCACATGCAAAAAAAAGAGGGATATTTGCATCCCCCTTATTCAGTCTGGCTTTAAGCTGTTTTATCGATTAAAAGATTTTCCAGATTAGCAACTTTTTTTGTATCAACAATTTCTTTTGTAATCGTTAAATGCTTTTTGCCCTTTATGCTTGGAATTTCGTACATTACATCAAGCAAAATCTTTTCTACAATTGCACGAAGTCCGCGGGCTCCAGTTTTATTCTTTATTGCAATCTCAACAATTTCATTTAATGAATCATCATCGAAATCAAGATCAACATCATCAATTGCAAAATTTGCCTGATACTGCTTTACAATAGAGTTTTTAGGCTCTACTAAAACGCGCTTTAAGTCTTCCTTATTTAATTCCTTTAATGCACAGGTAACTGGTAAACGGCCAATTAATTCAGGAATCAAGCCGAATTTTACAAGGTCATCAGAAGTTACCTGATTTAAAAGTTCCATTCTTTCTTCATCAGTTCTTTTTACGCCAGTTGCACCAAAACCAATTGAAGAAGAAGATAAACGCTGTTCAATTATCTTTTCAAGACCTACAAATGCTCCTCCACAAATGAAAAGGATATTTGAAGTATCGATTTCAATCATTTCCTGGTTAGGATGTTTTCTTCCGCCCTGTGGTGGAACAGAAGCTTTTGTACCTTCAAGAATTTTAAGAAGTGCCTGCTGAACACCTTCGCCCGAAACATCGCGGGTTATTGAAGTGTTTTCGCTTTTTCTGGCAATTTTATCTATTTCATCAATAAAGATAATTCCTCTTTCAGCGGCTGCAACATCGCCGTCAGCTGCATTTATAAGCTTAAGAAGTACATTTTCTACGTCTTCACCTACATAACCAGCTTCTGTTAAGGTTGTAGCGTCTGCAATTGCAAATGGTACCTTTAACTTTTGTGCCAGAGTTCTTGCAAGTAAAGTTTTTCCGCTTCCAGTAGGTCCTAAGAATAAAATATTTGATTTTTCAATTGTAATTTCACTCTTTAACTGCTGCTCTAAAGGAATCGAAAGCTTTTTATAGTGATTATAAACTGCTACAGATAAAACTTTTTTTGCATAGTCCTGACCAATTACATACTGATCCAGATACTCTTTAAATTCTTTTGGAGTAGGGATGTTATCCATATTGATTGGAGCAAGATTATGAGTTTCATCGTTTAAGATTGTCTGGCATGTAGCAATACAATGCTCACAAATACATATATCATCATTTGGTGAACGCACAACACGTCTGTTATTATCTGCAGGTCTTCCGCAGAAAGCACAGATTGCAGGATGTGATTTTGTAAACATTCCCATTATTTGTCTCCTTTTGGTTCCATAATGCAATCAACAAGACCGTATTTTTTTGCTTCTTCAGCGCTCA
>JAEELR010000152.1 GCA_016282835.1 Treponema sp. | reverse complement strand
TTTCGTGGGACAATAAAGTTTTAATTGAAAAATCAATTAATGCACGCGAAGTAGAATGTTCTGTTACAGGAAATTCCATTATGCAGGATGAAAGCAAAAACTATACTCTGCTGAATGCATACGGTCCTGGAGAAATTGTTCCAAAGCACACATTCTATGATTACGATGCAAAATACAATGACCCTGATGGAGCCGAGTTAAAAATTCCTGCAAATCTTTCAGGCGATAAAATCAGCGAAATAAAAGAAATTGCAAAAAAAGCATATAAAGCAGTAAATGCAGCTGGTCTTTCAAGAGTTGATTTTTTTATAGACAGAAACACAGACGAATTTTATTTAAACGAAATAAATACAATGCCTGGTTTTACGAGCATCAGTATGTTCCCAAAGCTTTGCGGCTCTGAAGGCTTAAACTTTACAAGCTTAATCGATTTACTTTTAGATGAAGCACTTCAGGCTTATGAAGTAAAAAATTCTTTGTGTACTTCACGCTAAACATTATATAAAAAAGTTAAAAAACGGAGAAAAAAAGTGGTTCAAAAATTCTATTCTTCAAAATGTGCATTTGAAACTTTAGAAGATATTAAAGACAAACAGATAACTGTAATGGGACTTGGCCTAAACGGTGGCGGTGAAGCCTGTGTAAAATTTTTCTTAAAGCACGGAGCCTATGTGACCGTTACAGACATGAAGACAGAAGAACAGCTTGAGCCTACAATAAAATCAATCTCGCAATGTCCTTATTATGATGAAAAAAGATTACGCTATGTTTTGGGAAAACACGATATAGCTGATTTTGAATTTGCAGACTGTGTTATAAAAAACCCGGGTGTAAAATACGAAGGAAACAAATACCTTCAGGCAGCAAAAGCAATAGAAACCGATATAAGCATTTTCCTGCACTTTACTAAAGCACCAATAATTGCAGTAACAGGAAGCAAGGGAAAATCAAGTACAGTAAGTGCAATTCAATACGGACTTTCAGCAATAGGGTTCAAATCATTTCTTGGCGGGAACATTACAGTAAGCCCTCTCACCTTTCTGGAAGAGACAAATGAAAACACTCCTGTAGTACTGGAACTTTCAAGCTGGCAGCTTTCAGATTTACGCGGAAGAAAAGTATTAAAGCCTGTCATTTCCATAATCACAAAAATAGTGCCGGATCACTTGAACTGGTATGGAGAAATGGACGCCTATGTTGAAGACAAAAAGCTTATATATGCAGACCAGACAAGGGATGATTTTACAATACTGGATTTCGACAGTGATGATTATTTAACAGAAACTAAAAACCCGCAGAAAGGCATTAAATGCTGGGGTGATTTATTTGCTTCTGAAACAAATGGAACTGTATTACGCTACAGCAAAAATCCCATGCCGGAAAATACATTTGGTGCATGGCTTGAAACTGACATAAACGGAAGCACTAAAGGCTATATAACAATTGACGGCAGATGTGAAAATGAATTGATTATGGAAGAACTAAAAGTCCCGGGCGAGCACATGAAAACAAATGTGTTAAATGCATCTTTAGTTTTATACCTTATGGGTATCAGTTCTGAAACTATACGAACTGTAATGTCTTCCTGGAATGGAATCCAGCACAGACTGGAACGTTGTCATGAATGGGTATGTCCTTCAGATGAAAGAAAAGTTATTTTCTACAATGACAGTTGCGCAACAGTACCGGAAGCAACAGCTGCAGCAAGTCAAAGCTTTAAGAAACCAATAGTTTTAATTTGCGGCGGAACAGATAAGGGACTTGGATTTGAAATACTTGCAGATACTCTGGAAGGGAAAAATAATGCAAAGTATTTGCCGTACAAAACCTTTTTACTCGAAGGAACTGGAACTGAAAAGCTTACAAAACTTCTGGATGAAAAGAATGTAAAATACGAAGGTCCATACGAAAGCCTGGAGTCACTTTTGAATGCAGTAAAGGATTCACTTGTTTCAAAAGACGCAGCTGAGATTTACGGCGACAGTCAAAATGCAGGCCCGCTGCCAGTTGTGTTCTCACCAGGAGCAACTTCTTTCGGGATGTTTACAAACGAATT
Organism: Treponema sp.; assembly: GCA_016282835.1. GTDB lineage: Bacteria > Spirochaetota > Spirochaetia > Treponematales > Treponemataceae > Treponema_D. The sequence continues at coordinate 8,037 of JAEELR010000152.1, read as the reverse complement.
CGACAGAGGAAATAAATTTAAGGCACTGTGCCAGAGTATTTTTTGCTAATTCGTCATTCCGAATTAGTTTCGGAATCTGTAAGTGTAAAGACCGACAGATGCTGAAGCAAGTTCGAAATATCGAGCTGCAAATTCAGCATGACACAGAACCGCCTGTCACCCTGAACTTGTTTCAGGGTCTGTACATCTAAAGACCGACAGATGCTGAAGCAAGTTCGAAATATCGAGCTGCAAATTCAGCATGACGTAAAACACTCTAATACTTATAATGTTTGACGCTAGTAGTAGCGTGTACCTCATCAACTAAAACAACACAAAACTCACCGTCATACAAAAAAGAAGGAACTGTATTCACCTTTATGTCTGAAAGCTCGTAGTAATTATTTATATGTGAATGGCCTTCGAAAACATTCATTACGTTTGAATCAGAAAAATATTTTATAAGTTTATTCCTTTCGATTGTATTTTGCATTGTAAATAGAAATGAGCCGTACAGAGAATAATGTGAAAAAACAATAGAAGGCTTTTTATCGCTTAAAAGAGTTTTTAACTGTTCAAGCTGCGTATTTCCCAGCATGGAATTGGCAGTATCTAAAAACAAAAACCTGAAAGAAGGTGTTTCTGGCTTACCGTCACTGTCTAAATCAAAATAGTAACGGGCATTATGAGGCTCTATACTATTTTTAAAATTCTCCCAGCCCATTCTATATAGGTCATGATTACCTGGAATAGCGTAATTCTTAAACTCAGTAGTAAGTCCGTTTTTTTCTTCTATTGTTGATGCAAACTTTTCCATAAATTTATTATATGATTCATAATTTTCAGTCACACCAAAATCTGCAACATCGCCTAAATTAATTGCAAAGCGTAAATTCTTTATGTATTCATCAGAATTGTCTTCCAGCAGTTTGTTTAACGAGGTAAAAAAATCATCTTCCCTAAAGCTTGTGGGAGAACCAAAATGTGAGTCTGAAATTACGAGAAACGAATATACTCCAGCATCGCCGGATAAAAGTGAAGGAGCTTCAACATTTGCAAAAGACGAAGAACGCTCGTCAACATCAGCTTCACCAAAATAATAAAGGTAAGGACCATATCTGCAGGAGAATAAATTTATAATAAAGGCAAAGCAAAAAAATACATAACACTTTTTCATAGATAGTATCTCCAGTTTATGCCAAGCATGCCGCTGCTTAAATATGGCGCTGTAGTAAATTGGTCCGCAATACGCAGCCTGCAGAATAAAGCAATGCGATGTTTTTCTGTAATATTATATCCGGCTTCAACTGTATAAAACGGTGTGCAGAAAAGCGGATATTCATGGAAAGAAAATGTTGAAAAAGAAAACATTAAATCTAAACCGAAAGGAAATTGCTTTAACACTTTCAGACTTACTATTGGAGTAAACTCATAGAGCCAGAAGGTATCTTTTGTGTCAGGGAAAATAAATGAGTTCTTGAACAAAAGTCCAAACTCACCTGTAAAAGAAAAATGCGAAGAAGTTTCATATAAGGCACCTGTTAAAGCGAATAAATTTAATTCACACGCTTCTGCATAAGCAAGGACATTTATACCGCCATTAACACCAAAACTAATTTGCGATTTTTCAAAAGCTTTTCTGTAAAGATTTTTATTTCCTGCATCCACAGAAAACGAATATAAACCGTCAAAATACTGAAACCCTGAAATAAAATTTATATCATCAAAAGAAAAATCATATTCGAAGGCAGCACCCATAAATGAATTCGGAGTGCTTTTCACATCACCAAACAAATCTATAGAAAAAGAGTGATTTACTTCATGAGCAAAAAGAAAACTGAATAACGATAAAAATAAACACTTCAGAATTTGTTTTTTCATATAAACATTCTCTATCTTTACATAAAAATTTACAAGGCAGACAAATAATTATTTTGAATTACAATGATTTACAACAGCATTAACTATTTCTGTTCCCCACATTTCTTCCAGGATTTCAAAAGCTTCGTCTTTAATTTCTGACGAAACACGCTCTAACAGTTTATAATTTCTTACGGCAAAATGAGTAAGTATTTTATTAAAGTGCAGAACCAGTTTTTCCGGAGCCCCGTTAGTTTTAAGGTCATACATAATTGCTGTAAAAACACTTGCGCAGGTGCAGAATTTTTTCCATCGTTCAAGGGAATCAATTGCCTGGGCAGAAGTAGAAATTCCCTTACCTAAATTATACTGATAAAAAACATAATCGATTCCAATATAACTTTTACAATGCTTTGAAACAAAATACGAGAACAAAGTATCTTCGGCCATAAAGCAATCCATTCCGGGCATTTCGTCTATAGCTGAAAGAAACACTTCCCGCTTAAATAATTTTGCCCATAAATAAAGCGGATATTTTTTAGTAGTTAAATACTCTTCTGCAAACAAAAATGGATCATCAGTACAAAAGCTTCCAAGCACAGGGGATTCAATCAATTTATAAGCGTCTGTATTTTCTTCCAGTAAATAAGAGCCTTCTCTTACACCCTTTGCTTTACACTGAACAATGTCATAGCCGCCTTCTTTTTCTATAGCCGCTTCGTACATGATCTTAAGTGCATCTTTATCTAAGAAGGAATCGTCGCTGTCTAAAAAAGTAATATATTCACCGCTGGAATTTAAGACACCCAGACGACGCGCTTCAACCAAACCGCAGTTTTTTCCTTTTCCTACAATTTTAATATTTTTTCGCAAAGGAAGGTCTTTATTTTTCTGTAATGATTTTACAAGCAGTCTGATTTTTTTAGATTCAGCTTTAGAATCGTTGTCGTCTACAACAATAACTTCGCACTGCTTTAAAGTTTGCACTAAGCAGGACTCTAAAGCAGTTTGAAGTTTTTCAGGCGGCGTATTATAAACTGGAATAATAACGGAGCATTGCATGCAGATTAAAAGCCGGAACCAGTTATTTTTATATATACTGAAGCGTTTAAATCACCACGATAAGGAAGAGAACTTTGTTCACCTTCTGAACTATCATCTTCGAACCCATATTCATCTAGTGAGCTAAATGATAAATTACTTCCTGACAATTCAAAAACAGCATTTCCAGACATACAGTCAAGTTTTGCTCCATTTGAATTTTCAGGCTCTACTAATACATAGCCATAATCAGCAATTGTAAGTTCCTTTGGTTTAACAGCAACAAATTTATGAGGTGCAATAAAGCTCTGTAAATCATCATGAGACAAGTCGGCGCTCAAACTATAACCGTAAAATCCATTTGTAATATCAATATTTCTTGTCTGAGTATAAAATGCTGTAACATTATAGGCAGACGAAGAATCTCCAATTACTTCAAAATGTGACTTATATATATCTATTCCGTCAAACAAGAGTAAAGCTCCTCGAGAAGTAACAGCAGTTTTCTGTTCTACATCACGCACCTCGTTAAATAATTTATTATCCTCCTGAGAAAGATTATAATTATCGCTAAGGAGAGCGCAGAGAACTTTTTTTCCATTATTATTATAAACTATTTGTAAATCAGAAATTTCTCCATAACAATATGCAAGAGAACCAGCTCCAAAAACACCCTGTGGCATAATTGTTTTCGAACCTTTCATTACAGGCACTCGATTACCTTCATTTTCATTACTGAATGTAAATTGATACAAAACAGGAGATTTATTATCGTCTGTAATATCTCCGTCCGCGTAATATGTAGTTTGAGTTCCATCTTCTTCGTTATAAGTTGCAGCATAGACAGTAAAATTTAAATCGTATGGAGAGCCATAACCATAAATTAAATTATATTCATTGTTTTCTTTTTCAATCTCATATCCAGAAGGCCACAGCTCTGCAGTATTAGAATCTTCATTATCAATGAAATAGATGTTATAAATCGTATACTTATACTTTGAAATGTAATTATCATCAGAAAATTCTTTATAGGTTATAAAAGGATTTGTACCACTTCTAATCATAATATTCTCAAAACTAACAGTTGTTCCTGAAGAAGAAATTCCATCTAAACTTAAAGAATAATTTTTATTTCCCTTAAATATATAAGGCTTATTGTCTTCTCCATTTACATAAAAAATGTATATCTCTCCATCACTGTCCATAGCATAAGACCAGTACGTAGCATATTTCATACGTGAATCCCTAGAATAGTATTCCTCATTAGCGTATTTTAGTCCTATTCGAGTTGCAGGTTTAGAAGGATCATCACGATTTAAAGCATCCCAGGAAATTGTTTGTTCAGGAAGATAAGTTCCATCTAAGTTTAAGACATAGCCGTCGTGAGAAACCATTTTAATCTTTTCTTCATCAACTGGAGCTCTATTTCCAAAGTCATCAGAAACAATAATAAAATCCTTTACTTTGTCATATAAACCTTCACTGAAATTTTTGTAATCAAAAGTTATTGAATAATCTGGAGTCTTCTTTAATTCAGCACTACAAGTATTTACAACACCATTAATTAAACAATCTGAATCTTTTAAAAGGCTAAAACTATTTGCGCTTATAACCTCAGAATCAGATGTATTTGATTTTTCATTTATTTTAGTTTCACCACAAAGCTCTATATTAGCTACATCAAAACAAGGCCACTCTGTTACAGGAGCTTTAATTATTACATCTTCAAGCGTTAAATGAGCAAATTCACCACTTGAAACAATCGGCATATTAAGTTCAGTACAATTAATGTAACCATTTTTAATAACAAAATTTTTTTGTTCTCCAAGATAAATCAAATTAAAATTATTCTCTTCCGGAATTGTTATTGTATGCCCATGTAAATTAAATGTGCATTCAATAATTGATTGATTTGAATAAGTAAATACAGGAGATTGAGCTCCAGTTGCATCAGCGCTAATTAAACCAGGATTAGTTCCTGTTGTTAAATCCAAATCAGTAAGGAAATTAATTACATATGAAGAATAATTTATATTATCACCAGAAGTTGTATTTTCTACAGAAAGAATTTCCTGCAATTTAGAAAAACTTATAGGATTTGCAATAGTATTTCCAGATGCATCAGAAGAAACCATTTCAGAATCAGAAACATATAAATTAATTACATCCTCTCCCTCATTTCTTCCTGTAACATTAATTGTATAGCTTGTTGTTATTCCTAAATAAACATTAATAACAGTGTCGCCCTTTAATTGTGTAGGATTTTCATCCTTCTCTTGTGAATAATATTTTACCTCGTAAGTTCCAGGAGTTACAGAATACTCAAAAGTATAACAAGCACATTCATACCAAATTTCCGTTGGATTATCAGATTCAGCTCCATCTTCACGGCATAAGAAAGTTAATGAAGTATAATCGTTATCACTATATTCAGTATCTGAAATGCGAAGAAATTTTACAAACGAATTAGTTTCTCCAATAAATTGCGAAAGTGTTTCATCTGGCTCTGTGACCGTTGCTGTACCTGTGTTAGTAGTATTTGCAGGGGTAAATGTATATTTATAAATAGTACCAAAAGCTTCAATGTCTTCATCAGTATACTCTATTTCTTCACTAATCTCGTCACCTGGCATAAGGCTCTTTTCAAATTCTATTTTAAGCTCTCTATCATTAACTTCTTCATAGACCAGTTGTCCAAAAGTGTCTGGTTCATTTAAATTGTTATATGCTTTAATCAAATTACTCAAATAATCTGATAGCTTATAATTATTTGTTAACGAAACAGAAACTGTCCCTGCTTTTAAGTCTGAAGCTGTTGAAGGAAATAAATACATAGCAATATTGCGAACTTTGGAAAGCTTAATAGAATTCTTTTTGCTGGTAACAACTTCATTTCCGTTTTCATTACAACCTTTCAATGACAATGAATAAGCAACATTATCTTTGTATTTAATAGTATTAAATTCTAAAGAATAAACTTCGTTTTGTTCTTCACTTGGAGTATATTCAAAATTCTGCTTTTCTCCATCATCAGAGCTTGTTACATCTAACTTCCATGTTTTAACAGCCTTCATTATTTCAGATAATTCTGGTCCTACTGAACGCTGTCCATTTTCATTTTGACTTCTAAATGTAATTTTTATAGTACGAGTTTTTTCATAACTCACTTTATCATTTAAGATATTTGAACAGCTGAAAGTAAAAAATAAAACTGTAAATAATAGTATAAAATTATAAATTCTTTTCTTCATAAAATCCTCTATATAATTAATAATACGTCGATTAAACACTAGGTCTGTCTTCCGGTATAAAATTAAATGAAGCAACCGCAGTTCCAATAAGTTTTTCACCTTCATAGATGTAAACTTTTAATTCATTAGAACCTAAAACTAAAACAGGATCATTTTTTAAGGCTGTAACATTTAAGTTAAAATGTGCACCAGTTCCATAGTATTCATCAGGACCTTCATAGTATTTAGGTCCATCAAAGTCTTCAGATTCATCAAAGCCTTCAGATTCATCAAGGGCTTTAAGTGCTAATTGAGTAAAATAGTTTAATTCAGTAATGTCAGAGCCATTCAAGAACCAGTTAAAGCTTAAATTACTGTCATCGTTATCGTAACCCTGTAACTGAACATAAGCAGTTTTATCGTTTAAATACAAATTCTCAATATTAAGAACAGACTCTGTAACAACAGAAATTTCTGTTGGCTTGTATGTCTGATCATTTAATGGAGGGAGTTCTAATTCCATTGTATAAGTTTCATTTGCCTTTAAAGCTTCAAATTTAAAATAATCAGTAAATTCTGGTTCAAATGAATTCTGTTCATTATCAGGGGTTTCATCTTCAGAAATAGTTCCACCTTCTTCAGATACTACGCCGTTACCAGAAGTTTCATCATCTTCAAAAACAACTTCATCATCTTCATATTCTGAAATATCCTGTTCATCTAATATAGATGCCGGATATGCCGCAGCAATTACCTGATCTCCGTTTGAAAGCTCTAATACAGCATAATAATAGCCAGGGATACAATCATCAACTGTAATTACAGGATTTTTAGTATCTTCTGTTATTTCTACATTATAAAATGTTCTTTCATAGTAATTATCTTCCTGACTTAAATTTAAATAAGAATCAATTCCGTCAGATGAATTAAAACCTATAGAAGACAAATAATCATTTATATAATCAGTAACCTCTTTGTCGGTTAAATCTTCAACATTAATATTTTCAGGAGCATCATTACCGTTTTGTTTTTTTTCAAGTTCATAAACCTTATTTGCTAAATTATAAAAGTTTTGAGAAATTCCAAACAAAGTCAAGGTACCAGAAAAGCCTGCATAATCAGCAAGAGTTAGTTTTTCAGGAGTAGAAAGATTAATTTTTATTGTAACATGCTCTTTTTCAGCAGTTCCATTTTCAAGTTTAATTTGAATGGTTACATCAGAAACTTTTCCAGGAACAACTGTAACCATTTCATGTCCGTGTCCAATCATAACAGAAGCGGAACCAGAAACCTTTTTATGTGCTTCAACAAAAATCATATAATCATCAGGAATCAGTTCATAGTTTGTATAAGTTTCGCCGGGAGAAAGAGTTACACCATCTACAACAGGAGCTTCTACATTCATTCGATTAACATACAGTTTAAAAAAGCTTACATCACCTCTGGCATAACGTGCACCTTGTGAACCTGAAACCTGCGGCATTGTAATAGAAAATCCCGTGTGAATTCCTGCATGCTCCATTTGAGAACACGAAGCCAAAGCAGAAAGCATAAAACAAATTAAAAAAATATTTCTTATCCTAAAATACACTTTTTTCATGTATACCTCACCATTATTTACTAATACATATTATAAGACGCGAAAAATAAAACTTCAACTTTACAGCAATGTTAAGGATTAAAACTTTTTTGGGGAAAAGCCTTTCCCTACGCTCGCACTCCGTTGCTCGCTACCCTTTCTCCTAGGGGTGAACTGCCCCCATTTTTTTAGACAGTTATTACGCATATTTTAGGCTGAAAGTCTTTGGAGATTTCCAGCCTAATTTTTTCTGTATGCGGTCCTTGTTATAGAACTGAATAAAATCTGTTATCAGTTCTTCCATCATTTGATATGAAAGCAGGCCATGTCTACTAACATTATAATATC
>JAEELR010000151.1 GCA_016282835.1 Treponema sp. | reverse complement strand
CTTTCTGTTTTCTACAAGAGTTTGAACAGGGAGCTTAGAATAAATTTCTTCTGTTACAAATGGAATATATGGATGCAACAGTCTAAGGCTTTCTTCCAGTACATTTAATAACACGCTTGCAGTTCTATCTTTTTCTTTGTCATCTCCGGAACGGAATGAAAGTTTTGTTGCTTCTACATACCAGTCACAGAAGTCGTACCAGAAGTATTCGTAGATTGCACTTGCACCGTCATTGTATCTGTAGCCTTCAAATGCTGAACGTGCATTTTTACATGCAACATTTAATCTTGAATAAATCCATTTATCAAGTTCAGTTAAGTCGCTGTCCTTTACAGGAATTAAATTTCTTCCGTCAAGATTTCCTAAAATATAGCGGCTTGCATTCCAGACTTTATTACAGAAACGGCTTCCCATCTTAAAGCTTTCTTTGTCAATCAAAACATCCTGGCCCTGAGCACACATATATCCCAAAGTGAACTTGAGGGCATCGGCACCATACATTTCAATTATTTCAAGAGGGTCCAGACCGTTGCCTAAAGATTTAGACATTTTTCTTCCCTGCTTATCGCGAACAAGTCCGTGAATGTAAATGTCATGGAAAGGTGCTTTACCTGTAAACTCAAGACCTGCCATAATCATTCTTGAAACCCAGAAGAAAATAATATCGTAGGCTGTAACTAAAGCTGTTGTAGGATAGAAATTCTGTAAATCTAGAGTATTTGAAGGCCAGCCTAAAGTTGAAAATGGCCATAACCATGAACTGAACCAGGTATCAAGTACATCAGGGTCCTGCTTTAATTTATCTGCTGAACAGCCGCATTTTGGACAGGCAGAAGGATCCTCGCGTGAAACAATCATTTCACCGCAGGCTTCACAATACCATACAGGGATTCTGTGTCCCCACCACAACTGACGGCTTATACACCAGTCGCGGATATTTTCCATCCAGTGAACGAAAGTGTTTTCCCACTTGCGAGGATAGAAAACAAACTCTTCATTTTTCCATGCGGCCAAAGCTTTCTGTGCTAAAGGCTGCATCTTTACGAACCACTGGTCACTTAAGTAAGGTTCAACAACTGTTGCACATCTATAGCAGTGTCCTACAGAGTGAACGATTTTTTCTTCTTCCTTAAATAAACCGAGGGCAGTTAAATCTTCTATAATTAGTTTTCTTGCCTGATCACATTTTAAACCGCGGTATTTTTCAGGGCAGTTTTCATTCAAGGTACCGTCAGGATTTAAAATGTTGATTACTTCGAGATTATTTCTCTTACCAACTTCCCAGTCATTTGGATCGTGTGCAGGTGTGATTTTTACCATACCAGTTCCAAATTCTTTATCAACATAGCTGTCTGCTATAACAGGAATAGTTCTGTCTGTTAGAGGAAGCTTTAATTTCTTTCCTACAATTGCCTTGTATCTTTCATCATCAGGATTTACTGCAACGGCTGTATCACCCAGTAAAGTTTCTGGACGGGTTGTAGCAATTTCAATTCTTGTACTTCCATCTGGAGCAGGACCGTCAGCATATTCATACCAGATGTGGTACATTGCACCATTTGTATCTACGTGATCAACTTCATCATCAGCTAAAGCAGTTCCGCAACGAGGACACCAGTTTACAAGATAATGTCCTTTGTAGATTAAGCCCCTTTCATATAAGGTAACAAAAACATCGCGTACGGCTTTTGAAAGGCCTTCATCCATAGTAAAGCGCTCTCTGTCCCAGTCAACACTGTTACCAAGTTTTTTCTGCTGCTTAACAATTGTATTGTGGTGATCTTCTTTAACCTGCCAGGTTCTCTCTAAGAATTTTTCACGGCCAAGCTGATTTCTTGTTAGTCCCTCTTTCTTTAATGCACGTTCAACAACATTCTGTGTTGCAATGCCGGCATGGTCTGTACCAGGAATCCAGAGAGTATCTTCGCCATTCATTCTATGATAACGAACAACAATATCCTGCAAAGTATTATTTAAACCGTGTCCCATGTGAAGAACACCAGTAACATTTGGAGGAGGAATAACGACAGTATACTTAGAGACCGAAGAGTTCTTACTTTTGTTCACATAATATTGATGTGATGCAGATGCCTCATCAGATGCAGGCTTAAAACATCCTCTGCTTACCCATTCACTATAGATTCTGTCTTCAAAATCTTTAGGATTATAAGCTTTCTCCAGTTCAATCGCTTTCATATTAACCTCTAAATAATTAAAAATATTGGTTATTTTAGAACTTTTTTATTATGTTTGCAATGTGATTAAAAATAAAATAAAATGCTATGTTATGAAAATTGTATTATTCAGCACAAATTCAAATCATTTTGACGGCACAAAGTTTTTAACAGACGAATATCCTGCAGTTAAAGAAAATCTTTCTAAACTTACAGAAACTTACAGTGAAGTAAAGCTTTCGGTTGCAACTCAGCTTCCTGGGAAATTTTTAATTGATTACGAAGGAACTGAAATAAAGAACAAGCTGCCGGATGTTGAATATACAATTCTAAAAGGAAATGATGCACAAACTATAGCAGAAGAAATTTACTCACTGCGCCCTGATGTTGTAATTGCAGCTTCCTTCTGGGAAAGACCTTATGACTGGTTAAGCGTAATGGATTCAATGATCTGCAGGGAGCTTGAAGATAAAGGGATAAAAACTGTATCAAACTCAATAGAAACCTGTCTTACCTGTTTTGATAAAGCTCTAACGCAGCAAAAACTTCTGGAGAATAAATTTAACATTGCAAAAGGAATTTATGTACATCACAATTTATTTTTATGCGCCGGAACAAAGAAAGCCGTAAAAACAAATGTTTATAGAGAAAGCGTTTTATACAGAATACAAAAATTAAATTTTCCTGTAGTAATAAAAGATACCTGCGGGCTCAGTTCCTATGGAATGGAAGTGTGCCAGACTTTTGAAGAAGTAAAGACTTATCTTGATTCAAAACGAAATAACTCTGACCGCCTTGTAGAAGAATTAATTCAGGGTGAACAGTTTGGGATCGAATTGTATTCTACAAAAAGCGGATATAAAATGGGGCCCCTGTATAAATTCACGACAAATAAATGG
>JAEELR010000150.1 GCA_016282835.1 Treponema sp. | reverse complement strand
TTGTAATACAATTTTTCAGTAAAAATGTTGAAAATAAGTAAATTAAATATTAAAATATATACATATATCAGAACATTCTTGCCCGCCCAGTCAAGGATTAGTTTTGAAAGATAGGGAAGAATTTTCAAGAGCCGACCCGGATAAGCATTATAAAGTTCACTGGCTTGTCGTTTTTAACTGGATTGTTCCAATTCTCTGTATTTTAGTCGGCTTGTTCATCACAACACAAAAGTTTGCTCCTTTAATGAATTATGACCCACGTGTCATTGGAAAACCTTTATTTATATTTCCAAACGGCTATCGTGTATATGACCCTTTGATTTTTCTTTTAGGCATGATTAAATATGCCTTTGATAATACTTACTCATATTATTTCTTTCAGGCAGTTCCACCTCTTTTCTTTTCACTTGCCCTCGCTGTTCTTTTATTTGTTTTAACAAGAATAATCGTTTCTGCACATCAGAAAAATCAACATATTCACGGAACAGCTCGCTGGGCTACAAGAAAGGATTTAGAAAATTACGGTATGTTGCAGCGTTATGGTGTCGTTTGTGGCGAGCTTGCAACTGCCGGAGTTGGTTATCATGTAGACCGTGAAAAAGCAAGTCTTACCCTTGATTTGAAAAAGAATCCAATAACTGGTAAAGAATTGATTGCTCCTCTTGTCTGTCACTCAGGTCGGACAAACACTTGGATGATAGCTCCAACAAGAAGTGGTAAAGGTGTTTCCACCGTAATTCCAACTTGTTTGAATTACGGTGTTCCATATTGGGATTGGGAGTATTACAAAAATAGTCCATTTTATAAAGCTTTCAAAGGAAAAGTCAAATTCCTTGCTAGAAAGAAAAAGATAATCAAAGGTCGTGGCTCTATGGTTATCTTTGACCCTAAAGGTGAAAACTGGGATGCAACAGCTGGTTACCGTTCACGCTTTTCTACCTGTATTCCATTCAGACCTTTGGGTGACAGACCTGTTACCGAAGCAGATAAAAAAGACCCTAAATGGAAAGAGAAAGAACCTGAATATACAGCTCATTACAATCCAGTTCATGAAATACCTGACAGTCCAAGTGAAGCTTTTTCTTGGGCAGATATGATAGGTGGTATTTTCTTTGGAGCTGATAAAGCAAAAAGTGGTGGAGGCGATGGAGCGAGTGAATATTTTAATAATATGGCTCGTGATATTTTTGCAGGAGTAGTAATGCACGTTCGCTTTTCAAAACATATCAAATGGGAAGATAAAAACCTTGCCACAGTATTAAACTGTTTTTCTCAGGCAAAAACAGAAGAAGAAAAAGAAGCAGATGATGAAGATGGTGGCGGATGCGGAGCAGCACTTCTTGCAGAAATGCGAGAAGAAGGTGTTCATGTAAGAGATGATGGAAGTGCAGCTGATTCAATTCATGAGCTTATCGTAAAAGCAGCGAACAGAAGTGAAACCCAGAATCCTAAAGAACGTTCATCAACTTATGCAACTGTTTTCTCGAAAATAAATCTTTTCCAAGACCCTCTTTTAGCAGAAGCTACATCATATTCTGATTTTTCTGTAGATGATTTTATAAACGGAAAGAACGGAATAAGTCTTTATCTTATTGTTCCATATAATCATATCCAGCGTATCGCTCCTGTTTTCAGAATGATAATTACATTTATGATTAAAAAGTTTTCAAGCGGAACTACAAATGCTAATTCAGTAAAATTAAAAATTCCTTGTCTTTTCCTTCTCGACGAATTCCCAGTTCTAGGATATTTTCCTGACATCGCTTTAAATGCTGGAATTTTGGCTGGTTACGGGGTAACGTTCTTTATAGTAAGCCAGTCATTAAATCAGATTGTAGATGTATACGGAGAAAATCATCCTTTTCTTGACCATTGTAAAACAATCATACTTTACGCACCCGGAAACCTTAAAGACGCAAAACAGTTTTCAGAAACAATCGGAAACAGGTCAGTTCTTCTCGATAATATTTCTTCATCAGGCAATAAGTGGGAAGCCGGATTTAATAATGTTTCAAGAAGCTCACAGGAAACACAGACAAGTCTTATAAATCCTGATGAACTTATGAAGCTGGAGTTCAATCGAGCTATTATTTTTAATCAGGGTATGTCGCCATACAAGGGTAAGAAAGTAGTTTATTACGAAGACCCTAGATTTAAAAATAAATCATTTAAGCCAACACCTGTTGAAAGTTTTACAAAGGCTCAAATGAAAAAACTTCCAAGTCATAAAAGACGACATATTGTCTTTTATGACAACTCAATCCAAAACTCCATTAAGAAAATACAGGCAGTAAATGCACAGGATGTCATTCCTGCTGAATTTAATTTATTTGCATAAGGTAGGTTAACAATGAAGCAATACAGAAAGAAAGAAGCAGAAGAAAAGTATTCGGTTCTCCAGCAGCTCCGTATAACAAAACAGATGGATGACCTTTTAAAAGCTAAGGCTTTGGAAAAGCACACTACGGAAAGTGAAATTATCCGGCAGGCTATTTCCAATTACATAAACAGAGCTTTAAGTGATACTGAAATTGTTCATGCTTCTCTTATGGAAAATACACGAAAAATTCGTTATCTCGAAAACAAAGTTGAACTTCTTGCTCTTATTGTTTTTGAACAAACCAAACTTATTATGAAATCGCTTCCGAGCAGACCAGCAATAAATGAAACAATGGTACAGCATGATTTTGATAAGTTTATGAATAACTGTACAAAGATTCTCAAGTCAAATCATACAGGTGTTCTTGAAGCTATGATTCTTGATTCTTATGAACAGCAGGGAAGTGATTCTTAATGGCA
>JAEELR010000149.1 GCA_016282835.1 Treponema sp. | reverse complement strand
CTCTGCTGTCATCCCGAACACCTCTGCTGTCATCCCGAACTTGTTTCGGGATCTCTATTCAAGGGGACTTGTCGAATCTGTACTGAGAAAGATTTATTGTGAAAAATTCCTTGCTTTATATTATGTAATATGTTACATTTTATTTATAGGTAATATATTACATATCATCTATAAGGAAGGGACTTATGAAAACAATAGTTGTTTATACATCACAGACAGGCTTTACTAAAAGATATGCACAGTGGATTGCAGAAAAAACTCAGGCAGATATTTTTGATTTACGCGAGGTACAAAAAAAGGACACAGCTTTTCTAGAAGCTTATGATGCAATAATTTATGCCGGCTGGTGTATGGCAGGCAAAGTTATAAAGTCCAGATGGTTCTTTGACAGGGCAGTAAATCTCAAGGGGAAAAAACTTGCTCTTGTTGCAGTTGGTGCAAGCCCGAATGAAAATCCAGAACTTGATGCTGCAATGGCTGCCCTTCTCACAGAGGAACAGAAAGAGTACATAAAAGTTTTCTACTGTCAGGGCGGAATAAATTATGACAGGATGAAGTTCCCATTTAAACTTATGATGAAAATGTATTCTTCTGCCTTGAAAAAGTCGAACGATAAAAAGCAGAGGGAACAGGGCGAGTTCATTTCTAAATCTTATGATGTTTCTGACATCAAATTTATTGAACCAATAATCGCTTTTCTTGGTGAATAAGAATGCAACTGAATGAAGTAATTAAAAGTGATAAGGTTGATTTTTCTCAAATACCCGCTGAATATTTTCTACTGGGATTAATGAGTGCTTTCGAAAACCGCTTCCAGACAATTGCAGATAATGTGATGAAGGAAATCAGCTGGAAGCAGTTCTTTGCGATTATCTGCATCACCATGTGTAAAGAGCCGCCCACAATCAATGAGCTTTCAGAAATTCTTGGAAGCTCGCACCAGAATGTAAAGCAGATTCTACTTAAACTGGAAAAGAAGGGCTTTATAAAATTCGAAGAAGACAAGAATGATAAAAGAAAGCAGAGGATTGCCGTTACAAAAAAGTGCCTTAAGTTCTGCGAAAAAAACAATGAAAGCAGTGTGCAGATAATGCAGAAAATGTTTGCCGGTATTTCAGAAAAAGATATCAGCACAACGATTAAGACGATTATTAGGATGGATGAGAATTTGAAATAGATTGCGGCCATGAAGTCTAAGGTAGGCATTGATCCCGATGAATGGAGTATTTGTCACAGTTCCATCGGGCAAATTCTTTAAGCGCGGCATATCACAAAAGACAAGTCCAGACTTCCGCTTTTCCAGGCCTTCAAAAACTGAATCGCGAATCCATTCCTTGTGGCGAAACTCAATCATCACAGGAAATCCATCGAACTCGGCAATCAACTTTGCAAGGTAAAGGCGGTTATCGTTTGTATAATGAAAACTCTCAGGCAGCTGAAAAAGTACCGCAGCTAAACTTGCTTTTTCATTCAAGGGCTTCAGTGCCTGCTTAAAATCCTGTGCCGCAGTCTGCCAGCCATTCCCAATTTCATGCGTTAAAAGCCTGTTAGCCTTCACACTGAAATTTATCTTCCCTTCACTTCTCTCATAAAAACTCAAGAGACGGTCCGCATCAGGCATATTATAAAAAGTGCTGTTCAATTCGAGGGAATTAAATTGAGTCGCATAAAACGAAAGAAAATCCCTGCGCTTCAAGTCCGCCGGATAAAACACGCCTTTCCATTCCGGGTAATCATATCCGCTGGTGCCGATTAAAAGGTCTGACATAAATTCAAAAGCTCTGCTTTCAAAAATTTATAGCGCTGAAATTTTTCTTCTTTCTTAAAATGAACTTCGCGGAACTGTTCGGGATTATTTTCATAACAAAGTTTTTCATCGCCAAACTGCTCGCTGGTAAGGTCAAAAATACACTCGCTGCCATCTGGAAGAGGAACCACATTATAGCAGTGATAATTCTTTCCGCCTTCACGAGGAATGCCGTACACCTTTCCGCCAAAAATATCCTGAACAAGAAATGCCGTAATGGAACACTGCCCCAAAGTTTTATTTTCGCGCGTCCATCTTTCTCTCATTCGCGGGGCACAGGTTTCTGCACACCAGATTTCACTCAAGATGTCATAAAGCTTGCGGGGATTTTCTATCTTCTCAAAAACTGAATCGACAGGCTTACAATCAGCATTCTGCCAGCCGTAAAAATTGTATTGTGTATCGCCGGCAACAGAATACACCGGCTGATTCATTCCCTCATTTAAATCCATACTGATTCCAGGCATCTAGAAATTTCCTCCGTTTTTCTCCTGTTATTTTACATCATATTCTGCGGCAATTGAATCCAGAAGCTGCTGCATTTTTTCTAATTTTTCCTGATGCGAAAGTTTTTTCTGCTTGCCTTCAGCCTTTTTGATTTTATCCCACTGAACATTTAGCTGCTCCAGAGTCATTTTCTTCTTTTCAAAAACATGCGGATGCCGGCGGACAAGTTTTTCAGCTGCCCCGTCAAGAACTTCATCAACAGAAAACTTCCCCTGCTTTTCATAAAGGGCCGCAATCTCAACGGCATTCATAATCACATCGCCCAGCTCTTCCTTTGCATGTTCAGCGTCTCCCTCTTCAATTGCTTCCAGTGCCTCAAACGTTTCTTCCACAAGATACTTCTTCATACTCTGCGGTGTCTGCACCGAATCCCACGGACAGCCATCAGAAGCGATGAGAGTTTTTATTACTTTGTACAGGTTAGTGAATGAATTTTGAATCAACACAATTAATCATCCTCCCAGGCATCATAGTCACCGCGGTTTGCTTTTTTGCTCGACCACTGCGATGATTTTTCCTGCAGCATCTCGGCATCTTCCCTGCCCTGAAAAGTGCGCCATGTGTTGTATCGGGAATCCTGTTTCAGTTCACGCCTGTCTTTATTTTTCTCATGCAAATCTTCTATTCCGTTCGCCATTTCCAGCTCCTTCTGTCAGAATCTAATTTTTAATCACCACAACTCTATCCGTTTTATACATCCCATTTTGCGAAAGTACAATAAGAGGAATTACACCTTTCTGATGAGTATCCGGCACTTTGCAGATGACAAAACAGCTTCAGCAAAATCTGATCCAATGTCACTGTCATCACTTTCTATAGCTTCAGCTAAGTATTATATTACATCATTACGAATCCGCAACATTCAGTTTCTATCCTGCAGAAATGCTGCGACTTTGTCTAATATAAGCTCATCCGCTGGCAGCCAGTTAACGCTTCTCAAAGATTCGGCGGAAAGCCAGCAGGCGTTTTCATGTTCAAGAAGCTTTAGTTCGCCAGAAACAATGGTGCACAAAATACAATGCATGGTCAGATGAAAAGCCGGATAGTCATAATCTACAACGCCAAGGATTTTTTCTGCACGCACTTCTGTTGCAAGCTCTTCGCGGATTTCACGGATGATGCACTCTTGTGGAGTTTCCCCCTGCTCTATTTTTCCGCCGGGAATTTCCCACCAGCCCTTCCAGTCACCGTAGCCGCGCTGGGTTGCGAAGATTTCTTTTTTATTTGTTTCGGGATTTGTGCGGAGGATGATTGCACCGCTTACTGTTATTTGTTTCATTGGTTATTCCTTTAGTAATGTTAATCTGATTCAGGTTTCTTTCCTAGTGTATCAGTTCGTGTCGTGAAGTCCAGATATAATTCATCAGGTACAGGATTTTCAAGTGCGAAAAGAATCGTAATAGGCTTGTTTCCTTCGGCACTGTCAGAGAAAGGAACGACTTTTCCAAGATAAACGAACGGCTGGGTAACGCCTTCGACTTCCTCAAATTTGCGGACAAAAAGATGCAGGTTTATTCCGCGCTTATAGCTGAAAATAATGTTCTGTCCGACTTCCGAATCCTGGGTCGTGCTGTTTGGTGTCTGCCACTGGAATGTACCAGGTCCTTTGAATTTATCTTTGTAATTGATGGATTCCTTGATGTTTGCATTTTTGTGAAGGTTTACAAAGATAAAATAATCCGGTTTTGCAGAGGTCAAAAGTCCCTGTCCGCGGAAAGAAGAATGAATCTTCTTGTAATTGCAGAGAAGCGCTGTGTCTCGCATTGAATATTCGTAATATGGCTTTAGGAACGGGAAGCCATAATCTGAACTGCCGAAGTCATCCTGGTAGCGCATGAGGTTGTATTGAATCAAATCTTCGAACCAGACTTTTGAGTCCTTGTTTTCAAAAAGAGCCGATTTGACTTCTTCTTTGAAAGAGACCGATTTTCCGTCAAATTCCAACAGGCATTTTTCGTAACGGTTCAATTCGCTTGAGTCAAAATATTTGCCGCTCAAAGTTTCCGCCGCATGAATAATGTTTTCTTTTTTAACAAGTTCAAGATATTTATGCGTATGATTTTCAACCTGTTCAAGAGAAATAGAACCTTTCGCACTGTTTAAGAGACATTCTGCAATTACAAATTCTTCAATTCGTTTTGCAGGTGTATAAAATGTAAAAAGGCGCATAAGCTGTTTAAAGCTTTCGTTTTCAAGAAGAATTGTTAGTTCCGGATGTGTTTCCTTTTCCATGTATGCAGCAAATTCAAGATATGTTTTGT
>JAEELR010000015.1 GCA_016282835.1 Treponema sp. | reverse complement strand
GAGCTTACTTCTTATGGCTATGTGGTTTTTAATCCTGCAGTATTGCCGGACGGTTTTGAGTACGAAGACTATATGGCTCTTGATTTACTTATTCTTTCCAGATGCGATGCAATTTTTCTTTTACGGGACTGGAAGAACAGCCCTGGTGCAAAGCGTGAACTTGCAGAAGCCAGGCGCTTAGGTTTACAGATTCTGGATGAAGATTCAATCAAAATCCGAAGAACATTGAATCAGATTTGCGAGGATACTTCTTCTATTGTAAATGAGCAGATGGACTGTGAGGAAAACAGGCTTTGGGCTAAGGATATGAAGGCCCTTTCAATTGAAATCCAGAACAGACTGAAGAATTTATTGCAGACAGCGACAAGCTCATAGAATATGACCTAATGGAAAAGATGAAAGGCAATGATTTTGAAGAAAAAATCAGAATGAGTTAGGTATATAAGACTGCTGTGGATATTATGGCACTGATACAAGCTCAGCAGGAAGCGTTGAAATCAGCATAAGCCTATGGCACTGAATTTTGAATAAAGCGTGGTATAATAGTGAAAAAGAAAGCAAAATAATATGAAGTGTCATTCTATGGCACTGTGGATGTGATATAATAAAAATAATCCCTGAAAATTCTATGTAAGCAAGAGGAGATGTAGAATATGGAAAAATCATTGGAAAACTTTACAAACCTTTACAGTCTTTCAAAAACTTTACGGTTCGAATTGAAACCTGTTGGTAAGACAATAGAAAACATTAAAAACGGACATTTTCTTGAATCGGATAAACAGAAAGCTGATGATTATAAAGATGTTAAAATCATTATAGACAATTATCATAAGTATTTTATTGATGATGTGCTTAAGGATGCTTCGTTTAATTGGACTGCACTTGAAAAAGAACTTGTAGCCTATAGTAAAGATAAAACTGATGATTTAAAACTTTTTACAGAACAGAAAAAGCTTCGCGAAGAAATTCTAAAATTATTTACTAATGATAAACGTTTTAAAGTACTCACTGCGGCAACTCCAAAAGATTTGTTTATTCAAATTTTACCAGAATGGTTTGGACAGAATGAGATGCCGGAATTAAACAAAAAGGCCTTAGAAACTTTCCAGAAATTTACGTCTTATTTTACTGGATTTCAGGAAAATCGAAAAAATGTTTATTCAGCAGAAGAAATCCCAACAGCAGTTCCATATAGAATTGTAAATGATAATTTCCCAAAGTTTTTACAGAATATATCCCTATATAAAATTATAAGCGAAAAATGTCCTGATGTAATTTCTCAGGTTGAAACTGAACTTAAAGATTATCTTGGAACTGAAAGACTATCTGATATTTTTACAATCCAATCATTTAATAAATACCTGTGTCAGAGTGGAGCAAAGAATCAACGTGGAATTGATTTTTATAACCAGATTATTGGAGGTATTTCTGAAAAAGAAGACGGTGTTAAACTTCGTGGTATAAATGAGTTTTTAAATCTCTACTGGCAGCAGCATCCAGATTTTGCAAAGGAAAATCGTAAGATTAAGCTTGTTCCTCTTTTTAAACAGATACTTAGTGACCGTTCCAGCCTCTCTTTTAAGATAGATACCATTGAAAACGATATGCAGTTAAAAGAAATGCTTTTTTCTTTTGTAAAGAAGATAGAGACTGGGGCTTCTGAGGATAATAAATCAGTTCTTGATTCTGTCTGTGACTTGTTTATTTCTATAAATAATCAGAATCTTTCTGAAATCTACATAAATAGGAAAGATATAAATAATGTTTCGCGCATTCTTACTGGAGACTGGGCATGGATTCAGTCCAGAATGAATGTTTATGCTGATGAAATATTTAAAACAAAAGCAGAGAAGGCTAGATGGCAAAAATCTGTTGATGGGGATGAAGGTGAAAATAAATCAAAGGGCGTTTATAGTTTTTCAGAATTGAATTCCGTTTTTGAATACGAAAGTGAGAATGTTGAAAAAACAGATATAAGAATTACAGATTATTTTGGACATAGAAACAGGTTTGAATTTGATAAAGAAACTGGAGAGTTTATTCAAGGTTCAGAACTTGTTGCTCTTTCAATAAAAGAATTATGTAATGAGATACTGAAAAAAAGGGATGAAATGAACATTATCCTTACAGATGTTGGTTTTGAAGAAAATTTACGTTTTGTGCCGGATTATGTTTCAAAGATTAAAGACTATCTTGAAAGCGTACAAGAGTTGCTGCACAGAATAAAACCATTGAAAGTAAATGGAATTGGAGATCCAGCTTTCTATGCAAATTTTGATTCAGTTTATAATACTCTTTCAGAAGTGATATCGGTTTATAATAAAACGAGAAATTATATTACAAAGAAGACTAAAAGCCCTGAAAAGTATAAGTTGAATTTTGATAATCCAACTTTAGCTGATGGATGGGACTTAAATAAGGAACAGGCAAATACTTCAATTCTTCTTCGAAAGGATGACATGTATTATTTAGGCATTATGAATCCTAAAAATAAGCCTAAGTTTGCAGAAAAATATGAAATTAAAGAGCAATCCTGCTATGAGAAAATGATTTATAAACTTCTTCCGGGGCCTAATAAAATGCTTCCAAAAGTTTTCTTTTCAACAAAAGGAAAAGCAATTTACAATCCTCCCGAATATATTTTGAAAGGATATGAAGCAGGAAAACATAAAAAAGGAGAAACGTTTGAACTTTCTTTTTGTTACGAACTGATTGATTGGTTTAAGGCAGCGATAAATCAGCATGAAGACTGGAAGAATTTCGGATTCAAATTTTCCGATACAAAATCATATAAGGATATCAGTGATTTTTATAGAGAAGTTACGGAACAGGGGTATAAACTTTCATTCATAAACATTCCTGAATCAGAAATCAATCAAATGGTCGATGAAGGAAAACTTTATCTCTTTCAAATTTACAATAAAGATTTCGCACCAGGAGCAAGCGGAATGCCGAATATGCATACACTCTACTGGAAAAGTCTTTTTAGTCAGGAAAATCTGAAGAATGTTTGTCTTAAGCTAAATGGTGAAGCAGAACTTTTTTATCGTTCTGCAGGAGTAGAAGAAAAAGATAAGATTGTGCACAAAAGCGGTTCATATCTTGTAAATAAAACTACGGAAGAAGGAGAGACTATTCCTCAGAATATTTATGAAGAAATATATAGAAATGCGAACGGTAAGTCTGTTTCTTTGTCAGATGAGGCTGAAAAATATAAAGCAGAACACAAGGTTATCATAAAAAAAGCTACTCATGATATTGTAAAAGATAAGCATTACACCGAATCAAAATTTCTATTTCATATTCCGCTTACAATTAACTTTAAGGCAAATGGAAATTCCTATTCGTTAAATGAAAATGTCCGTCGGTTCCTGAAAAATAATCCTGATGTAAACATTATTGGTCTTGACCGTGGAGAACGGCATTTAATTTATTTTTCGCTAATAAATCAGAAAGGTGAAATTATAAAGCAGTTTACTTTTAATACTGTTGAACGCAATAAAAATGGAAAAAAGATAAAAGTGGATTATCATCAGAAACTTGATCAGCAGGAAAAAGCGAGGGATGCTGCAAGAAAGAGCTGGCAAACGATTGGTAGAATTGCAGAATTAAAGGAAGGCTATCTTTCAGCTGTTGTTCATCAGCTTACTAAACTGATGGTTGAATATAATGCGATTGTTGTTATGGAAGATTTGAATTTTGGTTTTAAACGTGGTCGATTCCATGTTGAAAAACAGGTATATCAGAAATTTGAGCATATGCTTATAGACAAACTTAATTATCTTGTGTTTAAGGATAGAGGATTAACAGAAGCGGGTGGTGTTCTTGAAGGATATCAGCTTGCAGGTCAGTTTGAAAGTTTCCAGAAACTTGGAAAACAGTCTGGAATGTTGTTTTATGTTCCGGCAGGTTATACTTCAAAAATTGATCCTAAGACAGGCTTCGTCAGCATGATGAATTTTAAGGATTTAACAAACGTGCATAAAAAGCGGGAATTTTTTTCGAACTTTGAAGAAATCCGTTTTGACTCAGCAGAAAATGCATTTGTTTTTACATTTGATTATAAAAGATTTGACGGTAAGGCAAAAGAAGAAATGAAAATAACAAAATGGTCAGTCTATTCAAATGAAAAAAGAATTGTCTATGATTCAAAAACAAAATCTTATAGAGACATTCAACTTACAGATAAATTAAAAACTCTCTTTGATTCAGCCGGTATTTCTTATACTTCAGAAAATAATCTGTTTGATTCAATTATGGAAATTGGCTCAGACTTAAAACAGGGAGAACGGCCTTCAAAAGAAATAGCCGATTTCTGGGATGAATTTCTTTATACATTTAAGCTCATTTTGCAGATGAGAAATTCAAATGCAAGAACTGGTGAGGATTATATTATTTCTCCTGTAAAGTCGTCAGACGGAACTTTTTTTGATTCAAGAGAAGAATCTAAAAAGGCGGAAAATGCAAAGCTTCCAGTTGATGCTGATGCAAACGGTGCATATCATATTGCTTTAAAGGGTTTGAGTCTTTTAAAACGATTTGATGCTGTAAGTGAAGCTGAACTGAAAAAGTTTGATATGAAGATTTCCAATGCTGAATGGTTTAATTTTACTCAGGAGAAATCGTATGCCAAATAAAGAAGTTTCAAAAAATCAGCAGATAAAAATTTTTGAAGACAGTAAAATTCGTTCTGTTTGGGACGAAGAAGAGCAGCAGTGGTATTTTTCTGTTGTGGATGTTGTTGCAGTTTTAACAGAAAGCGTGAATCCTCGTGATTACTGGTTTAAAATGAAGAAACGTGTCCACTCTGAAGACGGAATTGAACTGTCGACAATTTGTCGACAGTTCAAAATGGTTGCACCTGATGGAAAAATGAGGGAAACCGACGCTGCAAATGTAAAAGCTCTTTTACGCATAATTCAGTCAATTCCATCTCCTAAAGCAGAACCTTTTAAGCAGTGGCTTGCTCAGGTTGGTTATGAGCGTATCCTTGAAATTGAAAACCCGGAACTTGCTCAGGAGAGAATGAAGGAGCTTTATGAGAAAAAAGGTTATCCAAAGGACTGGATAGACAAGAGACTTCGTGGAATTGCTATCAGACAGAATCTTACAGACGAATGGAAAGAAAGAGGAATTACAAAAGAAAGTGATTATGCGATTCTTACTGCAGAAATCTCTAAAGCGACATTTGGACTTACTCCAGGTAAATACAAGGAATTAAAAGGTCTTAAAAAGAAAAATCAGAATCTTCGTGATCATATGACAGACCTTGAATTGATTTTTACTATGCTTGGCGAGCGGGTGACTACAGAAATCAGTCAGCAGGAAAAACCTGATACTTTTGATAAAAACAAAAATGTTGCTCGTAGGGGAGGAAAAGTTGCAGGGGTAGCCCGTAAAGAAACAGAAAAAGAGCTGGGGCATTCTGTTATATCATCAGAAAATTATCTGGACTTAATCTATTCGGAGAATGATGGAACTTTACCTGAAAATAAGTAATTTAAATGATTTTATATTTTGTCCTCTTTCAATTTATTATCATCAGTTGTATGGGGAGCTTTCGGAAAGAATGTATTATGGTCAGGCACAGTTAGACGGAAAGGCCGTACATTCTGCAATAGATGAGCAGCGTTATTCAACTCATAAAAATATTCTTCAAAGCATTGATGTTTATTCTGATGAATATAAACTCTGCGGAAAAATTGACATCTTCGACACAGAAAAAGGACTTCTTACCGAAAGAAAGAAACATATAGAAACAATCTACGACGGATATGTTTTTCAGTTATATGCACAATGCCTTTGTCTTAGAGAAATGGGATACGAGGTAAAACAGTTGCGTTTTTATTCAAGTGATGACAATAAAGTTTATCCTGTGAAACTACCGGAAGAGAATATCGAGATGTTTGAAAAGTTTAAGTCAACAAATCAAGCTATGCAGTCTTTTAATGTTTCCTGTTATCAGCCTAAGGCAGAAGATAAATGCCGGAACTGTATTTATAATGATTTTTGTGACCGCCCGCTTGTTCCAAAATCTTATCGCGGAGGTTATTGAAATGATGAGTACGCGCGATTTTGAATACAAACAGATTGCCTTTGTTTTTACAGATGAAGGACAGAAAATTAGTTTTAAGAATGATAATCTTTTGATTACTGATGCAGAAGGAAAAGTTATTCATCAATCCACATGTTACAGACTTTTTGTTCTTTTCATTTGCGGGGATTATTGCCTTACAACAGGAATTCTTGATCGGGCTAAGAAATTTGGATTTTCAATTGTCTTTATGAGTCCAAATCTGCGGGTGACTTGTATGCTCCCAACAAAGGCAGAAGGAAATGTGCTTCTTCGTAAAAAACAATATGAATATAATAAAACAGAAATTGCTGCTCATGTAATTTCAAATAAAATTCACAATCAGTGTTCTCTTTTAAAAAAGAAACGTAAAAAATCAGAAGAAGAAAAAGAGGTTATATTAAAGCTTGGACAGTTTGAAAAAGAAGTTTTGAAGCCTGCTTTATCAGCCCAGGAAATAATGGGCATTGAAGGAATTAGTGCGAAACTTTATTTTAATTCGCTTTTTTCTGAATATAACTGGAAAAGTCGTCAGCCACGCGTAAAGCCGGATATGACTAATACGTTAATGGATATCGGCTATACGATTTTGTTTAATATAATAAATGCACTTTTGGAAATGTATGGATTTGATGTTTATGTTGGAATTTTGCATACACAGTTTTTTCATCGTAAGTCGTTAGTTTGTGATTTAGAAGAACCTTTTAGACCGATTATTGATGAAGCTATTTTAAAGGCATTGAATCTGGGGCAGGTAAGCGAAAAGGATTTTTGGATTAATCAGAAACAGTATATTCTGCCATGGAAAAATTCTAAAAAATATGTTGGTTTGATTTTGAATGCAATTATGGAATATAAGAATGAGATTTTTATATTTTTGCAGTCGTATTATCGTGCATTTATGAGGGATAAGCCTGCAGAGGAGTTTCCGATTTTTGAAATGTATGAAAAGGAGGAAATCTGATGCTTTTGATAAGTTATGATATTAGCAATGATAAAGTTCGCACAAAGTTTTCAAAATACCTTTCGAAATTCGGTTTTCGTCTGCAATACTCTGTATTTGAAATTACAAATAGTG
>JAEELR010000148.1 GCA_016282835.1 Treponema sp. | reverse complement strand
TGAGTAATAAAAAATGAAATAAGATAGTCTTCGGCAAAATTACATTCTGAATATGGAATGTTTTCAAAGGCTTTTAAAAGCAGCTCACGTCTTATTAATTTGCTCCACAAGACTCCTGTAATATTTCCGCTTGTTACCCATTCGTGGAAAATCTGATGCCCGGTAAGCTCTCCTATTGAAATTTTGTTAAAGCGATTTTGTTGGGATGGAACAAAGTTTCCCCTGTCATCAAAAGTTCCCGAAGTAGATTTTCCTTGAATAATATCATAGTTACCTGCAGATGATAATGCCGTTAGTGCTCCCTTTTCCAGTTCATCATCACTATCAACAAAGCAAATGTATTCTCCTTTCGCTTCATAACAAAGTGTACGACGTACTTCAAGAATACCCCGATTTTCTCTGTGTTCAAAAAAACGGATTTTTAATTTAGGAAGCTTATTCCCTTTGCGAAAAGCATTGCATTCCTTTTGCGCAAGTCTAACTATTTTTTTAGCACTTCTCCCCTGCCCGTCTTTTCCTCTACTTGAATCACTAACGACAATAACTTCAAAGTCATCAAAGTTTTGAGTAATCACCGAGCGCAGACACTGCAGAAGATATGGCTCGGTATTATATACAGGTATGCAGACAGAGATTAAAGGCATTAGTTTTGTTTTAAAGGAATAGCAAGGTAGTATGTACCTGAACCAGTGCCTGCATCAAACTCTGAACCATTAACGCCTGGAAATAAACGTGTACCAATTCCAACTGTTGCATCCCAGAATGCAGAGTCAGTAGTTATTTGTTTTTTAAATATATCATTCTTATCTAAATCGAAAGATGCATCTGTATTATCAAACTTCATTGAAAAGTCTTCAAGATCTACTGTAACAAGGCGATTTATATTTTTATAGAACAATTGATCATTTTCGGTATAATAAGCAAATCCTTCTTCGGCAATAACAAGTTTTTTAGGTTTTATTGCAAGAATTTTTGAAGCACCATACAGTGCGCTGGTTGAAAGTGTTTTATTCATTGGTGAAGGTGTATAAAGTGTCGGGAATTTCTCACTCAATGATTTTCCGCCAACCATAATACTTCCGCTTACTAATAATGGTTGAATTCGGGCTGAATCTGTAAATATCTGCAAATCGCTTTTATATACAGGCATTTTAATATTATTCATTGAAGTATTTTCTTTTTTATCTGAAGATACAGCAATATATTCGCATTTATATTTTTTCGGGTTATATTTTAAAACAAAGCCTCTGCTGCTTAAAGAATCGGTTGCATCTTCCCACGATCTATAAACATCTTCTCCAATTATATACAAGTCGCCGTCGAGACAAATCATATCGGTTACAAAACCGTATGGGATGTCAAGGTGGTATCCGTCAGCAATCATGACAACGTTATCGTCAGGAGTTGTTAAATATGAATAATAAACAAAGTAACCACAGTTAGATGTAGTATCTTTATCTTCGGCAAGTATATAAACCCAATTATTATATACAGTACACAATTGTGGGTACGGCTCCACTTGATAAGTATTTCCGTCTTTTTCAAAAGACACTGTACCACAAGCAAAACGCCAGTTTTGAGAATCTGAAATACTTTCAACTGAGATTAGATTTGGATATTGAGAAAGAGAAAGTGTATATCCATTTGTAGAATACACATACATAATATCTGTTTTCATATCAACAGCAATCGAAGGTGCATATTCAAAGGTTCCGTCAACAGTTATCGGAGAACTAAAGCTGCTGGACTTTATTTCATAATTTGAATAATTTTGACCTGGAGTTTTTGAATTTAATACATAAAAATTTCCATCCTTATCAAAACAGAATCCTTTTTCTGTAGCCGTATATTGATCTCGAGGAATTCCATTTATAGCATAAGAATAACCATCATTTATTTCACTAAATGTTACAACCGGAGTATCGATAAAGTCCATTCTGCTTGCAGAAATACTTACTGTGTTAGTCTTTTTCTTCTCTGGAGATATTTTTGACTGACCAAACAGTTTTGTTTTTTTCTTGCCTGAATAAGGGTCAAGCTCATAAATACCTGCAACAAGTACAACTTCTTTACCATTTGTTGCAGCGGAGTCTAAGCTTACAGGGAGAGCCATTTTTCCTTTAACTGTAACTTTTTTGCTGGAAGGATCATATGAAAATTGCGAACCATAAGAAAATGCCATCTGGCCTTCTACGTCATAATTATCGGAAAGTGCTTCGTAAATTTTGACCTGGTTTGTTCCGGCAGCAGCAAGTCGTTTTGCTCCCTGTGAATCTGAGGAAATAGCTGAAATAAGAAGATTCTGCTCAAGCTGGCTGAACTGATTTTCTGAAAAACCTTCTATTGCAATTGTAACTGAAAAATCAAAATTGTATCTGTAGTTATATGCATGAAGTGTGATTTCGTTTTTGCCAGACTTAACTTTGATTGAATCTGACTTACCGATCATTTCTGGTTCAGGTAACTCACTTTCAGGGATATCCTTTGCTTCACCAAAAATGCGATAAAGCTTAACTATTGCGTAGATTTGTTTGCCTACAGGAACTCTTGGAAATTTTGCTTCAAACTTTCTGTCGGTTGCCATACAATCATCATAATCTTTTGAAGTAATAGTAACTGTCTGCTTTACGCCAAAGCCATTACCATCTTCAAGGGTAACATCTACAAGGTATGAAGCATTTTCATCATGAATACCACTTCCATCTCTTGCAGCATCCAGAACGGCACGGTCTATTACAAAAGAAACTGAACCGTTTTCTGCATTACCTGTTAAAAAACTCGAGCACGAAAAAAGCCCGAACACAAACAATACCGTAAAAACAATTGCTGCAATCTGAGAGAAAAAAGAAAATGATTTTTTCATAGACGTTATCTCCACATTATTAGGATAAGTTATTTTAACAGTATATATGGTAGAAATCAACAATAAACTAGATTACTTTCCATCTTTCATCAGGGCACTTGTCGAAAAAGTCATTCAGGCGCTGTTCCAGGTCGGGGATGTCTTTGGCGTTTATAAACTGGGTCTGAGCGTAGTGGGCAAACTTAAAGTTCTGGCAGAAGTAGGTGAAAAAGCGCTGG
>JAEELR010000147.1 GCA_016282835.1 Treponema sp. | reverse complement strand
ATAAGAATTATGTATTCAAAACGAGATTTTGTAAGAATCTTATTTGAAGATAAATAATTGTATAATAAAAAAGAGCGTTCCATCTGCTCCCTTCGGTCGCAGAGGTCGGCTGTTTCGCATTTTCAAGAATCCTGTTCAATCAGATATTGAATGGCAGGATATTGAAAAATTTATGAAATCACTTGGAGCAAATATTTCCGAAGGAAATGGTTCCCGGGTTCGTATTGACTTAAATGGGGAACGGGCTGTTTTTCACAGACCTCATCCCGAAAAAGTTACAGACAAGGGTGCTGTAAAATCAATGCGAAAATTTCTTGATAATGCAGGAGTAAAAGATGATGACTTATAAAGGATTTGTTGGAATAGTTGAATATGATGATGAAGCTCGCATCTTTTCGGGCGAAGTAATTAATACTCGTACTGTAATTACTTTTCAGGGAACATCAGTAGATGAAGTTGAAAATGAATTTCATGCTTCTGTAGATGATTATCTTGAATGGTGTAAAGAAGACGGAATCGAACCAGAAAAACCTTATTCAGGAAAATTCAATGTACGTATTTCACCATTATTCCATAGTAAAATTGCTGTTGCTGCTAAAAAAATTAAATATGTCCTTAAATAGTTTTGTAGAAAAGTCTTTGAATGATGAGTTAAATTCCATGGAATTGTCATTATAAAAACGAAGAAAGAAATCACGTTTTTAATCGCGAGTGTTATACGGAGGTCGTAAGTTTTCTTACGGCCTAGTTTTTTCATCCGTACCCATAATTAAAATATCACGCAAAATGAACAGACAAAACTCCGCAAGATTTTTCGAGCAGGTAATTTTCTATGGTGCTAGACTTCCGTTGAATGGAGGTTTATAGAAAATGAAAATCGCAATTTTAGGAACTGGTTTTGGAAAAGAGCATGCAAAGTTTTTCTGCAAGGAAAAACTTGTTGATGAAGTTATCGTATGGGGACGTAAACCGGAAAAACTTAAGGAAGTCGAAAAAGAACTCGGAGTAAAAACAACAACAAATCTTGATGACGTATTGAACGATCCTGCCATCGAGCTTGTTGACGTATGTCTTCCAACAAAGGTTCATGCCGAGTATGCCATAAAAGCCCTGCAGGCAGGAAAACATGTTTTTGTGGAGATGCCGCTTGCCGATACAAAGGAAAACGGACGGAAAATTCTTGAAACTGCAAAAGAATGTAAGCGTCGTGTATTTGTCGATTTATTTTTGCAGTATGAATATGCCTACCAGCTTTTGAATCAGATAAAAGAAGATAACCGATACGGTGAATGCGCCGACTTTTATATAAGACGGCAGACCCCGCACTGGTGGGGCAATCTTGATCTGGACAACATTGCGCTTAGTTTAATGCACCATGACATTGATTTTGTGCTGCAACTGTTTGGAAAGCCGGATTCAATTAAAGTTGAAGGACACAATATCCGTCCTGAATGTTCTGCGGTAACAGCGTTGATGAGTTTCAAAAATGCAAAAGCAACAATTCATGCAGACTCAGCACTTGCCAATACCTGTCCTTTCAGTGTCGGTTTTGAGGCTAGTTTTGAAAAAGCATTTATCCGCTATTATGAAGACGGTTACCAGGATGGAAGGACAGAAACAAAGCTTGAAATCTTTACTGATGAAAAACAGGAAGAAGTTAAGCTTGTTCAGCAGAACTGTTATGAGCTTGTTTGTCATGATGTTGTGCAATCAATCCTTGAAAACAAAGCTTCAAAACTTGATATTGAACATGCCTTGCTTACACTGGAGACAATTGAGCAGATTAACAGTATGATGAAATAAAGGGAAGAAAATGATAGGTTACGAAATACTGCAAAGATCCGTGGATTTTATAGAAGCTCATTTACTCGACAACATCACTTACCTTGATGCCGCAAATCATGTAAATATGTCTCCATACGAATTCCACAGGACCTTCCGCTTTATTTCAGGCATAACGCCGGGCACCTACATCAGAAACAGAAGGCTTTCGCTTGCTGGACAGGAGCTTTTATACACCGACATAAAAGTCACAGACCTTGCGATGAAATACTGGTTCGATAGCGCGGATGGATTTACAAAAGCATTCTCGCGCTTTCACGGTATTACTCCGAGCGCGGTAAAGAATGGTGGCAAAAGCCTTGCAATGTATAATCCGCTTTCAATCAGAGTTACGATGGAAGGTGCAACTCCAATCAAATACAAGATGGCTGAACTGGAAACTGTTACCTTCCTCGTAATTCCGCGCTCTTTTCCTGTAGACATAATTGAAGATAGTGACGACCACAGTATTTCTGATTTCTGGGGCCAATGCATACAGGACAAAAAACTCGATCTGCTGAAATCCTTCCGCGAAAAAAATGATGACAAAGTTTTCGGGCTGTGCTCTGAACTGAAAGAGAACTCCACATCATTTGTTTACGCACTTGCAGTTGCTGTCCCAGATGACTTTGATTTTAGGCAGGCACCGGAGGGCTTTACAAAATGGGAAGTAGAGAAAAGCCGCTATGTAGTTTTCAACTGCTACGGGAAAGACGGAGACTGCATTACAAATGCCTGGGAAAATTATTTCCAGAACTTTCTGCCGCAAAGCGGACTTGAGTCAAAAGATTCCCCAGATTTTGAGATTTATTTTGATAACGGCGCCCCAGACCTCATGTGCGAACTCTGGATTCCAGTGGTCTAAGTAATTAATTCGCAAACGGGTCTTTGCTCTGATCTACTGTCAACAGTTCGTCGACGTGAACGCCGTAGAGTTGTTTCCGGAGGTTGTTGACTACTTCATCGTAATTGTAGGAGAGTTTTTCAACCATCTGGTTATCGAGAGCTGCCTTTACCAGTGGAGATGGATTGTATTTTTCGGCACGGGCAAAAAGATTGTTTCGGTCAACAGCTTTCTTTGTGGCTCTTAGTTGTTCTACGATTTTAAGAACTTCAATATCGTCTTCTTTATCGCTTGTGTTTCCCTGTTTTATAAATCCACTTTGAACAATTTTTTTGCTGCTATCGTAATAAAAGATATTTTCGTATGATTGTGGTTCTGATTCCAGAGTTTCCGGCTGTGGATTTCTTGCAATAACAGTACCAAATTTTAATTTTGTAAGTCCATCAGTTTTTGGAGAGAGCAGCCCGGCATCTTCATACAAAGTAGAATCAAAAATCATAACTGCACTTTCCGAAGAAATGGCAATATCACTTTGTGGAATCCAAAAATCGATTGAATCATAAACGGCATGAATAAAAGTTTCGTTTTCCAAATTTATTTCTGGTTCATCTGAATTCTTTGCAAGAAGAATTTCTATAGTATCATTGTTTTTTAAGGTGAAAATTGAATGCATGTTTTTGTCGCGTCCCTGCAGATAAAGCTGAGTCGAAGGCGAAAGAACAATGGCAGATACAAAACGGTCAGGTTCAGGAATAGGTTCTTGTGCAGCTTCCAAATCAATCACCGGTTCAGTATCTTCAACGGCAATTTTATCCTTTTTCGCACAAGAAACCAAAACTATAACAAATACACATACCCAAAAAACAACGCGAAGTTTCATACTTTTAATTTTACAAAATAGAATGTAATAGTTCAATATTTTATATGTTCCAACATAAAAAGGAAAAATACGGGCGTTCCCTCTGCTCTCTTCGGTCGCAGAGGTTGGGCGTTCCGCACTTCGCTACCGCTCATCCTCCTCGCTTCGCTCCGGTGGACTAAAGGTGCTCCATGCCCTAACGCAGATATGAATTTACAAATATTATATTAGCCCTTATAATAGTTTTATGACGACAGGCGCACTGACCTACCGTATTCTGGGAAATAAAAATGAAAGAAGAAACCATTCCAAATCCTAATTTAATTTTCCCGATTAAAAATCTAGATTCAATTACCTATGTAAAACCATCAATCAAAAATCCAAATATAATAGTTGGGGATTTTACATATTTTGCGGATAAGGATTTTGAAAAACATGTTACGCATCTGTATGAATGGAACGGCGATAAACTGATAATCGGAAAATT
>JAEELR010000146.1 GCA_016282835.1 Treponema sp. | reverse complement strand
TTTAGAAATTTTTTCGTTTACGCTGAGTTTATTGATGATTTTTATTTCCATGTCCATTGGAGCACTGGAAATAATCCTCAGTGATGCCCCTTCACTGTTTTCCGAAAGCTGTCCATAAGCTTCAGAAAGAGCCTGTGAATATGAAGGCCAGACATCCAGAATATCTGCTATAAACAAAAGATTAAACGAAGTGTTGTTTCCGGTTTCGCCTAAAGCTTTTATACAAGGCAAAAGCAGCTCGTCAACACTGGAAGTATCCTGCATTTTTTCTGATAGATACGAATTGAGTAAAGAAACACTTGCTGATGAATTATAAACGCTAAATGCATTGATTATATTTATACGCAAAGGAACATTTGAAAACGATTTAAAAAACTTTTCTAGTAAGGAACTTACTGCTTTATTATCAGAACTTTCATGCTTTTGAATAAAAACTGAAACACATTCCTGTACTAATTCCAGTATCTGCTCATCTTCGCCAAGAACATCTATTGTAGAAAGACAGAAATTTGAAGCCATTATAGCAATCTCCAAATCTTCATCCTGCGCAGAGTCTTTAACGCATTGAATTTTATCAGAAATATTTCCCTTTAAGTATTTGATTTTATTTTCTGAATTTGAAGCAAATACAAAATGAGAACAAAAAATAATCAATATAAATGAGAATACATTTTTAACACAACGCTTTATATTCATACTAAAAAGTTTAACAGATTTCATCATAAATTCAAACATATCAGGGACTTATTAGTTACTTGCTTCTGGATTTTCAGCATTTTCAGCATTTGCATCAGGCGCACTTGATTCGGGATTTTCAGCATTATTAGCATTTTCAGCAATTTCAGAATTTTCTTCAGGAGGAGTTTTTTCTACTTCAGAATCATCATCAACAAGCTGCAATGCGTTCTGAACATCCTTTTCATTTTGAGGAAGAATGTTATACACAAAGGCAAGAATTTTATTGTGCATCGAAGGAGTTGTATGAACACATTCAAAATGTAATCTGGACTGATCTAAAGTTGAATTATATTCTACGGCCCTGACAATTCCAAACATAATTATCTGCTGATCATCAAGATTGAACTGCAGTTTAAGCTGAACATTTTTTTCACCCCTGCCGCCAATTCTTATTAACGCACCTTCACTTGAAATGTCTTCCAGCAAACATCTGTAACCGGCAGTATCTTCTATTTCATCATAGTTTACATAGTGTCCGCGAAGGATAAACATCATTGCATAAATTTCGCAGGCAACCCTGATAGACTGTCTTTTTTGAATTCGCTGAAGTTCATACGAGTGTTTCAAAAACAAAACTTCAGTACCGGCAAAAAATCCATTTGCTAAAACTTCTGTGTCAAAGGCATAGCAGGCATCACCTTTCCTGTTAAAATAAATTGATACACTCCTGCCTTTCCAGTCTTCAGCAGGAAGCGTTAAGTGAGATTTTATCTGCTCGTTATATTGAACCGGAAGCTTAATGCTGAGTTCATGTCCATTGTTTATTACTTTAGAATAAAAAACACCGTTGCCTTTAAGGATAATACTTATTTTCTGCCCGTTATTTATTGATTTGGTGCTGTCTACACCACGCTTATTATCCGCAGCAAAAGCAATTTTTGTTCTGAACTTATATAATCGTGATAAAAAGTTCTGGAACCTTGCTGAAAACTCCATTCCGTTTAACTTTGCATCACTTACTAAGGCTGAAATACACTTATTAAGAATTTGAGTAGAAACAAAAATTGTTTCAGGATCTTCAAGTTTATTCTTTTTTGCTAATTTCCACAGCAGATTTATTTCTGACAGTTTAAAACCAAAGTCAAAGCCTGAAGCAAAAAATTTTATTTTAGAATCAAAGACAACGAAAAAACGCAAGAGTATTCCAATAAAAACTAAAACTACAATAACGATGATAAAAATATTCAAATTGACCTCAGTTTTTTATTAACATATAATACATATGCATTATGTTCTTAAAAGGCTTATTTATTCAATATTTAATTACAATAATTGCATTTGTAATTCCACCTTTTTTTAATAGCAATGAATTCAGCATTGAAAGACTAATCTCATTTTCACCATTCATTATTTTTCAAATTCTAATTTCAGTCCTGTACTTTTTGCAGTACATTAAAATAAAAAGACAAAACCTTTTAGAGAAAAACATTTTGCTGAAACAAAAAACTGCTGAAGTAAGCGAATCAAATTTAAGCGAAACAAATAAAACCGTCAGAATCATCAATTTCCTGAAATACACATCCATAACTTTGGGGCTGTTACTTTTAACACACTGTGCCTTTCAGTTTTTACAGATTATCTTTGTTTCATCTCAAAACAATACGCTCGAAAATCTCAATGGCAACCTGAAGGAAAAAATAAAAACTTTTCACTGGATAATAATTTTTGCAAATCTTTTGGCAAGTGCATTTTATGAAGAAATTATTTACAGAATGTTTTTGCCGGAATATCTGCAGCTGTTTTGTAAAAATATAAAATCCTGTAAAGCAAAAAAAATTCTGGTCTTCATCTGCGAATTTCTGGTTATTTTGTGCTTTGCCTTTTCACATTTTTATTTAGGAATAATTCCAGTTTTTAACGCTTTCATTTGCGGGCTCATTTTAAGAATCTGCTTTATCAAAAGTGATGGAATTAGTTCAGGCTTCTGTGCTCACTTTGTTTACAATCTGTTATTAACAATATTTACGATTGTTCTCGCACGCTAAACAATTGCAACTAAAAGTTAACTCTGTTATACTTTTATAATATTTCAAAATACAGGCGGATATATATGAAATACACAGACACCAGGGATAAATCAGTTAGTGTAAATTTCAGAACAGCTGTTTTAAACGGCATGAATGCACAGACAGGAGGACTTTATATTCCTAAGTCTTTCCCAAAATTAGATCCTGATTTTTTAAATAAAGTTCCGGAAGCTTCTTTCAGGGATGTAGCTTTTAAAATGGCTAAGCCTTATGCTGAAGGAGAAATTCCTGATTCAGATTTAGAAAGCATTATCCAGGATTGTTATCCTTTTACTGCTCAGGTAATTCCTGTTGATTCAGTTTCATACATACTTGAACTTTTCCACGGACCAACCTGCGCATTCAAAGACTTTGGTGCAAGATTTATGGCCCGCACAATGTCATATTTTAATCGCGGTGAAAATGATAACTTACATATTTTAGTTGCAACTTCAGGCGATACAGGAAGTGCTGTTGGTAGTGCTTTCCATAATGTAGAAGGAATTGATGTAACGATTTTATATCCTGATGGAAAAATTTCTCCTTTACAGGAAAAACAGCTTTCTACATTCGACGGTAATGTAAGGGCGCTAAAAGTAAACGGAACTTTTGATGACTGCCAGAAGCTTGTAAAAACTGCTTTCACTGATGTTGATTTAAGAAAAAAGTTCAGGCTTTCTTCTGCAAACTCAATCAATATTTCACGACTTTTACCACAGGCTTTCTACTATATGTATTCTTCACTCGTTGTAAGAAACAGAATCCCTGGTGACAGTAAAATTGAAAACCCTGCAATTATAATGACAGTTCCAAGCGGAAACTTTGGAAACTTAACCTCAGTCTTAATTGCAAGGGAAATGGGGGCACCAATTACAGGCTTTATTGCTGCAACAAATTCAAACCACACAATTCCAGACTGGATTGCTACCGGGAAATATGAAGCACGTCCTTCTGTTGCAACTTTAAGTAACGCAATGGATGTAGGAGCTCCAAGTAATTATGAAAGAATTGCTGCAATGTATTCTCTTGATGAAGTGAAGAATTTATTTGCTTCTTACTGGACTGATGACAAAGGAACCTTGGAAGGAATTAAGAACTGCTGTGAAAAAACAGGATACATTATAGATCCTCACGGAGCTGTTGCATGGATGGCATGGAATGAAATAAGAAACGGCGGTATGGAAAAGCTTTTAAAAGGCGAAAAAAATGATTATACAAAGCCGGGACTTACACCAAACGTTCCATTCTGGGCAGAAAGTGTTGTAAATAAAAAAGCTGTAAACATCATTCTTGAAACAGCACATCCTGCAAAATTTGGAGCAACTGTTGAAAAAGCTATAAACAGAGAGCCTTCAATGCCTGACAGACTCGAAAAGGTTTTATCACTTCCAGACAGAGCAATTCCAATGGAAAAGGATTACGACTCATTCAAAGAGTGGCTTGTTTCTAATTTGTAATTTATATAAAAAAATGTACCTCAAGAATTTTCTAAAAATTCCTGGGGTACACTTTATAATCTACAGGGTGATTTTATTTTTATTTCACCCTACATGTTTTCATAAGTCTGCACACAGTCTTCTAAATGTTCAATTTCTACTTTTGCATCCTTAAACATCTTTATTGAATCAGCTTCATCATGATAGTGTTTTTCGCAAACAACTCTTTTTATTCCGCAGTTAATTATAAGCATTGCACAGGTTCTACACGGGGTCATTTTACAATAAACAGTTCCGCCATCAATTGAAATGCCTCTTTTTGCTGCCTGACAGATTGCATTCTGCTCAGCATGAACAGTTCGTACACAATGCTGGGTAACACTTCCGTCATCATGTAAAACTTTTTTTAATAAATGACCGGCTTCATCACAATGTGGTAAACCTGCAGGACTTCCTACATAGCCTGTAACTAAAATCTGATTATCGCGGGCAATTACACAGCCGCTTCTTCCCCTGTCACAAGTTGCACGCTTTGCAATTGTTCTTGCAACTTCCATAAAATATTCGTCCCAGGTAGGTCTTGTATATTTTTCATCACTCATACTGAAAATATTACTTACTAACTCTTTATTTTTCAATGATTTTTTTTTAGATTTTTTTCTAAGTTTTAAACATTTTTATAAAGTCAGCGTATATATAATTAGTATGAAGATAAGGATTTTTATACTGCTGATTCTTACAGGCACTTTTTGTTTTGCACAGGAAAATAAAAGCACTGTTGTTCTTACGACAAATTTTAGAAAAACAGTAAACTTAAATATACAGATAAATGATTTTCACTATGAAATTACAAAGGCATCCTTCAGCAAAGGTTCCGGAGAAGCACTGGAATTTTTACAGGCATATTTTGTTACTGCCAATGGTGAATTATACATTCAAAATGGAACGAAATGGATAAAGCAAAATACAAATGCAGACTGGAAAAACATTTATAAAAAACAACAGACAACAATAATTTCAAAAGGTCCATTTAAAAAAGGGAATGTAACAAGAGGCATTAGTGAAGCTCCTGGAAGCAGTCCTGCACAAAACTCTTTTCAGAAAAAAATAATTTTACCCTTCGATTTTGATATTTGTGAAAAAACAAACCAGACTTTAGAAAATGCATTTTTAGATTCAAACTTCTTTGTTGATAAAGAAAAACTTATTATTAAAAAATATGCAAAACATAACACAAAAGACGGGATTCTAATCTTTACCGTAAAAGAAAAATCAAATAATGATGTATACACAATCAGCCTGCTTCCTTCATTTTCTTTTTATAACAATCAGGAAAGCTTATGCACTGTCTGCTTAACAAAGAAAGTTTTTACCGGGGAAATAATCAGTAATTTTTCTTACAGTAACAATCTGTTGCAGAATAATCATATTAATTCTGAATCCGAAAGAATATATACAGACCAGAAGGAACACTTTGAGCCGTTAAAAAAGACTTACTGGCTTTCAGAAGAAATATTAGTTAATAACATATTTGAAATCTTAAGCAGAAAAAATTATTCATCTGAAGAATATAAGGCTGCACAAAACGCCTGTAAACTCATAACTGAATCAATTAAAAACAATGAAACAAAAAATTTTTGTGAAGTAAATAAAGTAATAAAAGCATACCTGAATATGCTTTATGAAAATAATATCCCCCTGTATTCAGAAAATGAAGGTTCAGCTTGTGAAGGCCTTTCAATTCAGGAAGGAATGGAACTTGCAGAAAATGCTGAAAAATATACATATTGTGCAGCAGAATATAAACTAAATAATGTAAAATACGAAAAGCCATTATTTAATAAAGTTGAAGCAAACTGGAAGAAGGAAAAAGCTAATCAAAATCCTTCTAAAAATGATTATTACCCGACAGACTTAAAAGAATTTATCGGAGGTGGAAATCCACTTCCATATTCAAAGGATGGCTTTGATACACCAAGAACCTTCTGGTATAAAATGTACCTTGAGAATAAAAAAACAAAATGTATAAGTAAGTTAAAAAAGGAAAAATCAAAATTCCAGTATTCGGATTTTTGTGCAGGCGGAAAGAAATGTATTTATAAAAATGCAGGAACAGATTCTTTCGGGCTTTTTACCGGAGCAGTTTCAATGTCAGATTTTGCTTCTCAAATACTCAGTAAACAGAATATTACAAAAGCAGTTAATTTACAGAACTATTCAAAAAACATTCTGTCGCTGACTTCTGAAAGTTCCAGATTAAGCTTTATGGAAAAGGCAGATGAATGCAGGTTCAATTTTGAGGACATAAAAAACGCAAGTGTAATTATATGCGATTATTCAAAAATCCGGGCAGGCGATTTACTTTTATATAAAGATTCAAATAAAAGCCAGGTTTGTATTGTATATGATACGGGAAACGGTAAAACAATAAATGATTTTACAGTTATAACAATAAACGAAACAGAAAACTCTGTAGCACAAAAAATGCTTTGGTCAGAGCTTGAAAATGCACAAAACTTTTATGCTGCAAGGCTGTTAAAAAGAATAAGCTCAAATGCTCCAGATACAGAAGAAAATAAATACAAGCTGGTTAGTTCAAATATAAAAACTGCCTTTATAAACTTTAAAAGTTCGTATGAAGAAGATGGGGTTCCTGAAGAAAAAACGAAATGGAAATGGATTCCAAACACAGGTGAATACTTAAAAATTAATTCACCTAGAATTGAATTATTAAATGCTTCAGGTCTGAAAATAGAACAAAAAGAAACAGATAGTATAGAAATAGACGAATTATATCTCAGGGACAGAAACTACGATGAAACAAAAACTGACTCATCGACAAAAATCTATACAAATATTTACTGCAATAATCCAAAGGGTGAGATTCAGCTTATTCTGCAAACAGAAAATGGAGAATATGAATATGGAGTATTCAAAAAAAATCTTTCTGAAAATAAAAAGTTGTACAGGGCTAACAGTACAATAAATGAGAAAATCACCATCGACTCAAATGGGAACCTGATTCTTTCAAATGGCCAGAAAATTAAAAGCTTAAAAGTCAGGCCTTCTGAATACAAAAAAAGTTTTCCAGGCGATGATTTTTATATTGGTATGAAATTGAAAATTAACGGAAAGCAGATAAATGCTGAAACTTCTAATAACGATTATTTTGCCGTGTATGATAAGAAGTTATTGTGGCGGGCGAATTTATATATGAATAAAATTGAAACATGTAATCTTGACTGGAATGAAGTTCATCCATGGGATGTACCAAATAGTGAAAATGAAACTATGTCTGAAAAAAAATGGTGGAATGCACAGTGGGGAATAAACGAATGGAACTTTTTATATAACGGCTCAACTTATATTGAAAACACAAAACTTCTGGAACTGCAAAAATCACATGGCGGACAAACAGTTTCTATTCAACCTTTCGTTCCTGCAAGAACTTATAGAGATAATAAAAAAAAAGAAGATGATAGACTTCTGCTTGTAAAAAACACAATTCCATACAATTATCCAAAATACATTGAAGAAAAATTAAATGAGGATACAAGTGGAATGGACTCTCCTTTCGCTTGTAACTGGAAACTTAGTCAGCAAATAAAACTAAGAAATGAAGAAATGAAAAAAGAGAATAAAAATATAAGTCTAGATGACTGGGTTGATTATAAAAAAGCTGATAAAAACACTTTTTATACTGAAACATTTTTACCGTCACTTGGAACTTATTATAAAGATAAGAATTCTTCTAATGTTAATTTCTTCTATAAAGACAAACCTGAAATTGACAATAATTACAATTATGAAACTGGAACTGATTGTATAGGATTTTCTCAAAGGAGTGCCTCTTATAGCGGAAACCGATATACCTGGCCTGATTTACCAGATTATATAATGGAAAGTGATAAAGAAACTTATAAAGATAAAGTTAACTCGTGTTACACAGGAAATAAATACAGAACATATCCCAGAGATAATGAAGAAGCAGTAACAAATAGTAAAAACCAATTTGCAGTTTCCATTGTAAGTGCTAACAGTAAAAATTATTCCTTTTCAAATGATGAAATTGAAAAATTAAAAAAAATTGTTCCTGGAGATATTTTTGTAAAAGGAAATATAAATGACAAAAACTCTCACATAGCAATTGTTTCAGACATTCCTGAAGATTTAGAGTCATTAAATGAATATGAAATTTTAAAATCTATAAAACTTATAGAATCAACCTGTACAAATATAATACAATCTGTTGTAAAAATTTTTACACTGGCAGATTACAATTTTCAAGCAATTCAGGAGGATAAAAACATTTATGATGGAATAACATTCAAGGCCGGAAATTTAGCCATGGATACTAATAGCTGGGCTATTAGAAGACTTATAATTAACGAAAACTAAACAAAAGAGAGAGAAAAAAATGAAAAAAACTATTGCATTTATATTTTCAATTTTTACAGGAGCAATTCTATTTTCACAGCCATCTTTAGAATTACAACTAAATAAAATCACAGATGTTAAATTTGGTACAGAAGTAAATAAATTTTTTATAAGTCCAAATTATGATCCAGAAGAAGACTGTGAAGGTGGTCAACCATATACTCTTGGACCATTAATTTCTTG
>JAEELR010000145.1 GCA_016282835.1 Treponema sp. | reverse complement strand
TTCTTCAGAGAGTGACATTATCATGTCGTAGATTGGTTTGCCACCCGGAACCATTGGAAGTACCATTTCATCAATATCAACTTTCGCATCAATTACACATGGTTTCTTTGATTTAAATGCTTCTGTGAAAACCTTTTCGAATTCCTTAGCATTAGAAGCCCTGTATCCTTTTATGCCATAAGATTCTGCAAGTTTTACCCAGTCAGGCCCAAAGTCCAGTGTTGTCTGGCTGAATCTCTTTCCATAGAAAAGTCTCTGCCACATGCGGACATTACCCAAGGCACCGTTATTTTCTACAACAATTACAACCGGAAGGTTATAATGCTGGATTGTTGCAAGTTCATTACAATTCATTCTGAATGAACCGTCACCTGCAATATGAACTACACGAGCCTTAGGATTTGCACACTGAATACCAATAGCAGCGCCTGTACCGAATCCCATTGTTCCCAAACCGCCGCTTGTTACAAAAGTTCTTGGCTTTGTAAATGGATAGAACTGTGCAGTCCACATCTGATGCTGGCCAACTTCTGTTGTAATGAATGTATTTTCTCCGGCAACTTTGTTAATGCACTCACAGATAAATTTTGGATTGATAGAATCTTTTGGTTCCCTGAAATAAGTCTGCGGTACATCTTTCTTCCATTCCTGAATCTGCTTGAGCCACTCTGTTCTCTTCTTTTTCTTAAGCAATGGAATAAGGCGAGCCAATATACTCTTTACATTTCCAACAAGACTGCCTGCTGTCTGAATGTTCTTGTTGATTTCTGCAGGGTCAACATCAATCTGGAAAACCTTTGCATTCAAAGCGAATTTTGAAGGATCACCGATTACGCGGTCACTGAATCTTGCACCCAAAGCTAAAACTAAATCGCTTTCTGTGATTGCCATATTGCTTGCTTTTGTTCCGTGCATACCAACCATCCATGTACAGAGACTGTGTGTAGCTGGGAAACAGTCGCGGGCCATCAAGCTTTCACTTACAGGAATTGATGCGGTTTCTGCAAACTCTAAAAGTTCAGCTTCTGCACCGCTTAATTTGATTCCGCCGCCGGCATAGATTACAGGGCGCTCAGCATTATTTATTAAATCTGCAGCAGCTTTTATTTCCTTGTCTGTAGGTTCTGCAACAGTCATAACGCGCTTGAAATTATTGTTTTCTTTTGCGAGTTTTTTTGCGCCGTCATCACCCTTTTTGAGAGGAGTAAATTCTACTTCCTGTGCAGTGATTTCTTTAGGGATATCAATTAATACAGGACCAGGACGGCCGCTCTTTGCAATAATAAATGCTTCTCTAATTGTTGAAGCTAATTCTTCTACAGAGCGAACCATAAAGTTGTGCTTTGTGATTGGCATGGTAACGCCTGTAATGTCAATCTCCTGGAAAGTGTCTTTTCCTAAAAGCGGGGTTGCAACGTTACAGGTGATGGCAACGATTGGACTTGAATCCATGTAAGCAGTAGCAATTCCTGTTACCAGGTTTGTTGCTCCAGGACCAGATGTAGCCATACATACACCAACTTTTCCTGTTGAGCGTGCATAACCGTCAGCAGCATGACTTGCGCCCTGTTCATGTGCTGTAAGAATATGATTGATACGGTCTGAGTTTTTATAAAGCGCATCGTAAATATTTAAGATATTTCCACCAGGATAACCGAATATGGTATCAACACCCTGTTCAATTAAACATTCAATAACAACCTGTGCACCAGTTATTTTCATTTTATCTCCCATTTAGAATAAACCTCATCTAACTATAGTAGATGTGATTTTAGCGGTTTTGGTAATCAAAATCAATTGCTGCGGGTGGTGGGGATTAATGACGGGGGTGTGGGAGAGGAGATGGTGGCTACGCATGTCGGAGGTAAATTAGCTTCTAATTTATTTATCAGTCATTTTTATTATTCAACTTCTTAAATTAAATGAAAAACACTTTATTTCATGTTATAATCTGTAAATCTATTCTATTGGAGCAATTAAGATGACTAGTGACCAAATGATTAAAAATGTAGGAAACAATATTCAGGAAAAGGCAGCTCTTATCTGGAATGTTGCCAATACTCTTGTTGGACTTTACAAACCTCATGAATATGGTCTTGTTATTTTACCAATGTGTCTTATAAAAAGATTTCATGATTGTCTTTTACCAACTCATCAGAAAGTTCTTGAAGCTGCAGAAAAGTTTAAGGACCTGGAAGTAAAAGAAGGTTTCTTAACTAAAGCTGCTGGTTATCAATTTTATAATACAAGTAAATTTACTTTTGAAACTCTCCTTGCAGACAGCGCGAATATTGCGGACAACTTTGAAGATTATTTGAACGGCTTTTCTGACAATGTAAAAGACATTCTCCACCGCATGAAGTTTGAAGACCAGATAAAGACTATGAAAGAAGGAAAAGTTCTTTATCAGGTAATCAGTGATTTTAATTCTTCAAAAGCTGATATGAGCCCTAAAAAAATTAGTGCCGTTGATATGGGATATATCTTTGAAAATCTTGTACAGCGTTTTTCTGAAAGTTATGACGAGGAGGCCGGAGCTCACTTTACAAGCCGAGATATAATCTATCTTATGTGTGACCTTCTTGTGAATAGTGATAAAAACGCATTTGGTTCTAATGGTATTAATAAAACTGTTTATGACATGACAATGGGTACAAGTCAGATGCTCACTTGTATGGAAGAGAGATTAAAACAGTTTGATAAAGATGCAGTAG
Source organism: Treponema sp. (assembly GCA_016282835.1). Taxonomy (GTDB): domain Bacteria; phylum Spirochaetota; class Spirochaetia; order Treponematales; family Treponemataceae; genus Treponema_D. The sequence goes on along the minus strand of JAEELR010000145.1, from coordinate 210 downwards.
TAACAAGCTTTGGTCAGGAGTTTAATCCATTTACATTTGGTATTGCAAAAGCTGATATGCTTATTCGTGGAGGAGACCCGAACAATATGCAGTTTGGTGATACTTTGAACGACGATAAGTTTACTGGCTATAAGTTTGATTACATTATTTCTAATCCTCCATTTGGCATTGATTGGAAAAAAGAAGCTGATGATATTGAAAAGGAAAATA
>JAEELR010000144.1 GCA_016282835.1 Treponema sp. | reverse complement strand
TGTTATCAATACCAACTTCTTTTAGTTTTTTATTTTCTTTTAAATTTTTGATTGAAGTAATTTGAATATTAATTCTTAATCCAAACAAAATAAAAATTGATATCAGCATAAAAAATAGAACAATCTCTTTCATCAGTCATACCAGTCCTGTGTATAATAGTCAATTATTTGTTGCTCATAGTAATAATATTCATTAGAAATAGACTCCTTTACTTGATCCATCCATTCTTTTGAATAAACTGTTCCATATACGGTTCCAGAAGCTAAAAATAATGCAGCTAAAACTTGTATGCCTATTGAAGGAGATACATTTCCTTTTTTATCTCTTTCTATTCCTCCAAAAAAAGCGCCTACAGTAGGTGATTTATTCCAATCCTTAATTGTTTCACCTTTAAATGATAAACCAGCACTAAGATTTCCTTTTCCAGTATCTTCTGGATAGGAAATAACATTTCCTAAAAACTCAATTCCCGCTTCGGTATAATTAATAGAATCAATTGCTTTGGACAGAATCTTAATCCCTTTTGAAAATGTGGAAATAGATTTTTCAAGACCAATATCTGCTCCGGCTCCAACACCACCCTCAATTTTTCCATAGATTGCAACATTACCTTTACTATCTACAGCAACTCCTGCAGAAAGTCTTACTACACCACATATTCCCACTGTAAAAGAAGCAACAGGAACTTCTTCTATATCCCTTCCATCCGGATCCACATACTTCACCGGATTTCCGTTGCAGTAGTTCCACCAGTTTGTGCCGTCACGGATAGGATCCTGAGAAGTAAATCTTCCAAGAGCAGAATCATACCAGCGGGCATTAAAGTAATACAGGCCGCTTGCCTTGTCAAAGAACTTTCCGGTAAAGCTCGGCGTAAACGAAGAGTCTCCGCGTTCGCTGAGGACAGAACCGAATGCTTCATATCCGGCTTCCCAGACCACACTGCCGTTAACATCAGTTACAACTTCTGTCGTTCCCAGGTGGTCGGTATGATGATAGTATACCACACCTTCGCTGACTTCGCACCATAAAGTTGTTGCTGCCCAGATGTAAGTTGTTTTTGTTGTACAGTCACCTTCTTTGATCTTTCTGTAGATTACACGGCCGTCAGCGGTGTACTCGTAGAACTCAGTTATTTCAGAACCGGCTTCTTCCTCTTTAACTTCTACAAGGTCGCTCGGATTGTAATTCTGATATGTCTTCTTTACGAGAAGTCCGCGGTAATCATAAACGTAACTTCCACGCTCCTTGAGGTTCTTAGAGCCTTTACCCGAATAGCTTGCCTTAACCATTCGGTTCTGCAGGTCGTATTCGTAAGTCCAAAGCTCTCCCTCTTCTTCTTTGAATGTCCAGGCGGCAAAGAGTTCGCTGTTTTCTTCCTTTGCTGCAGTACCCCTCGCAGTAAGGTTTCCGTTCTTATCGTAGTTAAAATACCACTTACCCGCCCGTTTAATCAAATCGCTGTTTGCATAATATTCGTAATTCGTTACGCGGCCGTTTGAGCCGGTGTGTGTTTCAACTTCATTAAGGCGGTTTCCTCTTGCATCATATGAATAACTGTTTTCCTTTCCGTCAGCTGTGTAGCTTACTTCAAAAAGATTCCACAGGTTTCCGCTGTAGGTTGCGTGGTCTTCCGGCTTGTACTCTTCATCGCGTTCATCCCAGAGGGAATGAAGTTTTACATAGCGGGCCTGTGTTCCTTCTGCAAAGACTACCTTCCAGCCTTCGCTGTCGTTGCTCCAGGAAATGTTCTTATCACACTGCCAGTTTTCGCCGGCTTCACTCAGCCATACTTCAAGGTGTTCCGGCTTGATTCGGTTATTCTTTGCAAACACTTTGAGTGTACTCAGTTTCTGCACTGCTTCAAGATCAACAATTGCAGAACCTGCGTAGTAGTCGAGCTTTACAATCTCACTGTTGTGAACACCTTGTTTCTTTGCGCTTACATCATTCTGAACGTAGAGGAAGTTTTCTTTCCTGCTTTCTTTTGTTGTTACTTCTGATTCTGGCGGTTCCCTGCCGGAGTCCGGCAGGTCGCGCTTTCCGCTGTTCCGCGTCTTACGCGCTCCATTGCTCCACTTTGTTCCGCAACGCCTCCGGCGCAGCTCCAATCGCTAACCGGTTGTTTAAAGATAAACATTTACTTAAAGAAAGCATACTTAGCCTCTTCATAAAAGTGTGTTTCCTTTACGATTCAAAAAAATTGTTTTTTATCGCGTTTCTACATTGTCAAAGAACAGTTACCCAAGCCTGTTTCATGAAAGCAGTCGGAAGCGTGTTATGAAATCTTTCAACATATTAGAAGAAAGATGTTGTTTTGTAAATTATGTGAAACTATTTTATCCCTGTAAACAGCAAATCTACTTTTGCAGGAATTTCATCAAGAATCTCAACATTATTTGCAGTTATTTTTGTTTTTAAGACTCGCAACAATGAAAGCTTGGGTAATTCTTTTAGAAAAGATAAATCTGCAATCGGAGCTGATTCAAAAATCAAAAGTTCCTCTAAATTCTTCAACTTAGCTAAAGGTGAGTAATCTTTAATGTTTTTACAATGATCAAATTTTAGTTTAGTGACGTTTGGAAAATTTGAAGGTAACTCTTCCAAATCTTCAAGTTTTGGGCAATATGAAAATTCAAGTTCCTCAACAGATGTTCCTTCATCTGATTTTGGAAATGAGGAAATTGATATTCTGAAAAAATCCAGTTTACACAATTTCTTTAACTGGGAAATCTGAGAAATAAAAGTTTTAGTATCTGCGCAATTAGATATGGAAACAGACTCAATATTTGAACATTGTGAAATATCACTTTTTTTATGCCAAACATAACCAACATGAACAAGATTTTTGTTAGTTAAACTTCCTGTAAATCTTCCTATTCCCAAAAATTTCAAGTTTTTCATCTCATTTGCAAATGATATTTCTATTGTCTTATAATCAGTTCGTATACATAACGATGTTAAAGAATTTATTTTTGCTATAATAGAAAAATCATCAATACAGTCCGAACTGTCAACAGTCAGCTTTTGCAATTCATACTGCTTCAACTCTGATTTTATCTCATCCGTAAAACAACTTATAGAAGCCTCATAAACAACATTGTTTTTATCTGCATATGTTATAATTCCATTTTTTCTTATTGTCATTTCTTTTTACTCCTGTTGATTTGGAATGGTTCTGCCGAGATGCTCTTTTAGTGTTTCCTGAATATCCAGAGCTGACTGGATGTCATATTCTGAAAGCAGATTTCTGATAATCTCTCTCTTACCTTCACTCATTACGACTTTGTGAGGTGATTTTTTTCTTTTGCCATAAGTAGACTCCTGTGTTTATTTTACCACAGTGCCTACTTTTTTAGGAATTTACAGAAAGACTTTCACAGAGTCGCGAGACTTGATTGGTCTCACCTTTTTTATAAAAAACAAGCTTTTTCCCCTAACTCTAACAGTTATTCTCTTCCGTAATAATCCTTTACTCTAATCAAATCATCATCTTCTAAGTATGTACCTGTTTGAATTTCAATCATATGCAATGGAATCTTTCCTTCATTTTCAACTGCATGAATTGTTCCGATAGGAATATAAACCGACTCATTTTCTGTAAGAAATCGTTTTTTATTTCCTACTGTGATAGTTGCTGTGCCAGAAAGTACAATCCAATGCTCAGAATGATGTAAATGATAATGAACAGAAGGTTTTTCACCAGGCTTTATTGAAAGATGATTAACCTTATAG
>JAEELR010000143.1 GCA_016282835.1 Treponema sp. | reverse complement strand
GAGCCTTCAAAAACCGGAACACAGGCAATTCCTGAAGGCGTTTCAGTTTCTCTTCTTGTAATGAACAAGGCACTTGGATCTTCTACAGTTTTTAAGCCCCTCTCATTCATTTCAAAAATCCCAAGTTCATCTACAGAGCCGAATCTGTTTTTTAAGGAGCGTAAAAACCTGACTTCATCAGCAGTGCGCTCAAAGCTTATTACAGTATCAACCATGTGCTCTAAGCTTTTAGGCCCTGCAATAACACCTTCTTTAGTTACATGCGCGGTCATAAAAAGTACAGAGTCTCTTTCTTTTACCCAGCCGATTAATTCGTTTGCACAATACTTTAATTGATTCACAGTGCCCGGAACTATTCCTGCTTCACTTGAAAATACAGTCTGAATTGAATCGATAATTACAACATCTTCCTTGCCGGAATTTAATGCATCAAGAATATCCTCAAGACGCAGGGTACATAAAATTTTTAAGCGCTCAACATTCAGTTTTAATCTTAATGCTCTGTTTTTAATCTGGCTTGCAGACTCTTCGCCGCTTACATACAAAACGCTTTTATCAGGATTATTTTTTAGAATAGAAGCAACTGACTGAATCAGCAGGGTTGATTTTCCGATTCCAGGTTCACCGCCAATAAGAATAGCACTTCGTAAGGTAGCGCCCCCGCCCAAGACTCTGTCGAATTCTTTGCTTCCGGTAGAAATGCGCGGGTTCTCTTCCGTAGAAACTGAAGACATAAAAACGGGCTTTTGTTTTATAGAAGAAACTGCCTGAAAAGGTGAATGTGCAGTTCCGGAAGTTAAGGTACATTCTTCAAAAGTATTCCACTCACCACACTCAGGACAGCGACCAAGCCACGCCGGTTGAGTGCAGCCGCAACTGGAACATTTATAAACTGTATTTTTTTTAGCCATAACGATTATCCTTTTTCAAGAATAATCATTATAAATACTAAAGTCAAAAGAATTATCGTAAATTCTGTGCTAAAAGCTTTTTGTTTGAATCTGTATTATACAAAGCAAGAACTTCTACGGCAAAAAGCTCTTCAATTGATGCCCTGTAGTTTTCAATCTGTGAAATGTAATTCAAAGTGATTTGCGGTGTGCTGTTCTTTTTAACACTTCCTGTTCCTGCATTGTACATTGCTAAAGCGGCAATTTCATTTCCTGCAGTGTTGAGGCAGAAGCGTAAATGAGAAAGTCCGTAGCGGGCACTAACATCAGCACTATAAAAATCAATTTCAGGAATCTTTGGGAAGCTGCTGTTATTCAACTGAAATAATCCGCGGTCAACAGTTCCGTTTGTATTTACATGGATTGCATTTACATTATATCTGCTTTCTGTATATGCAACTGCAAATGCTAAAGAAAGCGGAATATTATACATATCAGCATACTGTAAAATAGAAGAAGAAATTTCTTTATCATTTGTGATTCTTGAATAAAACCATTCAACTGCAATTTTACTCTGTGGCTGGCGATACAAAACTAAACCGCAGTCATCTTTTTTCTTTGTGTCTACAACTAAATCATTAAGACTGTAATTTGAAGCAAATAAATCGCCTGAATTTTCTGAATCTGTTTCTAAATCAGAAACTGCACCTGAAACTGTTGAAGCTTTCTTTTCATAAGGTAAAAAAATAAAAATTGAAGTACACAATACAATGAAAAAAATACTGAATGAAAGTGTACCAAAAACCAGCTTTCTTAAATCATTACGTTCGTAATACATTGGAATAAACTCCTAAAATAAAATCAAAACGTAGAATCAAATTATGTGAGTGTTATATTTGCATAAAAAATAATTTATGACAAGCATATATTACTAAACATCTACATATATTAGAAATGCTTGCAGTATCATAACTTTCTTTACATGAAGATATAATGCGCGTGTTTAGGCTGAATTTCTCCGACAAAATAATCCCTGTCAACGCAGGAAGGAACTATCATTCCAATGACACTCTCGCAGTCTTTTATTCTTCTCATGCAGTGCTTAAAGCTTGCAGTAAAAGCTTCTTTTTCAATTTCACTCAAAGCTTCTTTATTGCTCAAAGGCTTAACAAGAACATAAACATTTTTTTCTTCAAGGATTTTCAGGCTGTCACGCAAAGCTGCAAGAAAGCTTTCGTTGTAACTGTCTTCATCTAAACCGACACTTGATACAGAAACTTCTATAATATGGATTGCAGAGGACTCAGAAATATTTTCTATTTGACTGAATTTTTCACCGTTAACTTTCTCCGATGAAAGCTCAAATTTTTTACCGTTTAAATCAAAAATTGCACCATCATTTAAAACAAACTTTGCTTCGAATTTCATAGGTTGATTATAAGAATTTTTCGCATAAGTTTCCATAAAAAAAATGATTGTTTAAACTGATTGAAATACAATGCGAAGTTTATTAAATTCGAAACAGTATATATGTCATTCTGAAATTCAGCATGACGAATGTTTTTTGAGGATTTATATGAGTGCTGTTACATTTAATGAGAATAGAATTATTCTGGATACAAGGCTTACAGAAGACCAGTTTTCCAAGGCAAAATTTTCTGACAGATTGAATGAAAAGGGAACTTTAGTAACTGTAAATGAAAACCAATTCACTTTTTCACCCTGGCAATTTACAAACACAACACTCACTTCTTCTTCTTTAATCGGACTTACTGGAGAAGCAAAAAAAGGCACTACCCTTCTGGAACTAATTTCGTGCAAGGAAAAAGCTGCCCTGACAGTTTACAAAATAAATTTAATTTGCCGTGCAATTGAAGCTGCCGTTAAAGAAAAAATTTATTTACCGGAAAACGGAGCCGGCGGAATTTATATAAGCGATGACTGTTCAGAAATTATTTTTCTCCCGCATCTATTTTTTAAAATGAGCTGTTCTTTCTTCGATGAAAAAGAATACAGTGAAGAGCAGGGATTTTATGTTAACGAAAATCTTACAGGATATTCAGCACTGAAATTTATACAGGCAGCAATTTACTATAAACTGCTTTCAGAGGAATTTCCTTTTACCGCTATAAATCAAACTGAAAGACAAAAAAATATTGGCGACAGAAATTTTATTCCCGTTGAGTATCAGGTTAAGGGATTAAATAAAAATGTCAGTCATGCTTTAAACACAAATCTTTCACAAAAAGCTTTAACTGAACACACTTATAAAAAAGTTGAATTGAGTGATTATATTTTTATTGATGAAAAAGAAATGAATCTTGCACTGGGACTCGAAGAAAACGGCAGCCTTCCTTCTTCAAAAAAATTAAATGAAGCAAAAAGAGATTCAATCGATGAAGAAAAATTCTTGAAAGAAAAAGAAAAAAAATTAAATGCCATAGATAAAAGAGTTGGCAGCACAAGGACATTCAGAAAATACAAAAGCTTATTGTTTACTATTATAGTTGCCCTGGTATTTGTGACAGGTGTTATTCTTGGCGTGTATTATAAAAAGCAAAACAATCCTAGTTCCATAGGGCTTACCTCAGAAGAAACGGTGCAGATGTTTTATTCGGCTGTAAACCGTCTGGATGTACTTCAGGCAACAAAATGCAGCAAGGGAAGAACAATGGATAAATACACAACAGTTCTCGGAAACATCTATGTAACTTCCAAAGCACGCTCAATGTATGACCCGCAGGAAATGTCACAGCCGGTTGCAAAATGGTTCTGCTTAAACCAGACAAAATTCAATCTGTGCGGCATTTCAAATTTCGAAATAGAAGATACAGATTTTATCCCTGACATCTATTTTATTGCTCCTAAGAAAAAAGACTGCAAAATGCTGACAGAAGAAAATGGTGCTGTACTTCACAACGGAGACACAAAAAATTTCACCGTTCACTACTATTTAGTTTTAACGGAAGGAATAAATGAAATCACCATTGAGCCGACAACAGAAAAACTCACACTGACCTACAGAAAAAATGCCTGGTATATTACGGATATAAAAACAGAAAAAACTTCACATAAAGTAAATGCTTCAGAATTCATTTCAATTTATGAAAATGCAAAAGAATATTACGGTCTGTATTTAACGCACTTCCAGGAAGAAATGAAACTGCACTATGACTTTACGCCGACACTAAAAGAACTGAAGGATGCACAAAAATTTATAGAGAATGAACCTGAAGAAAAACCGCAGAAGTTTTTAAGGCTTAGACCATAATGAAACTTTACCGGATACTTTATTAAATTCTTCACTGGAGAGATGATTTTTACTATGAAAAAAAACGAATGGTTTAAAGATGAAAATTTCTGGAACAACTATGCACCGATTATGTTTGATGAACAGCAGTGGGCTCAGGCTTACGGAATTGTTGAAAGCTGCTGTACAAAAGCGCAGTTAAACAAAGGGGATTCTGTAATTGATGTGTGTTCAGGCCCCGGAAGATTAAGCGTGGAATTTGCACTCCAGGGGATGGATGTAACCTGTGTAGATTTAAATCAGACCTTTTTAGACATGGCACAGGAAACTGCAAATGACGAAGGAGTAAAACTGAATCTTATAAACCACGATATGCGCACTTTTAATTCCAGAAAGAAATTTGATCTTGCTGTAAACATTTACAATTCTTTCGGTTATTGCGATTCAATTGAAGATGATACAAAAATCTTAAAGCGGGTGTTTGCTTCACTAAAGAAAGGCGGCAAATTTATTCTTGAATGTATAAGCCGTGAAACTGCCGTAAAATATTTTACTGAAGGCGAGTGGTTTGAGCGTGACGGAAAAACTGTCCTTACTCAATTTAAACCCGTAAATGACTGGCAGGGACTTTCTTCTAAATGGATTTTAATTGATAAAAAAACTGGTAAACGCATAGAACATGAATTTGTACAGCGCCTGTATTCAGCCTGTGAATTAAGGGACAGACTCCTGCAGATTGGATTTAAAACTTCTAAAGTGTATGGCGGCTTTGACTTTTCTCCTTACGATGAAAATGCAAAAACCATGGTGATTTACGCTGAAAAATAAAAAAAAACACCGCATCGAATTATACGACACGGTGTCTTCTACTTAAAACTTATCTACATTAGTATCCCATTGCGCCCATGTCTGGAGCAGCCTGTGGAGCTGGTGGTTCTGGAATATCTGTGATAGCACATTCTGTTGTTAAGAGCATTCCTGCAACTGAAGCTGCATTCTGTAAAGCACAGCGGGTAACTTTTGCAGGGTCAATAATTCCTGCTTCCATCATATTTACCCATTCACCTTTTGCTGCGTTGTATCCTACACCACTCTTTTCGTTCTTTGCTTTATCTGCAATAACTGAACCGTCAACACCGGCATTTTCTGCAATCTGTCTGATTGGTTCTTCAAGAGCACGCTTAATAATCTGGAAACCAACTTTTTCATCTCCAGTTAAATTTTCTTTTGTTTCATCAAGTGCTTTAATCGCATCAATAAGTGCAAGACCACCGCCAGAAACAATTCCTTCTTCAAGAGCAGCACGGGTAGCAGCAAGAGTATCTTCTACACGGAACTTCTTTTCTTTCATTTCAGTTTCTGTGATTGCACCAATTTCAATTACTGCAACTCCGCCAGAAAGTTTTGCAAGTCGTTCCTTTAATTTTTCCTTGTCATAATCAGAAGTTGCTTTTTCAATTGCTTTTTTAATTTCAGCAACACGAGCTGCAATATCATCTTTATTTCCCGAACCGTCAACGATTGTTGTGTTATCTTTATCAATCTTAACTGATTTACAGGTTCCAAGATCACTTAAATCTGCACTTTCAAGTTTAAGTCCCATATCCTTTGTAATAACTTTTCCGCCTGTAAGGATTGCAATGTCCTGTAACATTTCCTTTCGTCTGTCACCAAAACCAGGAGCTTTTACTGCACAGCATTTTAATGTTCCACGGATTGAGTTAACTACTAAAGTTGTTAAAGCTTCACCGTCAACATCTTCTGCAATAATTACTAAAGGTCTTCCAGTCTGTGCAACTTTTTCAAGTAAAGGAAGAAGGTCTTTCATTGTGCTGATTTTTTCATCGTGAATTAAAATATATGGGTTTTCATAAGAACATTCCATTCTTTCACGATCATTTACAAAGTAAGCATTTAAATATCCGCGGTCAAACTGCATGCCTTTTACAGTCTTTACAGTTGTATCCATGTTCTTTGATTCTTCTACAGTGATTACACCGTCTTTGCCTACAATTGAAATTGCATCAGCAAGGATTTTACCGATTTCAGGATCATTGTTAGCAGAAATAGTTGCAACATGTGTAATATCATCATTGCCTTTTACAGCTCTTGAGTTCTTTTTGATTTCTTCAATTGCTTTTGCTGTAGCTTTATCTATACCGCGCTTAATTTCGATAGGTGTCATGCCTGCACTTACAGCTTTTAAACCTTCTCTTACGATTGCATATGCAAGTACTGTTGCTGTTGTTGTTCCGTCTCCAGCTACATCATTTGTTTTAGAAGAAACTTCGCGAACAAGCTGTGCTCCCATGTTTTCAAACGGGTCTTTCAATTCAATTTCCTTTGCAACAGACACTCCGTCTTTTGTAATTGTTGGTGCGCCATATTTTTTATCAAGCATTACAAGGCGACCACAAGGTCCTAATGTTACTTTTACTGCCTTTGCAATTTGCTCTACACCACTAAGCATCTTTTTTCTTGCTTCTTCATTGTAAATTAATTGTTTAGCCATTATCTTTGCTCCTATATTTTACTGGATCTTCTCCAGACTAATTTGCTTGTAACTAAGATACTAAAATTTATTAAATTAGGCAAATTTTTTCCCTATTATTAAAAATCATTTTTATTGTTGTAACGCAAATTTTATACTTCACTTAAACTTAAATTGCCTTCGGCAGCATTAATTAAAGCATCATCCGGTGTTCGTCGTTCGCGCTTTGCGCTCACTTCCCGAGTTTTGTCCGCTTCACTTCCAAACCTCGCGCCGTCACATTGCTGCAGGTTTTGTCTTTGTATCTATCCCCTCACTTTCCTTCGGAACTGACGGGGCTTCATACCGTGCTGGAGTCAAGCTGTTTACTTTAATAAATCAAAAGCATCTGCAAAAAAAAACGGAATGAACATTTTTCAACATCCATTCCGCTTTCATCATGTGAAAATCACTAAACTATTTTTAGCGAGACTTTCTCTTAACTGACTTTTTATCGTATACAGTTCCGTTTTTACCGATTGTATACAAGGTCATTGCGCTTGAATCAACTGTGAAGTATGAAGCTCCTGTGCGGGTTCCACCATAGTATTCACATCTTCCAGAGCCCTTTCCGCTGTCTCCTGTAGGGAATTCACTTAATGAAGAACCTTCTGTCATTGCACTTGTAACATATACAGTTCCACCGTTTGAAACTTTCTTATCAGCCTTTAATTCATAAGTGCGTGAATAAGCATGGCTGTCTCCACCAAGAGCAAAGTCTACACCGTATGTATCATATACAGGATACCAGTTTTTGTAGTGTCCGTATTTTACTGTATCATTTACAAGGTATGCGTAGTGCTGGAAAGCTACAATGTAATCATAGTTACCGGCATTACTCTGTACAACTTCTTCAAACCACTGAATCTGCTTGCTGATTGAGGTTTTTGCATCTTTATCAATGTTTTCATCAGCCAGTGAGTCTATACCAATGAAAAGAACACGGTTATATAAATACCAGTAATTGCTTTCAGGTAAAGTTACATTTGTACTCTTGTTTGTCTTTGGATAAGCTGTACATTCAAGCAGCCATCTTGGAGAAACACGGGCTTTGCTGTCATTAATTCTATATCCGTCGTACCAGTAATAATCATGATTACCAACGATTGATGCAAACATATATTTTTGTGTTTCAGGGAGTTTATACCAGTTTTTCCAGTCACTGTATTTACCGCCGGAAGCAACTAAATCTCCTGTGAATAAAACATAATCAATTGCCTTCTTTCCATCCTTAGTAAGATTTGCGTTTGCATAATTAACTAATTCGGTGATTCTATTGATACAATCTGCACTTGAATTTGGTGTATGCAAGTCTCCTGCCCAGAAGAAAGTAAATGAGCTTCCATTTTTTGCAGCTGTTTTGAAACTTCTTGCAGTAGAAACTTTTGGAGAAGGACCATTTACACCTACACGATAAATGTAAGCTGTATCTGCTTCAAGGTTAGGAATTGTTGTATCACAAAGATAGTATTTTGTACCGTCGTTCTTTTTGCTTGAACACCAGCCGTAAGTTTTACCGTCTGTTCCAGTGAAAGTTGATTTTGTTAAGCCGGCTTTTACCCAGACTTTTTTAGAATTCTTGAAACTTGTATCATCCTTCTTTGTATATTCTACATAGTTAACAGGAAGATATGAGTGCCACTTAACAGACATTTGTTTAGAACAGTCTTTTCCAGGACCAACATTAATCATCTGGAAATCACTGATTGTAATTCCAGATACTGGGCTTTCATAAAGAATTTCATCTGGATCTGCAGGTGGCTCTACAGGTGGATTTACAGGAGGATTTTCAGTAGAAGAACCGCCTTCAATTTTTGAATTGATGATGGCAGGGCTTTCACACCACTGAGATGCAGTTAAATTTTCATACTTTGTACTGCCTACAGTAAAGTTTCTTATTTCAACTTTCTGTGAAGTAGAATTGCTTGAAACATAAACTGTAATACCTACTGCAGATTCTTCTGCGCTTGTAGTAAATGAAACTTTGTTCCAGTCACTTGTTAAATCTTTGTCTGCAATCCATTTTGTATTTGAATCTACGCCACGAACTGTAAGCTTTGTGCTGTTAACACATGGCTTTAATTCGAATGAAACTGATTCGCCTTTTCCCAAAGCCTTGTTAACCATAAACTGGAATTTTCCTGTCTGAGACCAGGTTGTTCCGGAAGCTGTAGAAACAATCATTGATTTTGGAGGATCTTTATAATCCATCTTGATGTTATCAATGTAAATTGCATCGCCTTCATCAGCACCTTTTGGAGCTTCGAATGTGAACTTAATCCAGCCCGATTCTTTTGTGATATTTTTTCCGGTGAATGTGTAATAATTAGATTTATCAAGGATTAAATATCCGTCAGAATTTTTTGCAGATGATGAACTTGAAAGCTCTAATGAACCTACAGAAGTTGAACCTGCATCATCATAAACATCAATTGCTTTAAGGAATAGATTTGCCTTTGAAGAATCTGCACGATAAGCATAAGAATCAAAACTGAATGATTTTCCTGCGTTTAATCCGATGAAGCGTAAATACATTACAACTTCATAGCGGCCCTCTGTAATAGGGAACTTATAGCGGGCATAATCACTTCCTGTAGAAACATAATAATCGTGAATGTGATAAACATTATCACCCTTAGAAGTCCACTTTTTAAAACACCATGTTCCATCTTTTGCAGAAGAAGTTGTTTCCTTTACAACAACAATTTCAGAACTACAGTCATTGTTCTTAACAGTTCTGGCAGCACTTACAGAGTTAGCAGCATAATTTTCTGTAAGGTTAGAACAACTTATGGAACCTAAAAGAAATGCAGAAATTAAAAGTCCTGCACTTAATTTACTAAACTTTTTCATAAGTTTAGCCCCCTTTATAATTATTTGCGAGGTAAAAAAGAACACCTCATGATTCATTTATAGGAGAAATATATAGGGCTGTCTATTTTTAGATTCCCGTTTTGTGCAAGAAAAATACATTTTTTTTGTCATTCTTAAGTATTTTTAATTTTCAGTTTAAATGAGGTCATTGAGCGTGTCGAAATAACCTCGGGCTCACAAAGAATGTGGTAGTTGGACTCGCTATGAGGGGTGGTTGAGCTTGGTCGAAACCACTTCGAAGTCGCTGGTGAATCAAAAATGTGTCCGCGAAAATATTTTTGAATTTATTTTATTTTTTTTTCCATTTTTGAACATTTTTGATTTGCCAGAGTATATATATATAGTGAAGGTTAAATTAAACACCTTTCGCTCTACCTTACAGGTGCACAGGTAAGATACAGCAAAAACTATTTATGTATGAGGATGTATATGAATGCATTGAATCAAATTATTTTGGAAGGAAATGTTGTAAAACAGCCCGAAAAAAAAGATTTTAGCGGAGGAAAGGTTTGTAAAATCCCTATCGCTGTAAACAGACGCTATAAAAATGCTTCTGGTTCGACCGTGGATGAAGTATCTTATTTTGATATTGCAACATTCGGTTCTCTGGCGGATACCTGCGAAAAATGGTGTCCTAAAGGCCGCGGGATACGAGTTGTTGGAAGATTGAAGCAAAGTACCTGGAAATCTGAAGATGGAGTAAATCACAGCAAGGTTGAAGTTGTTGCAGAGCATATTGAGTTCAAGCCATTTTTTAAGAAGACAGATAACGCAAATGATGACGGGCCGAAGTCTGCGACTTCTACAAATGTAAGCAAAAATAAAAAAGCTAAACTTGAAGCTCTTGCTCAGGCAGCAACTGACACTGAAGCTGAAAATGAAAACGACTCAAATGAAGAGGAGGAAATCACGTTTTAGGATATCGCGTTAAAAGTATTTAGGTTTTCCATTAGTTTGTTCTTCCCTTTCATCAAGTTTTGGTGAAAGGGTTTCTTCGTTTTCAGACGGACAGCCAAAGTCTGCCGTCTAAAACACTATGAGCACGACACGACTTCATCATGCGTGTCAAATCCGTTTCAGATGGACAGACAAGTCTGCCATCTAGGCTTAGGAACACATCACGACTCTGCCATGCGAATCAAGTTTTTTTGCCAGTAGATCTTCTTTTACCGGGCTGCTTCTTTCCCTTTTGATTCTCTTCTTTCATCAGCAAATCTTTTGCCTTATATGCTTCCATTTTTGCAGGGTTATAAAATCCGTCTTTCCAGTTAAAGCGGGATGCACCTTTTAGAACTTCATGCTTTTGCACAAGATTAAACAGAGACTTCAAATCGCTTTTCAAAACTTTAGTCTTTGTAAAATCAATTAACTGCCTTTTCCATCCATGATTTTTCAACGTATCCATTTTATCAACTAAACTGAACGGGAGCTCAGGCATAACAAAGGAACCGTCAGCGCCTGTTGCTACTTTAAAATTCATTTCTTCTTTATCAGCAAAATATGTAAAGTCATAGTCCTTTGGCAAGCTGAAACGCATTCTGAACAACGCAGGATATGCAAAAACTGTCAGTAAAACTCTTTCCCTTTCTTTCGGAGTTACAAAGGTGTTCTCCAGATTTTCTTCATTATTTTCAATTGGAGTCTGGAACGCAATTATATTAAGATTCTCCAAAAAGCTTACAGCCCACTTGTTGAATGTGTACAGATACTGACCCGCAATTAAATTTACTTTCTTTCCTTTTAAAATGTTTATATGAGCAAGATTGCTTACTATAAAATTAGTCCAGCCCTTTTCTACTAATTGATTAAGTGTCTCTTCCAGTTTTGCAACATCACCCTGAGGAACAAATGGGTCAAGCTGCAGGAAAACCATTTTTTTGCTGAACGGTAAAAGTGGCTTAGAAGGTAAATCCTTATTTAGAAGCTCATAAGTTGTTTCTGAATTCAATTCCAAAATCAGTCTGACAGGATGAGCATTCTGAACAACATGCGCGTCTGCAACTGTAGAAACTGCAATGTACAAGCCTTCCGGGAAAAACTTGAGTTCATCTTTTTTTACAGGAGTTAAATCTAAAACAGGAAGTCTTTCAGGACCAGGCTGCCTTCTGAATTTAGATAAATCGTTTGGCAGGATATGCTTGTAGCGTTTTGACATTGCCTTTGTCTGCAAAAGATAAACGCTGTCACCCTTTGTAAATTTTACAGGAACATCAATCCACCTGAATCCGTTTTCATCAGTTTTTACCAGACGCACTTTATGGCTTTCCCGACCGGAATCATCTTTTCTGTGAAGTCGGATGCTGTCTCCAATTTCAGGGTCATAGTTTCCGTCTCTTAAAACTGCCATTTGAATCGGTTCAATTTCCGTGCTGCCTTCGGTTTGAGAAAAAACTTTATGTGCTGCAGCATATTCTTTCTTTTCTTCATAAGTTGCTTCACGAAGATTTCCAAGCTTACCTAAATAAATTCCAGTGCCGCCAGCCTGATTCGGATTCAAAATTTTTTGTCCGGCGTTTTTAACTCCCTCTTCTTTAGTTTTAAATCCGTACCAGTAATCAGTTTTAGTTCTGGCAAAATCTGTACTGAGCATTCGTTTGCCTTCGGCAATAGCACCTTTTTTATCCTGCTGCCAGTGATCAATTACATATCTATAGGCTGCGGTTACGGCTCCAACATATTCAGCACTTTTCATTCGGCCTTCAATTTTAAAACTGTCTACACCACAAGTTACTAAATCAGGAATATGCTCTAAAAGCTGGAGGTCGCAGGGACTGAAATAATATCCCGGTGTATAGGTTCCGTTATTAACTTCTGCATTATAGAATCTGCGGCAAGCCTGAGTACACATTCCGCGGTTAGCAGATTTACCACCCAGGTAACTTGAGAAAAGACACAGACCACTTTCACTAACACACAAAGCTCCGTGTACAAACATTTCAAGCTCGGCATTTGTATTTGCCTTGATTTCCTTTACTTCTTCCAGACCCAACTCACGCGCAAGAACGACACGCTTTAAGCCCTGCCTGCACAAAAGATTCGCAGCAGCAGCACTTTCTACATTCATTTGAGTTGAAGCATGCAATTCAAGTTCAGGGAAAAATTCCTGGCACATTCTAATCACGCCAAAATCCTGAACTATAAGTCCATCCGGTTTTATTTTATTTAAGTAGCCTAAAAACCTGTATAAGCGCTCAGTTTCATTTTCTTCACAAACAGTATTTACAGTAACATAAATTTTTTTTCCTAAGCGATGCACACTTTGTACAGCGGCTTCAAACTGAGACCAGGCAAAATTTGAGGTACGGAGTCTTGCGTTAAAACTTTTTAAACCAAGATAAACTGCATCAGCACCTTCGCCTAAAGCAGCGTCAAGTGCTTCTATATTCCCTGCTGGGGCTAATAATTCTGTCATAAACTCGATTATATCATTTTAAGTGTCAGACAACAACAAAAAGAAACACTAGAAAATCTGAATATAATAGAATAAAATTAAAGCATTATGAGTAATTTCTTTAGAGACTTTATTGATTCTTTATTTGGGACTGATGATCCTGAAAAAATTAAAAAAAGAACATTAAAAAATATTGCAAAAGACTTATCAAAAACTAAATACAAATTCTATAAACATTCAACAAATGAAGTAGAAGCCTCGCTGGGAAAATTCTTTTATGAAATATATAAAATTATTTCTCCTGCACAGGCAATGTTTCAGACTTCAACGCCAAATACATTAAAAGCTATTGTGCTGGACTATTCTTTAAGTGAAGCTCAAAAAAAATTAATTGATGAAATATCACCAGACAACTTAAGTGAATTTGCAAAAGGTAAATCGCCTGACCAGATTGCAGAAAAAATAAATTCTACTGAGCAGGAATTTGTGGCAAGCATGAATAATGATCAGCTGGAAAAAATTGATTCGCTATACACTAAATTAATCTACCTGAAAAACTTTTGTACCTATGACTTTTATTTCATCCTGAAAAAATTTGATCCACATCTTAGGGAACACGACTTTACAACCCAGCCGTCATTTAGAAATATAAACGGAACATACATTGCAGAAGATTTAAAAAACTTTATTTCCGTTGCATGGGTTTTACAGTTTGATGAAGACTGGACCGATGTATTTAAATCCTTAAGAATGGCAAAGGGCGTTGAACCAATTACCTTGCCGAACTGGAAAAAAGCAATGGCCAGAATGAAGAATGTTAAAGACAAAAAAGTTCTGGAAATGGTGATTAAACTGATTACAGAAAATCCGGGTTATGAAGAGCACTTTAATCAGACTGAATATTATGTAATTGATGAATACATTACTTCTGTAAGAAAGGCAGCCCAGGAATTTTTGGACAAAGTAAAGTCACAGCTTTCTGAAGGAAAAATAAATGAACTGCTTGTACAGATTTTTGGTTCAACCTCAATCAGTACCTTAAAGAATTATACGGCAGTTAACAGTTCCATTTACGAAAGGAAAGGAGTTGGTTCATTCTTATTTACAGGAGCCCTGAATTATCTGAAGTGCTTTTTGCTTAACTATACAAAGCGCGAACTCAGGGAATTGAGTGACATTCTTTTAGTTAGAGCTGAGTGGACAAATCATCAGCTTGCAACACCAATGAGTGAAGCCTTTCATAAAATTCTGGAACTGAGCGAAAGAATTACGGCACTCGATACAAAACTTGCTGAATCAAATGAATACGGAACAAAGTTAAAGACATACATTCCTCGCGCTGACAGAGATAAGGAAGCAAACAATATAATCAAGATGCTTTTAAATGATATCAACGAAGAAGCCAGGGAATGCATTAAACAGGCTATTCAATACTTTGCAACTTACGGAAGAAATTTAAAAATGCTTCTGGAGGATTTCGTAAGGGTTAAGCCGGAGATTGTTTTAAACTGGAAGGATATAAATCACTTTGCAGAGAACCGCTTGAAAGATATGTGTGTTGATGCATATAAAAAACTTTACTATATGGTAAATTTACTGCAGCAGTTCAAAATAGAAAAATCAATTGAAGACGAAGTACCTGAGGAAGAATAAATGAAAACTACAACAAAAATTACTGTAAGGGCATACGAGCTCGATTCTTATAATCATGTAAACAATGCAAATTATTTACATTACTTAGAACACGCACGAATGGATTTTATGAATCAGATTGGATTTGATTTTAATAAATGCACGGAACTTGGTTACAGCCTGTATACAACTCATATAGACATCCAGTACAAGGTTTCTGCTTTTTTAAATGATGAACTGACAATTACATCTGAAATGACAAAGCTTGGCGCAGTAAGTGGAACGGTTCACCAGGAAATTACAAAAGCCGACGGAACTCTCTGTACAGTTGCAGATGTTACCTGGGCAAGCGTAAAAAACGGAAGGCCTTCTAAACTTCCTGAAGAACTTTTAGCCTGCTTGAAGAAATAAAGATCAGCTGGCAAGTTTTAAAACAGAATCGATTAAGGCTTTTAGTTCTTTATCCTGTACTTCTTTAAGGATTTCTATATCTTCACAGATTGAAAAAACACCTTCTTTTTCTACAATAATTGATTTCATTTTTTCCCCGCTAAATAAGCTTGATTCGCACGGCTAAGCAGTGACGAAGTTTTTGTATTTTTAACCTCAGACTCAGACTGTGCGGTCAAATCTTTTTTATCAAGATTTTCACCATCTGAATCTGACTCTTTATTTGAATCTAATTCTTTATCCGAATCTGAAACATTATCCAAATCTGAAAAATCTAAAGGTGAGATATTAAATTTTTCTTCTGCTTCTTTTTTAATCTTCTGAGAATTTTCATCGAAAACTTTTTCTACGCCTTCTTCTTTTTTCATATATTCTTCGAGAGTTTCTTCATTTATTTCAGGTTCATTATTTACAAATTCACTGAGACCAATATCAACATAAGACGGTTTATCTTCTTCAAGAGAATCTGCATCTTCAACTACTTCCAGGCCCTTAACATCATCCACTGGAGCTGCATCTGCCGGCTCTACCTCTTCGAGCGGTTCTGCATCTTCTGCTGGAGCTTCATTAACTGCTTCAACTTCTTCTAAAGGCTCGACTTCTTCAAGCGGTTCGACTTCTTCCAAATCCTCAACAGGTTCAGCATCAAGAACTTCTACTTCCTCAAGCGGCTCTACCTCTTCCAGATCTTCTACATCATCATCCACCGGTTTTACAACTTCAACAACTTTTGTTTCATCATTGTTTCCGTTTATCTCATTTGAATCAGCTGAATTTATATTCTTAGAATTAATCTCTTTTCTTTCTGAAAAACCACTTGTAAGCATAAGCATTGTTTCGTTCCAGGAATCATCTAAGAACTTATCAATTTCTTTTGAATTCTTTTTAGACTTTTTACTTAAGCCTGATTTTATTTCATCAATAAAGTCATATTTTCTTGAAACAATTTCTTTTGAAATAGATTTCCAGTCAGAAGAATCTTTTCTATTCAAATACTCTTTTAGCAATTCATATTGAAATTTCTTTACTCTGTTTTTGATAATAACCTGATCATCCTGCTTAATGCTGAACAATAATGTGACTGTCAAAAGAATTACTATGAACATACAAATCAGCAGAATTATTTTTTCCAGTTCAGAAAATACCAAATCCTTTTCATTACAAATCCAGGCAACCGTAACAAGTTTATTTTCTTCGCTGTGACTGATTATGAACAGATTTAAATCGTTCTCAGAAGAAGAAACAAGCTGCTGGGCTCCATACATTCCTTTTTTCCATTTTTCCTGAATCTGTTCAGAGAGATATTTTTTACCAATAACAGGCATATTAAAAACCAAACCGTTAGGCTCAATTATATTTACTTTGGTATTGAATGAAGCCAAATCTTTTGAATTCAAATACTGAATGAAATCAGAAACGTTTACATAAAATACAAAGGTTCCGCGGAGTGCCTGCATTTTATCGTATAAAGGATAGCGGAATAGAATTTCATTTGCTTCACTGTCAAAACTTATTTTACAAAGGTCTGAGATATTTTCTTCGGGTGAATATGGGTCTGTAATCTGGGCAGCCTGAATCTTTATAAAATCAGTTAACTCTAAATCAGTATAATTTCTGTATGAAATTGTATCTTCTGTTTCAACTAAAATGTCGCTTCCGTAAGTGCTGAAATGAATGTGAACGCCATCAGTTTCTATGAGGCGGATTCCATTGAGTCCGTTATGACCAATTAATAAGGCAGTGATTAAATTTTCTCTTTCTTCAAGTTTTTCTTCTGAAACTTCGCGCTCTAAAAATGTTAAAGCAACATCCTTGGCAACAAAACTTGAAAAGTCATTATTTAGGGAATTATAGTAATTTGTAAAATCCGCAGAAATTTTTTCTAACTGGTTTTCATATGATTTAATTACTCTAGGTTCATAAAGATTAACTTCTATAAACCTGAATGCTTTTGTATATGATAAAAATAAAAACGCGGAGAAAATAATTATAGAAATTAAAAAGCCTATTAAGTTTTTTTTGCCCGAACTCATAAAATCCTCTAAACAATCATTCATTATATTATCGGCAAAAATCAGCAAAAGGTTAAGTATTTGTAAAGCTTTCAACTTTTTGTAAAAGCATGCAGTGAAATATTCTGAATGTCGTCAAACAATATGACCTGAATATGAATATAATTCCTAAAAACCTACCATATTACTCAGGTAATATTTGAAGAAAAATTGATATTACCTTGGTCATATTTCAGCATTTTTTCATATTACCTTGGTAATATTTACCCCTTTTACCTATTGTTTTCTACCAAAAGCTGTGTTATTGATGAAATATGCGTGGCAAAAAGCTAACTGATAATAACAGAGGTTCTGTTATTAAGCTGTTCGGATAACTAATCTATAAAGACTGGCGATTTCTGAATGAGTGTCATGCATAACTATTTTTACATTATTTATAATAAGGAGTTTTTATGAAAATTTTAAAAGCTTTGAAATGTATCACAATTGTGATATCTGGTTTATTGTGTTTTGGATGCAATCATAAGATTGTTGATTCAAGGGAAGATGTTCCATTTTCAGTGAATTCATCGGTGAAAATTGAGGATTTTGAAACTGCATTTGGAAAAGCTGCTTTTTTGACCTATCAGGCTTCTTTAGATGCTATAAATTTTATTGAGCCAGATGTAAATTCAAGAAGTGTGGTTCGGGAATCTGTTGATATTTCTGAATTATATAAAATGAATATAAGTTCTAGAAGTATAGATAAAAATATAGATGTAAACTATAACGAACTTAGTATCATTGAATCTCAATATAAAGAAAAATTGGCAGTAATTGGAGATGAAATTGAAATTACTGATTTTTTATATAAAGTTAAGGATGGATATATTTATATTAGCGATGATCAGATGATTCCAGAAAACTCCCTGGAAGGAATTGCAACAAAAGAAATTTACAGTAGGGTTCAGAAGGGAGAAAATATAGAATCCGTAATTACAGACATTCAGAGTGATATAGATAGATTGATTATGTATGATTCAAATGAAATAAGTACTAGAGGTGTCTATATTAAACCTCAGATGAGTTTTGGTGGTTTTTCAAATGGAGCAAGATGGAAAGACGGTCTTATTCGTTATAGATTTGATAATGCAGAAGGCTCAGAACTTCCTGAAGAAAAAAAAGAGGTTATGAGAAAGGCAATGACGGATTGGCAGACATTGACGGACGAAGCCGTACGATTTGAAGAGATAACCCCAAATGCATGGGAAATGTTCTGCAAAGGCATTGGGCAGTATGATTATGTTACTTACAAACAAAAAAAACTTTCTAATGCAAATGGGAATTCTACTGTAGGAGCAGTTGGATATAGTGAAATAAATATCAATAGTGATAATAAAATTCTTAATTATTCCACAGCTGCGCATGAGTTAGGTCATACAATAGGTCTTTATCATGAATTCCAGCGTAGTGACCGGGATAATTATATTGATATAGATGCTACCATAAAGGCATTCAATTACACATATGATAACACAAATTGGGGAAAAATCCCTAATCAATCTTTTGTAGTGGCTTCTTATCCATTGCGTTGTGGCTGGGTAACAATTTGGCTTCCTTATATTTGGTATATGGACTATGGAATAACTGTTGGAGATTTTGATTTTTATTCCATAATGAGTTATCCAAGACTATGTGTCTCAGATTCATATAAAGAACCGTTGACAGATTTTTATACGAAAACATATAATTCAAAGAACTATAGAGTAAAGATACGTTCAGAGTATATATCTGAAAATGATGTAAAAACTGTAAAGCAGATGTATCGTTAATCGGAGGTGTAGAAATGAAATTTAATTTGCTATTACTGATTCCATGTTTTTTTCTTACATCATGTATTATGGACAATGTTCCCGTGAATTATAAATTTGAAGATGCTGAGCCTTATTATTTTTACATCAGTATAGACAAATCAGTTAACACCTCTGTTAAAATACGAACAACAAATGTGTGGCGTAGACCTGAAGAAGGATCTGAAATATTTGATTTATCCGATAAGAAACTGTTCAAAGTAATAAATGAACAGAATAAAAAAATCATTGAATCTTTTCCCTCTGGTTATGATGGAAAGGTGACATTTACAATTTTGTGTGGAGAAAAAGAGCTGAAGCTTGATGAATATCTTTTTATTGAGGGGCATTATTTTACTGATAGAAAAAGATATGGATATTACGCTACCGATGATGATCCATTAATGGATGTGACAAACACAGTAATTTCACTTGAAATCAGCATGGAGAACGGTGAACTTAAGTATACTTGGGTTCCTGTTGACGAATGATTTCTTTCTCAGCATAACAGTTTACATAAATTGTTATGCTGAAATTGCAGTTCGATATTTCGAGCTGCAATTTCAGCATCTGAATACACAAAAATTTGGAAACGGCCAATTCCCGACATTCAATTCTGTAAAAACCTTATATTATCTACATAAAGTTCAAAGCCGTATGTTCCATCTTCTATAACAATTTCTATGCTCTCAATAAATCCTTCTGGTTCATTTTTATTCTCAGGTTTATTCTCAGCTGATTCATGGAACCAGAATTCTATTTCTTCGTTTTCACCAAAGCTGCATTGGAAGACGGAAGATTTTATTTTGTTTTGATTTGTTACAAGATTTAAATAAATGCCCGGCGTGTAAAAAGTGGGATTATATAAATCGCATTTTATTTTTTTTAGTTCCGAAAGTTTTATTTTTTGCAGAGGGTCAAAAGAAAAAACAGCACTTTCATTTTCATCTAAAGAGTTAAAAGCTAAAAGCAACGAATAGGACTCATCGCTTGCCCAGTCTTCACTTCGCTCTATGTAAAGTGCATTGGAGTTTTTGCACGAGAGGGATAACTCATCTTCAAAGCTTTCTGTGTACAAAATACTTTTTTCTACGGAAGGTGATAAGCAGCCTGTCAGAATAAGTATGATGGCCGGCGTTAAAATAATTTTTCTCATTGTATTTTTCATTGTATAAAGATAAGAATTTTCCCCTCATGAGGCAAATAATTTCTTCATTGAGTAATGATGAATTTATTTTTAATGTTGATAACAGGGGAATGCAGCTAACTTGTTGTCAGGGTGAAACTATGGTATTATGTGCTATGGCAAAGAAAGAATTGACAAAGAAGCAGAAAATGATTGCCCGCATCCAGGAGTTTACTTTAATGGATGATGATTTCATGACACGCTTTTTTGAAAATGATAAGGATTGTACTCAATATGTACTTCAAACAATTCTTGATAACAAGAAGCTTAAGGTGATTGATACAGTTGCTCAAAAAACTGTAAAGAGTCTTGAAGGTCGTTCTGTCAGGCTTGATGTTTATGCAAAAGACAATAAAGGTAAGCCTTATGACATAGAAATTCAGAGAGCTGATAAGGGTGCAGGAGCAAAACGTGCACGCTACAATTCAGCTTTAATGGATGCGGATATAACGGTTCCTGGTGAGGATGCAAAGAATCTTCCAGAAAGCTATGTTATTTTTATTACTGAAAATGATATTTTTGGAAAAAGGTTGCCGCTTTATCACATTGAGAGAACTGTTAAAGAATGTAATATTCCATTTGGCGATGAGAACCACATCATCTATGTTAACGGAGAATATAAAGGAAATGATCCGATTGGCGACCTTATGCATGATTTTCATTGCAAGAAGGCCGATGATATGAAAAATAAACTTCTGGCAGAAAGAGCCAGATACCTCAAGGAAGATGAAAAGGGGGTTAAGCATATGTGCAGAATTATGGAAGACTTCGTTAAGGAAGAAAGACAAGAAGAAAAGTTTGAAACAATTGCAAAACTTATTGAACTTGGAAAAATAACAGAAGAAGAAGCTATAGAAACTTTTAATCTTACTGCAAAACAGATGAAAGCAATTAAAGAAAGAGTTGCTGTTCTGGCTTAAAGCAAATTCCCACCTCTCATTGAGTGAAGTGAAAAAATCCTTTATATTAATAGTGCTTGTTTCAATGGAACCGTGTGAAAATCATGGGCTGAAGACGCAACTGTGAATTCGTTAAGAAACCGATTAAGTCAAAAAGACTAACCACTGGAAAACGGGAAGGTATCGGTTTTTTGAATAAGTCAGGAAACTTTGGCAGGCGTGGAATTATTCCCGCTCTCTTGCATGAGGGAGTGAACTAAATTTTTTAAAATCTGCGTCAATTCGGATTTTGGAGTTTTTATGAAAAATTCAAAGCTTTCATTTTTTAAGGTACTTTCTGTAGTTATAAGTGCTTTAGTTGTTTTAATGTTTACCGGCTGTCCTGATCTAACAAGTCAGGATGACGAACTGTCAGTTTATGGATACTGGGAAAGTAACTATCTTGAACAGTTTAATATTACTTCTGAAACCTTTTTCTGTGGTTATGCAGAAAGCCCTACTTACGAAGGTGACAATGTAACTGTTGTATTTAATGAAGACGGAATTTCCGGTTATATTTATATTAAGTATACAGGCATTAATATTTATGCAAATACAGATCCAAACGATGCTTCATGGACAAAAATTAAGTATACAAATAATAATCAAACTAGTGTATACTGGCAGAAATATGTTCACAGTTCAAATGACAGTGCAGATATTGGAAAGTGGTATGCAGTTTCTTTTAAAGATTTAACAGACCATTCATGTTCAATTTCCGGAGCTGCAGGTTCAAAAGAAGGTCACTATGCAACATCTTGTGCAACTTTAGAAGAAGCAAAAACAGAGTTTACTCTAGAAAACGGATATTTTGCCAACTATAGTGAAATCGTAAAAAAATAGTTTTTAATGAAGCTTATTTCTTTAAAGGGGATAGTTTTTATTACTGTCCCTTTTTTTATTATTTTATTTTCACAAAAAATTTATTCTCAAAACAAAAGTGCCGGCGAAGACGAAAGTGTTTTCCATCTATACACCTACATTACAAAAGAGTCTCCGCTGCAAACCCAGGTCTTTACTGCTAAAGATATAGAAGAAAGCTGTGCCGTAAGTTTAACTGATTTTCTGCAGTCAAGCGGAATGCAGCTCTTAAGTTACGGCTCTTACGGGCTTGAATCAAAACCTTCGATTCGTGGCTTTACGGATGAAACTGTCAGGGTGGTAATTGATGGCGTTTGTGTAAATAACTCCCAGTACGGAACCTTTGATTTTTCTTCTTTCGATTTATCTAATGCCGAAAAAATAGAAATAGTCCGCGGCGGTTTTACAAGCTCAGTGAATAGCGAAGGTGCTGTCGGCGGCACAATTTATATCACAACAAAAAAGCAGTCCCTCGAAAACAAATTAACCTTTGACATTTCACTAAAGACTTTCTTTAATCAGTCAGCTCCTGTAGACGGGCTTTTTCAAAACATCAGCTATAAAGGAAAAGTTGCTGATTCATCTTTTTTGTCTATGGCGTTAAAACTGAATCACGCAGAAAACAGACACTTTTATACATACGGTTTAAAAAAAATAAGGGAGCGTGAACATTCCGATGTTACCGATTCAAATTTAAATCTTTTTTACTGCACTTATTTTGGAAACGCAAATTGTTTTTCCATTTCAAATGATTTGTATTCCGGTGCCAAAAACTGTCCCGGCAATGCTTACGGTGCAAATAGTGGAACTCAGCAGGATTTGGACAACCGTTTGACACTGAGGCTTGAGAGTCCCGAAGTGTTTAATTTTGTTTCCCTTGAAAACACTCTGTCTTATCTTAGTTACCACAGGCTTTTTGATGCCGCTAAAGAACACAGTAAGCATAAGCTTGATACAATAAAATTTTCTTCTTCTGCAAAAACCTGCAATTTAAAAAGAATAGAACAAAGCTTAGGAATAAATTTCAATTGCGACTTTCTGGATTCAACTAATGATGGAAATCATAATCAGTTTTTATTTTCCATGAATGAGACTACAAAATTTTTTGCTTCTAAAAATATTTTTGTTACGCTTCCGCTCAGTATTGTTTCTTGCGACAAAAATTTTGAAGTGGTTCCAAAATTAGCTTTAGAATTTGCTTTTGAAAAATTCGATCTTATGCTTGATTTTTACAGGATGGTTCAGTTTCCGAATATGGATGATTTGTACTGGATCGGCGAAGGCTTTTACGGGAATCCTGATTTAAAGGCTGAAGACGGAATTGGCGGTGAAATAATTTTTTCATTAAAAAAGTTTTATCTTCCGTTTGAGTTCTGCGTTTTCTCTAACTATTATAAAAATAAAATTCAGTGGGCCGGAAATACTCCTCGAAATATTGCAAGTGCTTTTTATTTGGGCTGTAATTTTTATTTAACAAAGTCATTTCTTGAAGAAAGAATTGTTTTGAATTTGTCCTTCGAATATTTGTACACAAGGCTCCTGGATAAATCAAAAAAGCTAGAATACGGTAACAGGATTATGTGGACACCGGATTTAACATTTTCTGTTTCTTCAAAATTTAATTTTTATGGTTTCGTTTTTACTCTTGAAGGAAACTATATGGGAAAGCGATATAAATCAAATGCTAATATAACCTTTTTAAAACCATATTTTTTAACAAACCTTTCCTGCGTTTATAATGGAATCAAAAATTTTACTCCTTACGCCCGTGTTGAAAATCTATTCAATGTAAATGCAGAAAGCGTAGATTCTTATCCTCTTCCAGGCACTTCTTTAGCTTTAGGAATAAAAAGCGTTTTGTAAGACTGACAGAATGTTTGTCATGCTGAATTTGCAGCTCGTTATTTCGAGCTTGCTTCAGCATCTGTACACATAGAGATTCTGAAACAAGTTCAGGAAGACGGACTAACGGGTTTGCGTTGCAAACATCGTGGGTAAGAATTTGGGGCGTTATCCGTTCGCAGATGCTCACTATCGAGTTTACAGGTAAACTCGCGGGGAAGTTTTCTGGGGGTCTTAGGGGGTAATCAAGATGTTGCTTACCCCTGAACTGCCCCCAAAAAGTTAGACACTTTTTGGAGGTTAGAAAATGGGAGTTACAATTCCTTATCCAATTGACTTGAGAGTAAAGGTTTTGGCAGAATACAAGGCAGGAG
>JAEELR010000142.1 GCA_016282835.1 Treponema sp. | reverse complement strand
GGTAAAATCAGTAATCCTACAGTTCATGTCGCATTGAACCAAACAAGAACTGTAGTAAATGCATTGATAAAACAGTATGGAAAACCAGCCCAAATAGCAATAGAGCTTTCGCGTGATTTGAAAGCAAGCCGTGAAGCAAAAGACGCTATAAAAAGAAAGCAGAATGAAAATAAGAAGCGTAATGAAATTCTTAACAAGAACATTACGGATGGTTATAAAATTGAATATCCTAACCGAATAGACAGATTAAAGTTCCGCTTATGGGAAGAATTAGGCACGGATACAATGTCACGGAGATGCCTGTATTGTGGAAAGATTATTTCTGGTTCTGAGTTGTTTTCAAAAAACATCGAGATAGAACATATTTTGCCATATAGTCGTACATTGCTTGATGCAGAATCTAACTTGACTGTTGCACATTCAAGCTGCAATGCATTCAAAAAAGAACGTTCTCCATTCGAGGCATTTGGAAATAACCCTGCTGGTTATAACTGGAATGAAATTCTTAGCAGGGCGAATCAGCTTAAAAATCCTGCTAAGAGAAGCTGTTTTGCAGTAGATGCAATGGAGACGTTTGAAAAAGAAAGCAGTTTTATTGCACGTCAGCTTACAGATAACGCTTATCTTTCAAAAACGGCTAGAAAGTATTTGCAGGCAATTTGTGATGATATATGGTCCGTAAACGGCGGAATGACAAAACTGCTTAGGGATAAGTGGGAAATAGATTCTGTTTTGAAGCGAAAAATCGGTACTGATGAAATTGTTCATTTTGGTCTGAAGGATGAACAAATAGGTGAGTATAAGAAAAATCGTTATGATCATAGGCATCATGCGCTTGATGCGTCTGTAATCGCGTTAATTGACCGTTCTATGGTTCAGCAGATTTCTACGCTCAATGCGCGGTCTCAGAAGAATCGCATAGAAGTTCCACAAATGGCTGTTCCTAGACTAGAGTTGGAAGATAAAGTTAAAAACATAGTTGTTAGCTTTAAGCCTGACCACGGAGCAGAAGGAAAGCTTTCAAAAGAAACATTGCTTGGTAAAATAAAGCGAGAAGAACTGGTCGATATTGCAAAAATAGAGGAAAATGATATTCCTCTTATTAAGAATGAGAAAGTTCGTTCTGATTTTGAAAGCAAATTTGCGGAAACAAACGATATAAAAGCTGTTCGCAAAGCGTTGAAAGATATTTACCCACAAGTAAAAGTCTACCGTGAATTTTTTGTCGCAAGGACTCCTATTATAAGCTTAAAAGAAAACAATATTAATGATATTGTGGATTCAAAAATTCGTACGCTTTTAATACAGTTCAGAGACAGTCATAGTGACGAGAAGTTTGAATCTGTCCTTCAAAAATTTACAGAAACAAAATGGAACGGTCGCTTTATAAAAAAGGTACGATGCATTAATCGTGTTCAAACGCCTATTGTTATTAACGATAAAGTGCCGCGTTACCTTGCTCCAGAAGATTATTTTGCGGCTATTATTTGGCAAGTTCCACCTAAAAAAGAAGGGGCAAAACCGACTTACGAAGCTCAGTTCATCCGTAGAAATGAAGTTGGGAAAGACAATAAGCCAAAGCCGAATGCTATAAAAGCTCCACACCCAGCGGCTAAGAATCTGGGAATCATTCATAAAAATGATTACCTTGAATTCATTGAGAACGGAATATTCTATAAATGCAGAATAGCAGGTTATTCTGCAACTCGAAATCAAATTGATATTCGTCCTATTTATGCTGTTACTGACTGTAATGATTGGATTATAGCGACTGGCGAGAATATGCTTGAACATTGCTGGAAAAACCAAAGGGGAAATAATTTCATTTCTGTAAATGTGCTTTTTGGTGAAAAACAGGCAAAGTTTATAACAGTGAATCCTATAGGACGGGTTTTTAGAAAGCATTGACGGTAATTGTTCAGTATGCCGATAAATAAGTATGCTGAACAGGGTTTTGGAAATCTATGAAGAAAACCGCTATCTTTCTCTAACTAGGGGATTTATTGTTATTCAGCACGGTTCTGAAGAGCTTGGTAAAATTCCTCTTGACGATATAGGTGTTCTGCTTCTTTCTGCGCAGAGCGTTTCTTTTTCAAAAAATATTTTGAATGCTCTGGCAGAAAAAGGTTGTATAACAGTCCTGTGCGGAAAAAACTATGCGCCTCTTAGTATGGTTCTTCCTGTTTATTCTCATTATCACTTTGCAAAAGTTATAAAATTGCAGATTAACGCTTCTTTTCCATTGAAAAAAAGAATATGGCAACAAATAGTAATCCAGAAAATAAAGAATCAGGCATTAACATTAAAACTTTGCAAGAAAGACGATTCTGTCCAGCTTATTGAGAAAATTGCGGGAATGGTAAAATCGGGCGATTCAGAAAACCGCGAGGCTTATGCCGCCAAAATGTATTGGAAAGCTTTGTTCGGAAAAGAATTTGTTAGAGATAAAGAGCTTCCTGGTATTAATTCGTTTTTGAACTATGGTTATGCAATAATGCGTGCATCTATGGCGAGGGCGGTATGCGCATGCGGTTTATTACCTTCTCTTGGAATTCACCATGACAACAACTTGAATCAGTTTGCCCTTGCCGATGATTTATTTGAAATTTATAGACCTCTTGTTGATTATGTCGTTTATAACATGTTTTTGGATGATTCGGCGGAATTAACGACGGAGTATAAACAAAAACTGACTAATACATTATGGGTTAAGGTTCGAACTTCAGAGGGTAATTCTCCGGCATTTCAAAGCATGCAATATCTAGCTGCTTCGTTTGTTCATGCTTTGGAAGATAAAACTCCGACGGTTGATTTACCAATTTGGACGGGGGTTGAATATGAAAGACTTGGAACTCAACAGGTATGAGCTTATGTGGATGCTTGTGTTGTTCGATTTACCTGTCATAGAAAAAGAAGAAAGGAAAGCGGCGACTGCTTTTAGAAACTTTCTGTTGGACAATGGCTTTTCAATGATTCAGTATTCTATTTATACAAAGCTTTTTTCTGGGAAGGATGCTTGTGAGAAGTATTATCGGTTAATAAACAAAAACTTGCCGAGTGAAGGAAAAGTTGATATCATCACGATAACAGATAAGCAGTATGGAAACATTATCAGTTATAAGGCAGGTTCTAAAACTCAAAAAAAACAGCAAGATCAGTTGCTTTTATTCTGATGTATTTTTGAAAAAAAATACGTCCCACATATTTGAACTTTTTGTAAAAGAACAAAATACGTTGGACGTATTATAACTGATTAATTTACCCGGTCAATCTGCAACTGTTTCTGTTGATGTGGTAAATGTCGCACCATTATAACTGATTAATTTACCCGGTCAATCTGCAACTATGACAAACATATCAAGTATTATGCAGTCATTATAACTGATTAATTTACCCGGTCAATCTGCAACAAAGCTAACGGTTGTATATTTTGGAATGGTATTATAACTGATTAATTTACCCGGTCAATCTGCAACCCATGACATACAATCAGGAAATGTACATCGATTATAACTGATTAATT
>JAEELR010000141.1 GCA_016282835.1 Treponema sp. | reverse complement strand
GGGTGAACTTTTTTCTGTTTTCTGCTATTGTTTTCATAGGTTTCTTTTCTCCGTTATTAGTTTTTGTGTGGTAACAAAATTATAACAGTTTAAAGAAACCTTTTCTTTTATTTTGGCGACATTATATTTTACTGCTTACATATCTGCTTTCTTAAACACAAATAAGAATAATTCTATTTTGAATAATATCTCAAATTATTTTCGGTATTAAATAATTTATATTTTTATTTTTTTCTTGCATTGTTAGAAAAACTTGAGTAACATATTAATATTATTATGAAAAAGTATTACATTTCCATTCTTGTATTTACACTGCTGTCTTTTACAGCATGTAATAAAAATCAGGTATTTTCTCAAACTCAAACAACAAATATGACTGGCAGCGAATTATTGTCACAACTTATTAAGTATGAAAAAGAGCATACAGAGGATTTCTGTTCAAAAATTGATCTGGCTAATTATTTCATAACAATCGGCGATTATTCTACCTCTGATGACTATCTTACCAGAGCTGAATCTATTATAAACAAATGTCCTTCCGGAAAAAAAGGAAAAGAATATAAAACTTTACTATATGGAATGAAAGCCCATATTCTTTTGTATCAGGGAAATCCTGAAGAGGCATTAAAATATGCTGACCTTGCAATTGAACAAGATAAGAAAAAGAATATTCATTATAACTATATAAAGGGGCATATTTATATTTCGCAGAACAATAATTCGAAAGCTCTTGAAATTTTTGATGAAACCTATCAAAAGGTTCCTGATCAGTTATTAGCAGAAGATGAAAGAGCTTACATGTATTTACTTGCAGATGCCAATAGAATAGAAGAGGCAAAAACCATTCTTGAAAAATATTTTGAAAACGGGACATATTTCTATGGACTAGGTATTTTTGCATCTTCAATTTATGAAGAATTAAAAGATTTTAACAAATCACTTCTTTCTGCATTTCTTGATTATGAATACAATTCCTGTTTTTCAGACTTCGATGAACAAAGTTTTTTTTCTAATCTCGATAAAATTGTCAGCACATATTCTTCTGCACAAGATTTATTCTCAATACAACAGACAGTGCAATTTCTTAAAAGCATTTATGATAAATCAATTATTATAGATTATGAATCGGATTTTTTTGTTGCTGATTATATTAAGTATATTAAGAAAATCCAGAATAACACCTTTAGCAGTTTTGATGTAGACGGATTCCTAAAGTTAGAAAACAATTATTCTTCATTTCCTTCGTATTACTGGAATGCCTGGAATGGTTTTATCAATGTAGATCCAACTCAAAAAAGTACCTACACACCTCTGCTTAATAAAATCATTTTATTAGGATCTAACAGATACTCTACAGCCGCTCGTAGTGAGCTTGGTAAACTTGCAGGCTTATCAGAAGAAGATTGTTCTAAAATACTTCTTGCTGAAGAAGTTGATTCTTTGCTTTCTCAGTACGTAATTAACAATGATGAAAATTTATTAATTCCAATTTTTGAACTATTATCTTTACCAGACAATATATATGAAATTAATGCTGTATCTATCATCAAGAGATATGCATTTAATATGGCATTAAGAAAAGAAATGGAGAAGAAGTTTAATGATTCTAAAGGACGTTTAACAGAAAGGTTGAGTTATATTTTATTATAAAAAGTTTATCCTATGAAAAAAAGTTTTATTATATTTCTCTTGTTTTCCTTATTTTTTATATCCTCATGTAAAAAGAATAATGAAGACACAACAAAGCTGTATCTTTCCGCACTGGAAGAATACTCTTCAAAAAACCTTGACCAGGCCCTCGCAATTTTAAAGCTTGCAAAGCAGGCTGGAAAATCATCTCCTCAAATTGACTTTCTAACAGCAAAAATTTATTTCTTTCAGAATGATTATGAAGAATGCTCAAAGCTTCTGGATAAAATTCTTAAGAAGAATAAAGATTTTACTGAAGCAAGAATTTGGAAAATCAGATGTGACATTGTTTCCGGAAATTATGAACTTGCTGAAGAAGAATTAGAGAAAGAGATATCGCTGAATATGACCGACTGGCGTATTTTTTATTTATACTCTCTACTTTCACAAAAAAAAGAAAAAATCGATGAACAGTTAATTATGTTAAATAATGCTGAAGTATGCTTACAAGATGCAGCTAAAGTTTTTAATTCAGCTGCAATGACCTGGGGTCTCTTAGGCATGGATGAAAAAGAAAAACTTTATCTTCAAAAAGCAAAAGTACTGGAAAATTCAAATATAAAAAGTGAGACTGAAAATGAAAACTATTAAATCCCTAGTATTATTATGCTGTATGTCAATTTTGACATTCTTATTTTTTACCTCTTGTGTTTCTTTAAGCTCAGGAAGTGGATATGAAAAATATCCTGATAAGAACACGACTTATGGCATAGAAATAAATGATGTTACCGTCTCTAATGACAAGGTTTTAGATACTGATATTGCAGATCAGATATATGCAATTGTAGAATCTATTCTTGGCTCAACAGAGCAGGAAAACACAATTCCTTTACAATTAGATATTGAAATTATACAACGCTCTTTTTTCTATAAAATTGAACAGAAAAACTCTATATATGTCTCCTACTATCTTTATGATTCTGTTAATTTAGTTATGCAAAAAGGTTTTTATATTGAAACTTCTGAAACAATTATTTCAAGTAAAACTCAGTATAAAATCTCCCAGCGAATTACTAAAGAAATAAAAAGGTTTATCAAGAAATCAACAAAATTA
Source organism: Treponema sp. (assembly GCA_016282835.1). Lineage (GTDB taxonomy): Bacteria > Spirochaetota > Spirochaetia > Treponematales > Treponemataceae > Treponema_D. The sequence continues at coordinate 32,771 of JAEELR010000141.1, read as the reverse complement.
TATAAAGAAAAGAAATGAGTAAAAAGATTTATTTAGTATTTCTCATTATATTCTGTGATTTTTGTCTTTACTCACAGATAACCTTTTCCTCTCCTGAAGAAGCTGCTGAATATGCTTTAATAAATTCTCCTGAATATAATTACAACAGATTAAACACAGAACTTTCCATGAAAATTTCTAAACGTTCAATCACAGAGTTTTTTCCTACTTTAGGATTTTCATGGTCAGATAACAAAACCTTAAATTATAATTCACCTGATTCTAATACAGATTCATTTTCTATTTCGGTTAATCAGTTTTTATTTGATGGAGGAAAAAAATGGTTAGCTTATGAAATGGGAAAAACGAGTAGCTTTTACAGCTATAGAGAATATCTTCAAAGTGAAAAAGAATTTCGTTCTCAGATAATTGCACAATATTTTGAATGTATAAATCAACTGGAAATGCTTCATATAAAAAAAGAACTTTTAGAAGTTGCAAATGACCAACTAGAAATTCTAAAGACGGAATATGAATTGGGTATAACTCTTGAGAATGACTATCTTGAATATCTTATAAAAGTAAAAAAACTTCAAAATGAATATGACCAATACAAGCGTCAATATGAAGCTCTATTGCGTAAATTTAAAATTGCATTAAGTCTTTCTACCGATGTCGAAGTAATACTTACAAAACCAGAAACTGAAGAGAAAATATCACAGTTCTTTTTAGATAAACACATTGAATATTTATGGGAAAGATATAAAACAGTAAGTCCTGCTGTTCAAAAATTAAATGCTTCCCTATATTATGCAAAAAAACAATATGAATACTCTAAAAAACAATACATGCCGGAAGTATCTTTTTCTGGAAATATATCCTTCTCCGGTGAAACATACCCTTTAACACAACCAAATTATACCTTTAAAATTAACATTGCTTTTTCAAATTTTCCTGTACTTCCAGTGACAACTTCTACAGGAGCAGGCTTAAACAGTAAAGGAAAGTTGAATAATTTTAAGGATGAAGTTTCTACAACAATTTCCCCTCAACTAAATTATGTGAATAATTTAAAAGCAAATGAAATTTCTATTAAACAAAAAAAGCAGGAACGGGAAAAAACAATAAATGAATATTATGAAAATTTCTTTGACATAATTTCCCAGCATGATGATTACACAAATAACATAATTATATTTGATGAAACAATAAAGCTGCAGGAACGAAGACTAGAAATCAGTTTAGAACAAGTAAACTCTGGCAGAGTTAAACGCCTTGATTACCTTAATGAACTTATTGAACTTTCAACTCAGAAAATACAATTTATAGATTCAAAAAACAATCTTTTATTGTCTACCCGAACAATTGAAATTATGCTTGATATTCCATTTGGAGGTTTGCAGGATGCATGTAAATAAATCGTTAATACTTTTATTATTATTCATTATTTTTTCTTCATGCAAGCAAAATAATAAAAAACAGGATGACTCTAAAATGACTGTAAATGTCATTAAAGTTCAAAATAAGATTTTGGATAACACTTTAAATAATTTCGGAACAATATCTTATAAATCAAAAAATGATGTTACAAACCTTGTTGCTGGAACAATAATTTCCTTCAATGTGAAAGAAGGTGATACAATAAAAAAAGGTCAAACAATCTGTCGTTTAAGAAATGTTCAACTTGAAATAGAAAAAGAACAATGTTTAAGCACCCTTGAGTCTGCAAACGCAGCTTTAGCCATTCAAAACGTAAATGTAGCAGATCAGAAATTATCTATTGAGAGCCGTCTTTTATCTCTTGAAAAATCAGAAATGACAATTAAACAGAAAAATCTTGAATTAGAATCCAAACAAAAAGATTTAGAAAGCTCTGAACGATTACATGATATTGGTGGTACCACTGATGTAGAACTTGAAAAATTAAAAATAAGTATTTCATCTCTAGAAACAGAAATTGCCGTTCTGAAAAAAGAATTAGAAATATCATCACTTGGTTTACGAAATATTGATTTAATTCAAAACGGAATAACACCATCCGACAATCTGGAAGAAAGAAAAAATCAACTAATTGAACTGAATATAAAATCTGCCTTGTCACAAGTTGATTCAGCAAAAGCGCAGGTAAACTCTGCAAAACAAAAGCTAAATTCTATAAACAAACTTATTGAAGAATTAACAATACACTCCCCTGTTGATGGAATTGTAGGTACAAAATATTTTGAAAACGGAGAATATGTAAAAGAGAACGAAAAAATAATTACTATAATCGATACAGCATCTGTATATGGAGTTTTCTACGTACAGGAACAGGATATGGTGAATTTTGAAATTGGAGCTTCTATGAATATTTCAATTCCTTCACTAAATAAATCATTGAATTCTAAAATAGATGAAATTTCTCCTGTAGCAGATCCGCAAAGTGGTAATTTTTCTGTAAAAACAGTCTTAAAAAATAAAGACGGCAAAATAAAACCTGGAATGTTCATAAAATGTTCAATTCAAAAAGGTGAACAAAATAGTTTTCCTTGTATTAAAGACACAGTTCTTCTTTCTAATGATGAAAAAAATGCAAAAGTATTCTGTGTTGTTAATAATTTACTTATACAAAAAACAATAAATATTAAAGCACATAAAGACGGATTTATTTGGATTGATTCAGGACTTAATGAAGGGGATGTTGTTGTAAACAAACCTTCGCCATTTTTAAAGGAAGGACAATATGTTGAAACAAAAAAATAGATCGTTACTACTTCTCCTCCCCTTATTAATTTATTCATGTTCATTTATTGAGTTTAAGGATTTAGAGATATCCTTTAATATATCAGAAAATCAACGTTATTTTTCTAAAAACTATATATCGATTGATTTTTCTTATACACCAAAAACAACGGATAATGAAAAATGTATTGTTTTAAAGGAAAATGAAAAAGCTGTAAATATTGATATAACATGGAAAGAAAACTATTGCTTAATAAATCCTTCTGAGGGCTGGAAAAAAGGACTACCATACGAGCTTACTGTTCAAGGTACAGTTTACACAAAAGATAACGGAAATTACAAGGTAGATTATGCAAGATATTTTACTTATGGAGATAAAGAAAAGCTATTTAAATTAACATCTGTTTCCATTAAAGATGGGACGACTATTTCAGAAAAAACACCAATAGAGTTTACATTCAACAAAGAGATTAATCAGGTTTCATTTAATGAAAATTTCAAGTTATCTCCGCATGTTGAATATGAAACAATTTTTAACAATAACAAAGTTACAATAGCTCCGCTCGAAAACTGGCAGATTAATACTTTTTTTGAATGGAATTTTGAAAATTTAAAATCAAATGAAAATTATTATATTAACAAAAAGAATTCCGGATTTTTCAAAACACCTGATGACACTGAAATCCCTTATGTTGTTTCTACAGATATTGTTTCAATTTTTGAAAACACCTATACATGGCTTAATAGAGATTTATCTTTAATAGTTAACGGGCAGGCGATTGGATTTATTTTTTCAAAATCTATGGATTATGATTCAATAAGAAATTCTCTTACATTTTCACCTGCTTTAAAGGGTGATTTAATAAAGTTGCCTGATTCAGATGATAAAAAATTTATTTACATTCCTTCTGCTGATTTTAAGCTTGATACCCAATATAAAATGCTGTTATCAACAAATGCAAAGGATAATAATGGGCATACACTGAAAGAAGAATTCATAAAACTTTTCAAATCTGCAAATAATTATATTACAATAAATAAAATCTATCAGGAACACTCTCAACAGGGAACAGATGATACAATTATATATGATGGACAAGATGCTTCTATAATAAATACGATTGAACTTCCTACAGGTCAAAACAAAATATCGATAACAATTGAATTATCAACTCCGATTGAAGCAGAATTCAAATATATAGCAGAAAACAGTATTAACATCTCGCTTGTTTTCCCTAACACAGAAAGTAATCCTTCAATAAGTTCTATATCATGGAATTCAACAAACGATAAAATGAGAATTGATCTAAAAGATTTATCAAAAGGAAATCAAGACAGACCTGTATATTATAAGATTAATATAACAGGAGGAGAAAATGGTATAAAAAACAAATCCGGTGAATATATGAAGGAGTCATTATGCGTAAACTTTATGACAAATTAATTATTCTTTCAGTTGTACTAATTTTCATTTTCATTTCCTGCGCAAATCAAGTAATACCCTATATTACAGTTACAGATGTTTCATATAAAGAAAACTTTATTAAAGTTTCCTTATCAAGTGAGCCAAACGAAAATAAATGTTTAGAAGCTTTTTCATTTTATAAAGATGATATTGAAATTAAAGGTTCTTTTAAGTTTTCGGAAAAAGTTTTTTATTTCTACCCCACTGAAAAAATTGATGCAAAACACGATTACACAGTTGAGATTTCTACAGAGCTTGAAGATACAAAAGGACATTCTCTGGAGCATCCTTATATATATAAGTTTTCAATAAAGGAGGAAAATATACCACCACATATTCTTTCTGTAACACCAGAAAATGAATCTGAAGTCACTTCATTATCTTTCTCTCCAAAAATTGTTTTTTCAGAACCCGTTAATAAAAAATCGTTTGCAGAAGCTTTTTCTATAACACCTTCAATTCCATTCTTTTGCATCTGGGGTGTTGATGACAGCTCTGTGGAAATTGTTTTTGAAAAAAACTTAAGTAAAAATACAACTTATACTATTACAATTAATACATCCTTAGTAGATACCCAAAACAACTGCATGCGGGCTGATTACAAAAGTAATTTTATTTATTGTCCAAAAACCCAATATCCATTTTCATATAAAGTCTTTTTAATTGATGAAAATGAATCTGAAATAGATAGTTCATTAACTATAGAGGCTTCTAATAATGCTGCATTTAGAATTGATTTTTCAAATGAAGTTTCTATTGATACTATTTCCTCATATATATCAATTTATCCCGAATTACGAGTATCCTATATACCAGACTGGAAAACATCTAAATCATTAACCATTTCATTATCTGAAACTCCAGAATGGAATACACCATATACACTAACAATAAATGGCGGTTTATCAGATGTTTATTCTCAAAAGGTGCCAGATAAACAAACCTATAATATTATTTTCTCAAAAGAAAAGAATAGACCTGTAGAGTTTATAAAAGGCTATTTCTTAACAGAAGAAGGTGCTACAACAGAAAATAAATTTTTCCCGATAGATTATAGTAATGTCTACAACTTTCTGAATATTCCGGTTGAATATACAGGTAGTCAACCTGTAGGTCAATCTGAGTATGTAACAAAAAATTTAAATCTTTATTGCATATTCAGGATTTCAAAAGAAGCACAAGGATTAGATATTCCATCGGTTTTATCCGGCATTAAAATTAATCCAACAAATTCCTGCCTTAGTGTAATAATTGAAAAATGTCATTTTTACACAAGTGCTGAATACGAAGCTTCTCCAATAGGCTCATTTCAATTTACACAAGAAGATACCTCAGAATGGAATCTGGCCGTAATTTGCCTTGACCTTACTGTTCAGGTATACCGAGCAGAGGGATTAATCCGTTTTACATTTAATGATTCCATAATGGATAATCTGGGCAATAAAATGAAGGAGGAATTACTGTTTTCGTATAATAAATCATGAAACGAATAATTACTTTTTGTGTAAATCATGCAATCTCTGTTATTATGCTAATTCTCTGCATAGTTCTATGTGGATTTATAAGTATTTTTTCTATAAAGATTGATTTCCTGCCTCTTATTGGAGAGCGACACCTGCTAGTAACCACTCAATTTGAAGGAATCCCCGCTTCTGAAATGAAAAAACTGGTAACAATTCCTATAGAAGATTCTGTATCTTCTTTAAAGGGAGTTAAGAATATTGAATCTGTAACCAGAGACGGTATTTCTTTAATTACAATTGAATTGCATTGGAATTCAAAGGTCGAACTGGCTCTTACAGAATGCAGGGAAATAATAGATGCCTGCTTTGAATCTTTACCCTCTAACTGCGAAAAACCAAATGTAAAAATATTTAATCCGAGTCAGACAGAAGACTTTACACTTTGTGTAAAAAGCCGTGATTCAGATTTGCAATATGGCAGATACATTGTAGATTATGATATCAAGCCAAGACTTCAAAGATTATCGGGAGTTTCTTCCGTTTCCGTTTCTGGCGGATTAAAAGAAGAAGTTCATGTTATTTTAAATAAAGAAAAAACTGAAAGCAGTCTATTATCTATTCAAAGTGTTTCAGACATAATTGCTGAATCCAATTTTGAATATCCTGCAGGCTTAATAACTGAAGGAAATAAAGAATTTGTTTTTAAAACCTCTGGCTTATTCGATAATCTGTCAGAAATTACACAAATACCTGTTTTAAATTCAAATACCGGTATTATACGGTTAGGTGACATAGGAACAGTTGAAAACAGCAATAAAGATAAAGACTCATTCTTTATGTATAACGGAGAAGAATGTATAAGCATATCTATATTTAAAAAATCAGATTCAAGTCCTGTTGCTGTATCAAAAGCAATACAGGCAGAAGTAGACAATCTTAATTATTTATACGGAAACTATTTTTCTTTTGAATTAATAAACGATCAATCTCTTCAACTAAAATCTGCAATAATAAATCTGCTTATTTCAGCAATTATTGGAATTTTAATAACCTTTATAATTTTATTTGTATTCTTTAAAACTGCAAAAACCTCTTTACTTGCTGCAAGCATGATACCTCTCTCAATTTTGTTTTCAATAATTATACTTAGATTTTTTGGAAGAACAATTAATATTCTTTCACTTTCTGGTATAACCGTTGGAATAGGAATGGTTGTTGACCCGGCTACTGTTGTAATTGAGAATATTCATAAAAAGTTGAATTCCAGAAATAATCTTGCAGAAATTGTTATTTCTTCAACAAATGAAGTTTCACTCTCTTCTATAGGCTCTGCTCTTACAACAATTATTGTTTTTATACCATTTTTCTTTTTAAATGGAATACTCGGAAAACTATTTAAAGATATTTCCATAGCTGTAATTTCTTCTATCGGATTTTCGTGTATATTGGCTATGACTTATATCCCGTCTACCTATTATTTATTTTTATCAAAAAATAAATTCTCCAATGGAATTAAGCTGAATAAACTTGAAGCATTATACGAGAAAAAATTAAATCTGTTTTTTAATAAAAAATATTTAGGCAGCCTGATTCTTTTATCTTGTACTTTAGCTGGACTTATATTATTTTTCGCTTTAAAGAAAGAATTATTACCTCATACCTACAATAAAGAAATAACTGCAAATGTATTATATGAAGAAGGCACTTCAATAAAAAAAATACAACAAGATGCCGAAACCATTTATTACGAATTAAATAATAATTCAGATATAAGTAAGATTCGTATTACAGGCGGAATTGACTCTAAGAATTATGAAAAACTTTCAAACCCAAATTTGAGAAAAGAGTTATTACAAATCTCCTTTGAAGCAAGTAATATAAAAAATGCAAGACAACAATTAAACTCTCTAATCTCAGTTATCTCTGATGAGTATTCCATCAATTCAGGAAAAGATATTTTATCAAATCTTATCAATATTGAAAAAAATGTTTACATGGTTTCCGGTGAAGATGAAGACATACTTGATTTCAGAGTTAGCAATATAGTTCAAAATGATGATGAAATTATTCCAAACAGTTTTATTTTTGAAAATATTTTTTCACCAGATAGAACAGCCTGCTCACGTTATAATATTGGTGCCATCAATACAGCAATTATTGCCCACAATACTCTGGAAGGTGTTTACTCAACTTATATGTATAAGAATGGTAGACAAATTCCTGTAAAGGTTATGTATCCAAAAAACTGAATTCCAACAATTGAACAATTACTTGAAGCAAATATTATTCTTGATAACAATATAGTTCCATTAAAAAGTCTGGGAAGCTTTCATAAAGAAAACAATAACAAAATCATTTATAGAAACAATAGATTAGACAGCAAAAAAATCAAAACAAAAGACCAGCGTACAATTCCTACATCAGAATATGTAATTTCATTAGAGGAAGAAAATCTGAAAGAATTATTCAATAATGCAATAATTTTACTTGGAATAATCTTACTGCTTCTATATTTTGTTATGGGCGCACAATTTGAATCCTTCACAATTCCTGTATATATTCTTTGCGCAATTCCATCTGCTTTTATAGGTGCATTTTTATCTCTATTTATCTTCCGACAAACAATAAATATAAACAGTGTAATAGCACTCGTAGTTTTATTCGGTCTCTCTGTTAATAATGCAATTATTTTGTACGAAGCAATTAGAGAGCTTAAAACACTTACCCCTTCAAGTGTAATAAAAGAATCAAGCGGAAAAATACGCGCAATTCTTGTTACCAGTTTAACAACAATATTTGCTTTGATTCCTTTTGCTATAGACCCATTACATAAGAATGCGCAAAGCTCCATGTCTATAGCAATAATAGGAGGTTTAATAACCTCACTAATAACAACAGTATTTATTCTTCCTCCAATTCTATATAAGGCAATGAAAAACAAGGATAATAAATGAATTTAGCAAACTGGTATAAAAAGAAAACTCCTGTATTTTTCATACTCTGTGCAATTACAATTATTTTTATAACATCATTATTAAATATTGACTTTGGCCAGTTAAACAATCAAAAATATAATATATATAGTATTGAATTTAATTATTACGGTGTAGATTCAGACAAAATAGAACAGTTAATTACTATTCCTCTTGAAGAGAAGCTTATAGAACTTGAAGGACTTTTTGAGCTTCGTTCTTCCAGTGAATATAATAAATCGTATACTTCTGCTTTTTTTGAGAAAAAAATAAACACAACACGTACATATCTTGAATTAAGAAATATTGTTGATAATTTATACAACAATCTTCCATCAGACGTTCAAAAGCCAAGAATTTATTCATCATCTGCAAATGATAAAAGTGTATTTACAATTGCTATAAATGGGAATAAAGATATAAATGAAATCAGAGACTGGGCAGAAAACAAACTGAAAAAGCAGTTTGAAAGTATAGATGGAGTTTCTGAAGTAATTGTTGCAGGAGGAAAGCAAAAAGAAATTCTAGTGTCTTTTGATGCTGAAAAAAGCACCAGTGCCGGACAGAATCCTGCAGCCTATTCTTCAATAATTCAAGATGGAAATGCCGTAAGTCCGGGTTCCTATATTTCTTTAGATCAGGAAAATATAAATATAATATTTGATACAAAATTACACACACTTGAAGAAATCAAAAACTTACCGGTAAAAGTTGGCGAAGGATATACAAAATTAATGTACCTGGCAGACATTAAAGAAACCTACCGTGAAAATGATGAATACGTAAGAATTAATGGCAGCGAATGTATATGTATTCATATTAAGTCTGATTCAAATGGAAATTCAATTAATATATCAAAAGGTTGTAAAAATATTCTCTCAAAATATGCTGATGAAGAACTTTCATTTAACATCCTATATGATAATGGAGAAGAACAGTTAAAGCTCCTAAAAAATGTTCTTCTTGCATTACTTCAAAGTTTTATATTTGTAATTCTGTTAGTTCCCTTCTTTTTTAGAAATTTAAGAATCACATTAACTGTATTAATCACAATGCTTTTAGATATTATCTGGACACTTGGTTTACTCCAATTACTCAAGATGAATGTAAACCAGAATACAATTGCCGGAATAACTATTTCTTTAGGACTTATAGCAGATCCAGTTTTAATTATTGGTGAAGTTTCAGAGAGCTGTGAAACAGAAAATATATTCCTTAATAAAATCGGAAACTATATATTGTCAATAATTGCAGCAGCGGCAACAACATTATTAGTCCTTCTTCCACTATATTTTTTAGATTCAATAATACCAGGGGTAAAAATAATTGCGGTTACAATGACTATAATGATTTTGAATTCAATCATTATTTCAATAATCTTTATACCATCATTTATCTATTCATATAAAAATAAAAAAGAAATAATTCCTGGCAGAGTATTTAACAAGATACAGAGAAAAACTTTCAGACTCAGTTTCTTATGCAGTAGAAATTCAACAAAATCAAAAAATAAAATTTCATATATATATTTAATTTTGCTCTTTTTACCAGTCTTTTTATTCTTTATAAACGGGAGAGATATTTCATTAATCGACCAAAGCAGTGTCATTTATTGTTCTGCAGACTATGAACCAGAAATAAAAGGAATATATATAGATGATTCCTTAAATGACTTTGTAACTGAAGTTCAAAAAATTCCAGAAGTAAAGTATATAAGAACAGAATCAAGAAAAGGTTCTGCAGATATAGATATTGGCTTTTACGATAAAAAAACAACATATAAAAAATTAACAGCACAATTGTCCCCTTATACAGATTTAGTTCCAGAAGGATTTCTTTACATTCCCGGCTCTACGCAAAACAAAAGTAAAAAACATATTGAAATGGAAATAGCCGTAATTGGAGATGATGAAAAACAATGTAAAGAATATGCAGAAAAAGCCAGTCAGCTCTTAGTTAGATTCAACATAGCAGATTCTTCAGTATTAAATTTCAAACGTGCAGAAGAACAAATAAATTTTATACCAGAAAAAGAAAAACTATTTATCAATGGACTTACAGTAGAGTCTCTATCAACTTCCCTACGCTGGATGCTTTTTGGCCCAGTTGCTGACAAATGGTTGCAGGATGGAACAGAACAAGATATTAGAATTGTTGGTAAAGACTTACACAATACTAAACTTTCAAGAATTGAAAGTCTGCATATTCCAACCCAGGGCTCTTATCAGATACTTCCATCATTAGGTTTAATCCAGCAGAATTTTTCAAGTGGCAAACTATACAGAAAAGATGGCCGTCACGCAGCCTTTTTTACAGTTGAAATTAATGATATGAGTATGAATAAAGCTGTTACAGCCATAAAACAGACTCTTAATACAATTGATTTAGACAAAGGTTACGGTTTTTCGTTCCCAAGAGAAATTGAAACAATGAACTATAATTATAAACTTCTTATTTGTGTATTCTTTATTTGTATTATTGCAATATTCCTTATTCTTACAGCTCTTTCTGAAAAGCCAAAGAAAACACTTATACTCCTTTCTATCATACCTGTTTCCTGTGTACTTCCGCTTGGAATAAGACTAATTACAAATACATCTTTAATATTGGGAGATATAGTAGGCCTTGTAGTTTTATCAGGAATCAGTGTAAATAACTCTATATACATTGGGGAATCAAAAAAAGGAAATATTCATTATAAATTACGAGAAAAAATCAAAAGCATTCTGGTAACATCACTAACAACAATTATCAGCAGTATCCCACTTTATATTTGCTGTAAAGATTCCTTTTCAAAGAGTCTTGCTTTCTTTATGTTCTTTGGAGTACTAAACTCCTTATTGGTTAGCTTGTTTATGTTCTGTGGGGTGTATGGAAAGTTTGAAAAGGAATAACAAGAGAGCTGGAACCACAACTAACACTATGTCTGCAACAGCTCTGAAGGTCGGCGGCTGTATAAGGGCTCCGTTGTCGTCCCACATCTTCTTATCGTACATCGGTTTTGCAAGCTCTGCAAGTCCGTGGCCTTCTTCCATGGCATTCCACTGAATGTCCAGCTTATTATGCCCATCTGGCCGTAACCTTCATATTTTACATTAGCTTTCTTGTCTTTTTTGTAATCAGGTTTATCGGCACATTATCTAATGCTCCTGAAATTTACTTTACAGTATTATATTTTACATAACGTTTTACTTTTTCATAATCATAACCAGAAGGCCAATCATACAAAATTATATCTCGTCCCCATATCCAGCCCTCAAATCCATCTCTCAATCTAACTTTTACCCATTTTGATATTTTTCCATTATACTCTTCCATTTTTTCTTTTGATTCAACAACTTTACCAATAAGAGATTCTTTTCCATTAATTGATTTTAGTATTTCAGAATTAAAATCAGAATTAGAATAAAAAAGAATTTCATTCATGCGCTCATCATAAGGCTTTTCAATACAAACTTCTGAAGTATTCGGTGTAAAGAAATCTTCCATTGGTACATATGGTCTTGTATACTTTGGAGTATCTAATAACAGAAGTTTCTCGTATTCATTATACTTTAAGATTTCTATTTTAAATGAATCATTACCATTACCTTCTAGTTTTTTATATTTTTTGGAATACAAGGAATCTGTCGAAAAAGAATTTGTTAATGAATCATATTTTATAAAATGACGACCTTTTTCATCCAGCATTAAATTATTGTCAGAAACTTTCACAAATCCATCAAAGTCCAGATTGTCTTTTTTTTCTATCAACAATTTTCTATCAGGATACTTTTTGTTTACATAAGAAGTACATAAATTATGTATATCGTTTTGTCTGTTATCTTCTCGTATATAATCCTCAAATAAACTGTTCGTATTATACCTTTGCATTCTAGAAAAATATGATTCTGGCTTTGAATTTAATTCAGAAATTTTTGTTTCAGAAAAATCCAATATAAAATAATCCGAGATATATTCACATTCAATCCAAAAATCTCCTTTTTTTATTGACGTATTGCCATCACCAACATTTCTTAAATCAACATTTTGTATATAATAAAACTTATAATATGAAACAACTGGCGGTTTATAAAATTGAAATTCTATCTTTTCTATTTCATGAAAATCTAGAATATCTTCTCCGCAATCAATCCATCTAATTTTTTCAATCTCTTTGATATCCTCAAAACTATATGAAAAAAACGGAATTGTAACAAATATAAAAAGTATTGAAATAAATATTTTTTTAGAAACCATATTTATTATCTCCAAATCTATACTTATATTCATTATGTTTAGCGTAAATGTATCTAATATAATTATAACTTCCATTATATTTTTGTCTATTATTTTGGAAAATACGACCATAATCTGTGAGCTTATAAGAATCAGCTCTTCCAATTTCATTTAATTTTCTTGTTCCTATTGTCGACTCCCATGGGTCAAGAACACTCAGTGCTTGGATTGTTGATTGATACTTCCAATATTGTTCTGGAATTGAAGATCTTGACATATCCTTCTCAATTAATCCATTTAATAAAACTGAATGATAATTTAAGTCATCCTTATGTTTTTCAGTATTTGTCCTTAAGTGTATAAAATAGCCTTCATCATCATATAACTTTGATTTTATAAAGGATTCAAGACTTTTTTCACTATTAGGAGTCCACTGGCTATCTACTTTTACGACATCATATTCTACTTTTGCTAAAGTATTGACAGCCTTTTCGTATATTCTATCGTCATATGTAAGTAAAGTCTTTTGTCCAGCATCTACAATTTGCCAATTACCATCTTTATCTTTTCCCCACGACGGAACAAAAATATTATTATCTTTCAATAATTGATTTGCTTCCTGTAATGACATCATATTACCTGTAATAGAATATGCTATATATGCTGCCGTAGAAAGTGTACACCCTGTTAAGCGTAAGTCTGAATAATCAGCTTTTATATATCCATAATTTTTTGCCATCTCATCACTAAAATCGTTATCTGAAATTTTTGGAGAAAAGTCTTCAAAGTTTATATCTTCATTTCCTTCTATTTGTGTAAATTTATCATACTCATCTTTTTTATATTTTTCATATGCCAGTTCTTTTTGAGAATTATTATATTTCCTAACATTTTCTTCTGTTAATCCATTACCTAAAGGAATACCTCTATTAATTTCTTCACTTTGTCTCCATCCTGGATCTATAATTGTTGCAAGGTATAAATCATTTTTTAAATTTTCCTGATTGAAAGTTTCTCCAAAGAACAATTGTGTGAATACCCCCTGCTCTCCATATTGTTTATATATCTCTGTCATATAAGCAATATCTGATATTGAATCATATTTTTCACCTGTTACTCCAAACATCAGTTGAAGTTGTGCATACGTATCATATCCACCTATTCTAGATTGAACTTCATCGTAACCATCAATATGTAAGCCTTCATGACTAAACATTGAAGCTAACTGTGCTGAACCTTCTATACCACCGGCCAATAGTTTATCACTTATATATATTGTATTATTTTTTTCATCTGCCCTTCCAAGAATTTTATCTTCCATTTTTTCATATTTAACTTTTTTCCTGCCATTCCATATATCTTTCGCTAATGACTTATTTTGTTCAGAGTATGTATACCCCATCATATTTACTGAATTAAGGGTGCTTATATCTTCCTGGCTGCCAAATGCAGATGATACTTTTGCAGATGTTATTTTTGTTATGTCATGAAGACCGTTCATGGCAGTGGCAATATTTCCAAGATTCATGTCGAATCCTGCCGAGCTGATTGTTGAACTTACACCTTCTTCACTGTCAAAGGTCACTGCAAAGAGTCCTTTGTGCATTGTTGAGAGAGTATCAGTTTTTAAGTCTTTATTTTTTAATCCAAACATACTGGTATTTATAAGGTTTACTGTTGTATGTCCGCTTATTGCATATTCTGTAAGGGCTGCTGCTGCATTTCCTGTAAGGCCTGCCATTGTATTTAGTGCATTTGTATTAAATACATTCTCTGTAAGCTCAATACCATTACCATCTTTAAGTAAGAAATTTTGAGCTCCTGAAGTTACAGCAACATTTACTCCAGAACTTAATGCACCTGCTATTGTGTCTTTGCTGTACAGTGATTTTCCAAAGCCTTCTCCGTCAAAATCAAGTTTGCCGTCTTTTATATTAACACTATTGATTGCATTAGTTGCTACACTTGTTGCATAACTCTGGGCTACACTAATTCCGGCCTTGGCGGCTACGTTGGCGGCGGTGTTTGTTATGGCTGCACTGGCGGCTGCACTGGCGGCTCTGCCTATTGAGCTTGCACCATAGCTTACTGCGCTTGTGAGGGCTTTTTTTCCGAGTTCAAGGCCTACTTCTTCCGGTGTTTTGTAGCCTCCTGTTATGTCTAAGGTTGCAAAGAGTGCATCATCTATATAACCAATCCACTTGTGTCCGGTTGCGTTCCCCACAATATCAAGTACTATGTCTGCAACGGCACGGAAGGTCGGCGGCTGGATAAGGGCTCCGTCGTCGTCCCACATCTTCTTATCGTACATTGGTTTTGCAAGCTCTGCAAGTCCGTTGCCTTCTTCCATGGCGTTCCACTGGATATCAAGCATTATTATGCCCATCTGGCCGTAACCTTCATATTTTACATTAGCCTTCTTGTCTTTCTTATAATCAGGCTTATCGGTCATGACAGGGGCATAGCCTATCCATTCGTTTAAGGCACCGTCTGAAAGTCTTACTATTTCTCCGCTGAGTTCATTATATTTATCCTGCTCATCTTTTGAAAGTTTATCCCAGCCTTTATCTTTAATCTTCTTTTCAAGATCTTCCAGAACTTTTACTTTACCACTATTTTCTAACTCTTTTTGCTGAAGGTCGAGAGTTCTTGCATTTTCTTCATAGCCGGTAATAAGAGATTCGGCACTCTTAGTTCCACTCTTTCTGTTTACAAAACGTTCTCTTGTTACTACATCTCCATTTTTATCAAAATCTTTTCTTCCAAATATCTTTACTGCCCACTGCTTTACGCTGTCCATTGCAAGGATAATTTTTTCCATGGCGTTCTGGGCATTCTGTCCGTTACTGGTGGATATATCTGTTTCAGGACGAACAGTCTTGAAATCTTCATACATCGCTACTGTCTGAGTTTTCTTGACGTTATTCATGAGTGTAGAATCTATGATTGCAGTTCTCTTAATACTTCGACCGTTTACTGTGTAACCAGAGCTTTGAACGGTTTCTATTTCCCACTCCCGCATTCCGGTATTTTGGGCATCTATCTGAGCCATGTAGCCGTCTATTGTTTCTCTCAGCTGTTCCTGAGCCTTCTGTTCACTGAGTTTCTGCGCTGTTTTTTCGTAATCATTCTGTCTTTCTGCTGACTGATTTATTGCAGCCGCAAGCCAGTTATCTGCTTCCGTACTTATTACATTTCCACGCTTTGCGCGTTTCATGCCGTATCCAGCACGGGCACTAAGATCAGAAGCATAATTCATGATATTCTTTAAGATACCGCTACTGGTAAGGCTTTCTACATAAGCATCTGTATCTTCGCTTAAGGCAGTTACGGCATCCTTCATGCGGCCTATGAGTCCGCTCTTTTCCATTACATTCTTGATGATTTTTTCACGCTCAATGTCATAGCCTGCTGTAAGCTCATTCCATTTTCCTTCGCTGGCATTCATGTAAGCGCTCATTATCCAGTCGCGTTTTTCTTCCTGGAACTGTGTATAATTTGCATTCCATTCCTTTATTTTCTGTTCGTATGCAGACTTATAATCATTTCGCCATTGATTTCGTTCATTATTAAGTCTCTTTTCTGCTTTATTCCATTCCAAATCTGCAACAGAAAGAATGTATGACATTTGAATTGTCCAGTTTCTTTCCTGTTCAAGAAGATCTGACATTATAAGAGCGTTTTCTGCCTTTCTGACTTCAAGCTTAAGTTTTATTTCGTCTTCAAGTGCTTTTTTGTAACTATTCTGGAAAGAATGAATTATTCCTTCCCCTTTTTCTGGATACAGATAACTTTCTATACCACGGTTATACATAACCTTGTTTTTATTTAATAAGTCATCATCACTATATACTTTAACAATATTTGTATTATATACATTACTTCTATAAGTGCCCTGTCCCCATGCCTTTTCTGCAAGTGTTTTCAATTTTGCCTTTGCTGTAGCTTTACTTTCTTCTGTAAGTTCTTGTTCATTTGTCAGATACTTATTTAATACTTCGTAATACTCAGAGGCATCTGTTTTCTGTGTTTCTATTAAACTATCGTCAGCAATAGTTCCATCTTCTGCTTTTCCCAATACCTTCAGATCCATTTTTTTTCTGTTTTCAATAGATTTATTATGATAATACTCTTCAATCTTTGAAAGTGCCTGTTCTGTTGACGTAAATCCTTTAATTTCTTCATAAACTTTTTCAGAAACTAAGTCACTAATTTCATTTATCGTTAATACTTTGCTGAATGAAAGACTCTCCCTAAGTGCGGTTTCAAGCTGATTGTATGTTAAAGGAGGAACTCCAATTCCTCCTTTAAGTTCAGAGTCGTCCTTACCATATAACATTTTATTTAATCTTTTTATATTATTTTCCTTAGTTAATGTTATATCATCCCATTTTTTTATTCCATTGATAAGATAGTCACGGTTTTTTTCATAGTTAGACCAATCTCCTCTCTTAACTGAAGAAATTATATCTATTATGTCTCCAACATCTCGAGCTTTGATAAATTCATATGCAGAAACTGCAGCTGCTAATCCAGCTGGAATTAAAGCCCATGCACCTATTCCAAAAGGAGCACATGCAATTCCAATATAGAATGCCGCTTCTACTGCCGCAATTCCACCCAATATATTATACTCCTGTTTTTTATCCTCAGCATAATCAATAGTTTTTTTCATTGCCTCGACTCTGAGGTAATTTATTGCACGAGATTCTAGTTTAAGTGCACTGTTTAAATATGTATCTTTGTACAATAGATATTTTGCTACATCTTCTTTGTCTGCCGAAACCCAGCAGTCTGCCAATATCGATTTTAAATATGATGCCATTGTTGACGGGTAATCAATACCATGCAGTTTTGTAAGTCCATTAACATCTTTTACATTTTTACTTAATACATTTATATATGAACCAATATTTTCTCCATCTATAATTTCTTTATCTATGCAAAGACACTCCAGATACATTGCTGCAAGAACTACTTTTGACAGATGACTATCTGGTTCATCATTCATAGCTCTTAGCCATTGTTGCGCCTCTTCTTGAGATAATCTGTTATTGTACTTTTCGTCAAAAGCAGTATATTTATCTATTCCTAATTCCCAATTTAAGTATTGCTTAAAAATATCATCGTCACAAGAGTCTTTAATCTTTTTAAGATAAGCATCGTTGTTTTCATCAATACCAATATCATAGTTAAGAGAAACTGTATACCTTGAACCTGTTTTGTTGAGCGAAATTAATTTTTTTACCGATTCATTCAATTTATAAGGTTCTTCTATAGATTTCGGATTATAATTATTTATGATGAGAAGTCTTGATATTGCCCCCTGCTCTTCCATTTCAAGACTTTCTACTTTTTTTCTTTGCGTTGTAATTGCAGAAGAAACCTCTGCTGATAATATTCTGGCTATATAGTAATTTCTTTCTGCTTCCCTATATTCTTTGTATTCTTTTTTATATTTTTCGGTAAAAGCAGTAACCGATCCATTTACACCGCTTAAATCATTTTGAAGCTCGTCCAAAACTTCTTCTGATATTGTTGCTGCTCTTAATGACTGTTTTGCAAGTTCCAGTTTTTCTTCTGGACTTACATATTTTACTGCTACTTTCACATCATCAAGGTCTCCGACAACCTTACTCTCTGTTTCTGTTCGAAGATATGTATTTTCTGCCCATTCATGAAGTTCACTGGCACTTCTATAATCAACCCTTTTAGCCTCCATGGTAGTATAACTTTTATCAACGTTAACAAGTTGTTTAGAATAGTCATCAACTTTAGCCTGATAATTCTTAAGGGATTTATTATATTGATTTACTGCTTCATCATAAGAATTCTTTGCATCATCAACAGCTTTTTGTGCATTTCTTAATTTAGTTAGCATTCCTTCCAGATTTTCTTGATTTACTTCAAGAATTTTGTACTCTGCCTTTAACTGCTCAAGATACCCTTGTCTCAATCTATCTATTTCGTCTAGTTCTTCTGTTTTTTTCTCAATTTTCTGTTTTATCGCAGAGATATCATCGTCAAAAGATTGTGAATACTTAGGAAGCTTATTTGCTTCTGTAAAAAATCTGCTGTAGACATTAGAGTAAAATGGTGAATTATTTACTGTTGTTATAGTAAATGTTCCTTCTACTCCATTTTTTATATTATTATCATTTACTTTTGTTTCAATTTCTGCCTGATAAGACAGATCTTCTCCTGAATGTGTCGCAGCAATCTGATCTATCATTAAATCAATATTAATTTTATAAGCTTCAGTCTGTTCTGCATTAATTATTTGATTAATAATATTATTAATTATACTGCTATTATCATTTGTTTTACGTATCAGTTTGGTTGATGTTACATAGCCTCCTGTTATATTAAATAGATTGCTTATCTGCTCCTCATAATGAGATTCTGTTCCGTAGTATGTTCCATAAACTAATTCTTCATAAATGGCATCATATTCTTCTTCTGTTAATTCCAGATTTTGATTATCAAGCCATGTTTTTGCATCTCCGTCGAAATATGGACTATAACTGTTAATTATATCTTTTAATTTTATATAATTTCTTATTTTTTCTATATTTATGTCCTTTGGAGCGTTCTGTTCTGCCTTAATATCTGCATATTCCACAACTTCTTTTAACAGTTCAAGATTTGAATCATAAACAGAAAGATAAACATATAATACATTACTGCCGCTTCTGTAATATGAATACCAGTCTGTATATATTTTTTCTAAATCATAATCAGTAATTTTATTTTCCAGTAAATATGCATTTACTCTGCGTTCTTTTTCTTCTTGCTCAAAAATCTTCAAACTATTTTCATCATACAAAGAAAATTCTTCTGGCAGTTTTATTGTTGATTTAAGTTCTATTTTCTCTTCAGGTTTAGTTATATTTTTGTTTTTTTCTTCTGCAGCAATATTATATTTTTCAATTTCGTCATTATATTCTTTAATAATGATTTCAAGAGCTTTTTTATATACAGTTTCATATGTTTGGTTTTCATTTTCTTTGAGTATTTTTTTTATAATTTTGGTAAATTCTTCATCAATATTCGTGAATTCAGTTGATAATCTTGTTATTTCCTCTTCTTCAAAAACTGCACTCTTAATTGCAGTAAATGTTTTTTCTTCTTCCAAATAATATTCCAGATAAACTTTCTTAAGATCAGGAATTTTCTTTTCCTTTATATCAATAATATCATTTCTGTAAGAGAGCTGTTTCAACAGTTTATTTTTTTCTTCGTTTTCTTCTGTACTTTTTCCTGTAATACTTTCAAAGAAAGCTTTTTGTATTTCTGTAAAATCTTTATATGAATCTGTATAAATTCTGACTGCATCCTCTGCAACTTCCTGCAAAAACACTTCAATGGCATAATCATATTCTTCGCCAGCATTATAGTTTCTATCCAGGATCTCAAGTATAGTTTCGGTGTTTTTGTTAATAATGAGTTCTGTCTTTTGTGTCTTTATAAGGTCAGTAAACACAAGTGCTGAAGCATATTCCTTATATGCTTTATAAAGTTCTTCCGTCTGTTTTTTAAACTGCTCATCTTCTTTCTTTGAATTATATAAGTCACTCTTAAGTACATTTATAATGTTACTAATATCATTAACCTGATTCCAGGTTAATATTTCATTTATAACATTCTGCTTTTCTACAAGATGTTTGTTCTTTTCCTTATATTTTTCTTCATTAAATTTATAAATAGAACTATTTTCAACTATCTTCTGACGTAATATTTCAGAAATGTATCTTTGCAAAGCTTCATTCCCACCTTCACTTAAACCATATGAAGCATCATAAAGATTAATTACATATTTTATAATTTCATTTCTGTCATTACTCAAGCCGGAAGGTTCTTTAATAAGATTTTTGATTCGATTCTTTGCATCTTCGTTTTTTTCATTTAAATATGTATTATTATAGTCTGAATAGTCTGTTTTTACATTAGCATTGATTTCTAAAATAACCACATTCTTTGAATTTGTTACTACTCCATTAGTCCACATCAATATTTCATATTCATAATCAATAATCTTATTTAACAGGCTGTAAGGATCATAGTGATTTCTACTTTCTAAATCATTTAATGTATCATTTGTAGAATTTATTGATATATTAGAATTGTTTGCATAAAACAGTCCATTTCCGCATAGAATCCGGTCTATCAGAATTTGAAATTGTGATTCATTGATTTTTTCTTTTAAGCTCTTTTCATTTTCATCATCTGATAACAGGCGTTTAAGTTCATCATTAAAATCTTTTATTTCATCATCAGTGAGTATATTATATTCCTTTCCCTTTTCAATTGCATATTGTGCTGCCTTGAGAAGGTTTCTGATTTTTATTTCTGTTATAGTATTTTCATCTATTGGTTCTATATCTATACTCTTGTCGTCCAGGTAATCAATTGCTCTTGATCTTCTTTCATATTCCTTTTCATTTGAAATATTTATTTTTTTTACAGCTAAAGAAATAATCTCTTCCAGAAACTGTTGTTTTCTATTATCATTGTCTTCTGTTTCATTTCTGTTATTCCAGGCTTCTTCTATTAGCCTTCTCTCTTCCTGATTATATATAGGAATAGTATTCACCCCAGAAGAAAATGTATGCATGTCTTTACTTAAAAATGTTTGAATATTAAGAGAAGTATTTTTAAGAACTTCCAGCGTAACAGGATTATTTGTTGCACTTCCATTTTCCAGAATATTTTTTAGTTCAATTAGTTGTTTTGTTCTTTCAATGTTATACAAGTTCTGTACTGCATTATAATATTCTGAAAGTTGTAGTTCTTTTTCATTTTCATTACTTATATTCAAATTATTAATTTTAGAAACAACTGCTTCTATTCTAGCTTTTAGAGTATCATTGGATATTCCGTTATATGCAGTTTGTTTCTCTTCATAATCTTTCTTTGCATTTTTTAGTGCATCAAATTTATTTTTTATTTCTTCCTGGTCATTTTGTAATGTAGTACGTGCATTGTCTACGAGGATACTAAGAGATTCAAGCTCCTTTACTTGTATTTCATATTCAGTACAGGCTGCATCATACAAACTCATTGCTTCGTCTAATTTTTCTTCAGTTCTTTGCAATGTATCACTTGTTGATGTTTCATTTTGTATATATTTTACACATGCATCTAATATATCTACACGTTCCTGCCAGTACTCTTTTACTGCAGTTGCCTTTATGTATTCTGCTTCAAGTTCATCATAAGAAAATGTCATATCATTTTCACCAAGTTTCAAAACTTCGCCTGTACCTGCATTTTTAAAGATACCTTTTATGGCATTCTTACAATTGTCGACATACTGTAAATGATTGGATAGCCAGCCATATAATACTTCTTCTGAGCCATATACCAGATCGTTACAATCAAATATTTGTTCGTCTTTTTTCTCAATAAAACCAGTTGCTAATACACCTTCAATAAAATCCTTCATTTCTTTCTGGTTTGCTATTATTGATTTATTACTAAAATCTTTTAAATCTTCTATAGAGGTTTTGACTACAATTATTTTGTCCAAATCTGATATTTTTTGCTTTATCTGATTCTGAGTTTCTGTAAGCTTTCTGATATCTTCCAGTAACAGCTCATTTTCTTCAGTATATTTTTGATTCTGTTTATTATAATCTTGTTCTTGGGAATATGTAATCGAACTATTTGAATTATTTATTTTTACTTGAGAATCTGCAATTTTGAGTTTGTTTTCTTCTATTTCTATATTTTTAGAATCAATTTTTTCTTGTATCTTCTGATTGGATTTTGTAAGTTCATTCATTACTGCCTGTTTATACATATTTTTCCAGGCATTTATCATATTTATTACTTTTATTAAATCATCTTGTGTTATTGAATAACTGCTTTGCTCAAAAGCATTAGGTCCGGTTGAATTGTCTATAAACGAGGACAATTCCTCAAGTTTTGACGCGTCTTCTGTTTTCCAATAGGAATATAATCCGTTATATCTTTCTGTCCAGTGATTATACCATCCCTGGATTCCTTCGAAATTCATTGCAAGAATTTCACGACTTTTTTCATAGGTAGATATCTGAACATCAAGAATTTTTTCTTTTACACTTTTTTCATTTTCTAGTTTTGCTTCATATTCAGTTAATACTTTATCTAACTCTTTCTGTAATTCATTTCTCTGACGGGCCCAACGATTTCTTCCTTCCTCAAGCTTTGCCAGAATTTCTTTATTCCATTCGTTGCGCTTCTGTTTGAGGGTGTCCATTGCCTTCTGCCATACTTCTTCGTCATTTACATAGGTTTCTACGGCATCTTTTTCCCATTCACTTCTTTTAATAAGGAATTCACGCTCTGCCTCATCCCATTTTGCAAGGCTGTCTTCCATCACCCTGCTGAAATTACTGAGCCACTGTTCTTCTGCGGTCTGTATTTCATCCTCATTCATCTCTACTATTGTGTCTATCTGTGAAAAGACATTATTCATGTTCTGCGTAGTCAATACATTTGTTTCGTTTGCAAGGCCTGTTGCTATTATTGCCGCTGCTTCCGCATCTGTCTTTTTTCTCAATGAGTACTGGTCATAAAGCATATAGCGCATCAGGTCATTGGATTCAATCTCCAGTACATCACGGTATTCATTTCTCTTTATTTTTTTATAACTACTGTTTGCTTTACTTATTATTTCTTTCTTTTCATCTTCGCTAAGCTTTGTGGTATAATCATTTATTCCAAGCATTATCTGGCTTGTGAAATCTGTCGTTTCAAGGTATTCATTTACAAGTCCTTCGGCATATTCATACCACTGATTTCTTGCATCCTTTACCTGAGACTCTTCTATCATTCTTGTTTGATTACCGTCGCTATCCAGATAATTCCACTCAGCGGCTGATTCATTTAATATCTTTCTTACTACGCTTCGTTCAAATGCATCTTTTTCTTCGGCATAACGTTTTGCTTTCCACTCTATATATGCTTTTTCTGTCTCTTTTTCGTAATCTTCTTTAGCGCTTAAATATTCTGCATCATTTTCTATAAATTCGCTGACTTCTCCTTCCCAGGCTCCAAGGGCAGAAAGCATTCCCTCTTCGGCTATCCTCATCCATTCTTCTTCATTACGCGCATACGAAGCTTTTTCCAGAAAATGCTCCAAACGAACTTTTCCCTGGTCTCTGCTGCTCCCTATGCTCTGGGCAGGAAGTAAATTGATAAACATTGAAAACTGTATGATTACTGCTATTGCTCTGAATCTGTTTGGGGTTCTTTCACTTTTTTCTTTTCGCATTTTACTTACCTACTTTAATAAATATATATATAGTGTATTTTAGAATTCTTTTTGTGTCAATTTTTTTGTATATTTGGTTTATCTGCTTTCTTAGCCCAGGTCAGAAACTGAAGCTTTGTTACTACAGAATCTGGAGAAAAGTTTTTACCGTCGGGAAGCTCCATAAACTCGCTTTCTACAACTCCAAGCACGGCATCAAAATCTTCATCATCAACAGGAACATCGTTTACCGGACTTTTTGTGCGGCCGGAGCTGTGGTACTTTTCTGAATAACGGGAAAGCATTTTCAGGTTTCCGCTGCGGCGAACATAGGCATTCCAGAGAAAACGGGCACACATTTTGCGGGTCATTTCTGAAGCGCCGGTCATATAGGCAGAAGTTCCGGCCTCATTAGACAAATCTGAAGCTGCTGAAAAATAGCCTCCCTTTTCGAGATTAGTAAGAAGAGACTGATTTTTCTGCTTCTGATTTTTTTTCTGATAGGAAGCAGTATAGTTTTCAATAAGACTTGTATTTTCCATTGTGAGGCTTACAAGACTTTCCAGGGTGAGATTTCCCTGAAGGTCAGTCATATTGTGAACAGCATCGGAGTCTGAATCACTGCCGTATACAGAGTTCAAATCCCAGATATAGTTTCTTAAAGGATTGTAAACAGTACGGTACTGAGGAAGTCCTTCTGCATCAAAAAGAATAAAGGCATTGTCTATGGCAGAAATTGCCTTGTCATATTGCTTAAGCTGATATAAAAGCTTACCCCGTTCGAGCTCCAGCACAGCATTCTTTGAATCATATTTTAACATTGCTTCTGCTTCAGAAAGACTTTCTTCTCTTGTCTTTTTAAGCCGGCATCCCAGCAGCTGCACGTAGCAGTCGCCCTTCTGCAGCCCCCTCGCCTCAGTATAAGCCGCGTCCGCCTCACGCCCGCGCCCCGCCATCTTATAAAGCAGACCCTCAAAGGCGCGAAGTCTAGCAATCAAAAGCGGCTCCGTTAAATTAGTCGAGCTCTTGTAAGCCGCAATATCCGACAGAAGTCCGCTCACCTCCTCCGTCGGGACCGAGTTCTCCAGCTGGGCCTGAGCATCTATTTTAATAAAGCTCTGTTCGTATTCTTCGATGGAGCTGAAAATATAAGAGTTCTCAACTGTAAAAGTGTACACATCCTGCTGCAGACTCGCACAGGAAGCCAGCAGAAGCAGGGCTGCGAGCAGGCCGGCAGATCTCAGGATTCTATAATTTCTCATTCCTTTCACCTCAGCACATTTGCTGCAACAATCTTATTATCAAAGGTAATTGCAAGACAATCGTTTTTATTATCACCATTCAAATCAATAAACAAAGGATTACCGTAAGCAGATACAGGGAAGCCGGGCAAAAGCTCAAGCGCACTGTTAAAGCCGTAAAGGGCATTGCCTTCGCCGGAAACAAAAATCTCCTGGCCTGCTTTTTCATCATAATCAAAAACCGTAAGATGTCCGGACTTGGCAGTAAAATACGGAATCTTTACCCGCATTGCTTTTCCATCAAGACCAACGCGGTAAATGTCACCTTCCTCAGAAAGGGCAAAAAGATATCCGTCTGCCATTACGACATTCAGATAGAAAACTCCGTTCAAACCAACCGGGAATGGAGAGAGCAGCTCGCCGTTAAAATCATAAACATAAAGCTGGCCCGCCTGGGTAATCATAGAAAGATACTGCTTACCGCCCGCTGTAAAAATACAAGGCGAACCATAGGCAATTCCATCCAGCTCCAGCGGTCCCTGAGCAGTTATATTTTCCTGCCCCTTGTAAATATGAATGCCACCAAAAAAGCCCTTTTCATAAAAGGCCATATAGTCTCCGCTTACACTTGGGGCGGCAAGAATTCCGCTTTCAACTCCGGTCTCAAGCAGACTCAGTTCCCCTTTTTCAGAAATAAAGCAGATTGCTCCATCGGCTCCAACCAGGGCAAGAGAATCCTTATAAACAAAAGGCTGACAGGAAAGTGAAACTCCCGAAAGAATCGGATAACCGAAAACACTTTCAAGCTTTGCATTTAAAAGATATGCCATTCCGTTTTTTGTAACAGCCCAGAGCTCACCGCCGTTAGTCTTTGAGGTAGCTTCACTTGCAGCAACAATATACTTGAGGTCCGGATACTCTGCACTGCCCTTCTCAAAGGTTCCGCAGTCCAGAGAGTTTACTGTAGAATTATTTTCAAGCCAGAAAACAAGCTTACTCTTTTTTGCCTTTGATTTTACCAGCTCTGCATTTGTGCGGTGCTCCAGTTCAATCGGGAAGCCCGGAATATGATTAGATGATTCAAGGGCAAGAGCCGAGGCCTGAAGCTGAACTGTAAGCAGATTATCTTTGATGCGTAAATCAAAACGACCGGAATTATAAAGGGCCAGAATTTTTGACATTGCAGAATTTCCTTTTACAAAGAAAGGAACACTGCGTTCAAGGTTGTAGTAAAGCGAAAGAGTTGAATAAGGTGACTGCTTTGAAGAAACCCTTTTCCAGTTTTCGCTTCCGGTAAGCTTTTTAGAGCTCTGTACACCGGTATTAATTGCGGCAAGATTTTCCGGCGACTGAGAAAGGTAAATGTAATTATCTTTTATAAGATAATATGGCTTTGGAATATTGATATTCAGAGCCTGCAAAACAGAAAGCACAAAGCCAGGCATTTCAACGCAAGGCAGACGGACTCCATCCACAAGCAGACTGTCATTTGAGTTTACGATATACGAAGAGAAAACCTTATCAAAGATTTCGCGGCGCTTTGCCTCATCAGCAATTTTAATTGCAAAAACAGGCTCAGATTTTCCTTCAATTCCGAAGGCTGCAAATTCATCGGCTGTCCAGGAGAAAAGCAAATCATCCAGAGAACGATTGAAAAGGAATTTGCTGATAGTGTCGGACCTGTTCCAGGTTGTCATAAAATCTTTTTCCGGAGGAAGGATTCTTGTTGCGGCATCGCGAAGGTCTCGCAGAGTTCCGGCAGAAATGAGGGTGTAATACTGAACGTCTTCGCTGAACTGAGGAAGCAGTGTCGGCACTGCAGAATCCTTCTGTAAAAGGCCGAGAACCGGATGATATACCGAAGGATTATCTCCAAAGTCCATTGGAACTGAAACTGTTACATTAAGATCATTTTCACTGATTCCAATATTAAGGCTTGTATATTCTTCCTGAGAAAGGTATGGAACTATTATTTCAAGATAATTCTGAACGACAGACGAAGAATTTTGACTGGCAATCACATAATTCAAGAGATTTTTTCCGTTTGCAAAAATGCGGAGCGGCTCTTTTAATCTGGCGTTTACAGCCTCCAGTTCCTCTTCTTTATAGAGTTTGCTGTTAGACCAGGTCATTGCCTCTTCCAGAAGCTCCTTGTTTGTTGAAAGAACTAGAAGATTTTTTCTGAAAACAAAGAAAAGTGAATCTCCAAACTGATAGTAATTTCCATGCCGGTTTACAGAAAGCTCGACCTTTTCAGAAACTGCTTTTATATGAGGAATCAGATGAGGCGCAAGTCTTGCAGCTCCGGCCAGAAAGCCTGTATCAAGCACACCAATGACACCGTTTTCTTTTACCCCTTCCTGTCCGCCGTAAACCGCCGCATCAAAACGACGCTGCAGGGCTTTTTTTACAAAAAAATTTTGTCTGAGCTTAGAGCTCTTTATATTAAGATAGCTTTCGCGGTATTTCTGAAGATCAGGACTTGTCATTGCAATCAAAGTTGCATCAAGGTCAAGTAATGGCTCTGCTGTACCCCATACAGAATCTGTGCGCAGGTAAAGTGCATAATCCGGCGGCAGGGCCTCCAGGGGCTTTACTCTGTCAAAACAACAGAAGGTAAACCAGAGCAGAACTACAATAAGCAGGGCCAGAATAATTTCAAAAGGCAGCAGAAGCAGCTTTACGACAAGCGGAAGCTTCTTCTTTTTCTTTTTATCATTTTCTTCCATGCCTTTATTATACTAAAAAACAAAAAAATTTGCATTTATATACGTTTCAGCAGATAATATTTGTATGAAAAAAACACTTTTTTCTATAATATTTCTAACATTTTCAATTTCATGTTTCTCACAAAGCAGTTTTTTTGATAATTATGTTTATCAGTCCTGGAGCGAATTCGGAGGCCTCTCAGGTACCACAGCAAATGACATTTATCAGACAAGCGACGGTTATATCAATATTGGAACCTATGAGGGACTTGTTAAGTTTGATGGAGTTGAATTTCACACTTTAAACCGCATAAACGATAAAGATTACGGTTTTGCTTCTGCCCGTACAATTATTCAGGATAAAGCCGGAAACACCTGGATTGGCTCAAATGATGAAGGTGTACACAGAGTATCAGAAACAGACTGTCAGTCTTACACTATGGAAAACGGTCTTCCAAACAACTCTGTCCGTGCCCTCTGTGAAGACACTCACGGCAATATATGGGTTGGAACTGCTGCCGGTGTTGTATATATTACTCCAGATGGAAAACTAATTAACCCCCAGTTTGGAGCAGGAACAACCGCAAATGGTGTAATTGCTTCAAATCTTTTCTGCGATAAAGCAGGCAAGGTCTGGCTTACAACCTCTAACGAAAATGGTCTTTTCCGCTGCGAAGACGGAGTTTTTAAGCCTCTTGATTGTTTTGAAAAGTTTTCAACCTATTTTGCGACAGCAATTTTTCAGGATCACACAGGCATTTTCTGGATTGGTCTTGGAGACCACGGAATTGCAACCATGCTTTCCGATCAGGTAACTCTTTTAAAAACAGGCACCTTACTTGATGACACCCCTGCAAGTACAATTCTTGAAGACTCAAACGGAGTACTATGGTTTGGTACAGAGCATGGTCTTGTAGTTTATGCAAACGGAAAATTTGAAGAATACAAGGGTGCCCAGGAACTTGCCGGCTCAAACATCAACAGAATCATTCAGGACCGTGAAGACAATATCTGGTTTGCAACAGACAGAAACGGTATTGGAAAAATGACTCACGGCAAATTCATCATGCATCGTCTTGGTGTAACAGTTAATGCCATTGCCGAAGCCCCTGACGGAAAAATCTGGGCAGCCACAGATAACGGGGTTCTTTGTTTTAATAAAAATGATGTAGCTGTTGAAAATACCCTTACCCGCTATACAAAAGATCTCAGAGTTCGTCATATTGAAGTAACCTCTGATGGAAAAATTCTTGCAAGCTGTTACACAAAGCCTGGCCAGCTGCTTTATGATGGAAAAACAATTAAGAGCTGGGATTCTGACCACGGGCTTGCAGGTAACAAGGTCCGGGTTGCAATTGAATCTGCAAAAGATGAATACTATGTTGGAACCACAACAGGTCTCAGCATCATCCACAAGGATGGCAGCATTGATTCCTTTAAACAGAACACAGGCGAGCTTGATACTGAATATGTAATGACAATTCATAAAGATACTCACGGAGTTTTCTGGATTGGAACTGACGGTGGCGGTATCTTCCTTATGAGAGATGAA
Organism: Treponema sp.; assembly: GCA_016282835.1. Classification (GTDB taxonomy): domain Bacteria; phylum Spirochaetota; class Spirochaetia; order Treponematales; family Treponemataceae; genus Treponema_D. The sequence continues at coordinate 3,216 of JAEELR010000141.1, read as the reverse complement.
AAGATTTTCTCTCATATTACTTCTGCAGACGGAATTGCCGGAAACGTTATCTTCAAAATTACTCAGGATGCAAAGGGGAACTTCTGGATTTGTACAGGAAGCGGCATTACCCGCATTAAAGATTTTGATACTACAAAAACAAAACGCTTTGAATCCAGTACAATTAATTCAGAAAACGGAATCGGTACAAACTCTGTTTTTCAGATTATGTTTGATTCCCTAAACAATGCCTGGATTACAAATAACCATGGTATCGCTTCACTTTCTGTAGAAGAACTTGAAGAATACTTTGCGGGCGAGCGCCAGACCCTCACAACAAAGTATTACAACCGCAACGATGGTTTGGATTCAGACGGTGCAACCTCTACAGCCCTGGCAATAATCGACAGCAAGGGCCGCCTCTGGATTCCGCTTGTAGACGGCATTGCTGTTTATGACCCTCAAAAGGTTAGACAAAGTGATATTCTTCCTTTGGTTCAGATAGAAACAATTACTGTTGATTCTGTCCCACACAAAAATACCGGCGATACAATTATTCTTAAACCTGGTACTAAACGAATTGACATTAAATATACAGGCTTCAGTTTTGATGCACCTGAGCGTCTTATTTTCTCTCACATGCTTACCGGCTTTGATACAGATTATACTCTGCCTTCTTCCGAGCGAATTGTTTCTTACACAAACCTTGCTCCAGGAAAGCACTCTTTTATTGTCTATGCAATAAACGGAAACGGCCTGCAGTCAGATAACCAGGAAGTAATGTTCTTCTATCAGAAACCTTACATTTATCAGCGGCCTCTTTTCTGGATTATTCTTATTTCGCTTCTGGTTGGAGCCGGAATTGCCTACTTTATGATGCGTGAACACAGAATCAAAATGGAAAATCTCCGTCTTGAATCTCTGGTTAAGGAAAGAACTAAGGATCTCGAAATCGAGAAGGATAAATCAGATAAGCTTCTACGTTCTATTCTTCCAGATAAGATTGCAGACAAGCTGCGTGAAACTGCCGGCAGCAAAGCCTTCGGAGAAGACTTTGAAAATGTTACCATTCTATTCTCCGACATTGTCGGCTTTACAAAGGTTTCAAGCGGTCACACTGCGAAAGAAATTGTAAAAGCCCTTAACGGCATGTTCTCCCGCTTTGATGAACGCGCTAAAAAAATGGGCGTAGAAAAAATCAAAACTATCGGAGACGCCTACATGGCTGCCTGCGGTGTTCCTGAAGCAAACGAACATCACGCAAGAATTATGATTGACTTTGCAAAGGGTATGCTGGAAGACCTGGCAGAATACAACAAAACTGCTGACATTCAGTTCCAGATTCGTATTGGTCTTAACTGCGGTCCTGTAACCGCCGGCGTAATCGGAACTCATAAGTTTATTTACGACGTCTGGGGAAATACAGTAAACGTTGCCAGCCGAATGGAAACTGCAGCTAACCCTGGCGGAATCAGAATTACCGAAGAACTTAAAAAGCAGCTCAAGGGAGAAAAGGGACTTAAGTTCAGCCGCCCTGTTGAGTGCGAAGTTAAGGGAAAAGGTAAAATGAAAACCTACGATGTTTTATAGGATGGAGAGATATGAAAAAATACTTGATTAAGACACTTATAATTTCTTCTGCACTTCTGGCACTTTTCACCCTCACCTCCTGCAAAAAACAAAAGAGGACTGTGGTAAAAGTTGGACTCCTTCATTCTCTGACCGGAACTATGTCTATAAGTGAAACTGCTGTCCGCGATGCCGAGCTGCTCGCTATTCAGGAGCTGAATGAGGCCGGCGGTGTTCTTGGTTGTCAGATAAAGGTAATTGAAGAAGACGGAAAAAGTAATCCGCGAATGTTTGCAGAAAAAGCCCGCAAGCTTCTTGAAGAAGATAAGGTTGCAACAATTTTCGGCTGCTGGACCTCAGACTCCCGCAAGGCTGTAAAAGAGGTTGTAGAAGAGGACTACGGTCTTCTCTGGTACCCTGTACAGTATGAAGGTTTTGAAGCAAGCCCTAACATTATGTACACCGGTGCCGCTCCGAATCAGCAGGTTGTTCCTGCCATCGACTACTGCGCCGCAAACCTTGGAAAACGCATGTATCTGATTGGAAGTGACTACGTATTCCCGCGCACTGCAAATGCCGTTATCAAAGCTCAGCTTAAATATATCGGCGCTGAATGTGTCGGCGAAACCTATGTTCCTATGCACGAATCAGATTTTGTTCAGATTGTAAAAGATATTCAGCGCATTAAGCCTGATGTAATCATAAACACCTTAAACGGTTCTTCAAACCAGTCTTTCTTCTCTCAGCTCAAATATTCGGGCATCGAACCAGAAGACATTCCTGTAATGAGCTTCTCTGTTTCGGACAGTGAAATAAAATCAATTGGTGCTGATAAGCTTAAGGGTCATTATGTTGCCTGGAACTATTTTGAATCTACTGCTTCTGCAAAAAACACAAGATTTGTTTCCTCATTTAAGAGAGAATTCGGAGAAAACACAGCTGTTGGAGATCCGGAAGAAGCTGCCTACATTGCAGTAAATCTCTGGGCTGCTGCCTGCACAAGAGCAGAATCCTTTGATGTTGAAGCAGTAAGAATTGCCGCCAAGGGATTAAGCTATATTGCGCCGGAAGGAATTGTTACGGTTGAAGGCTCAAATCAGCATCTTAATAAGGTAATCAGAATTGGACGAATTAACGACAATGGACAGATTGAGGAGCTCTTCTCTTCAAATGGACCTGTAAGACCGGACCCATATCTGAGTACCTATGCCTGGGCCCGCGGACTTTAAGGATTATGAATTAGAGACGAACGTTTCCAGCAAGGGAGGTTGATTTTTCAACCTCCTCTTTTTTTGCATAGCGGTGAGGCTGAGAAGTAATTACTGTTGTGCCCTTGCCAAGTTCACTTTTTATATTAATTGTTCCACCCATAAGATAAAGCAGGGTTTTCGCAATACTTAGGCCAAGACCAGCACTTGGAATTTCAGAATTTACATCATTATCTTCACGGGCAAAGCTCTTACAGATAAAAGGAACAAATTCCGGAGAAACACCAATTCCTGTATCTTCACAAATAAAACTTACAGTACATTCATCCTCTGTTTCACCAGGCTCCTGTCTCAGACCGAAACGGATTTTTCCGCCTTCAGGAGTATACTTTACGGCATTTGTAATAATATTCATTACAACATTTGTTGTATGCATAATATCCTGATAGATATAAGGATT
>JAEELR010000140.1 GCA_016282835.1 Treponema sp. | reverse complement strand
TGTGTTGCTTACGACATTGACGGAAAAATCGTAACTGACTTTCCTGCAAACGTAGATCAGCTGAATCGTGCAAAGCCTGTACTTGAAAAGTTTAAGGGCTGGAAGACACCTCTTAAAGAAATCAAGAGTTACAAAAAACTTCCTAAAGAAGCTCGTGACTACATTGAGTTTATAGAAGATTATACGGGAGTTCCTGTAACAATTGTTTCTGTAGGTTACGAACGTGATGAAACATTCATCCGCAAAAACCCTTGGAAAAAATGAGCTTTTAGTTTAGATAAAGACCGCCTGTGGTTTTTAATCATGGGCGGCTTTTTTTTATTTTGTTATGTGCGAACTTTTTTTGAAGAAGAAAATGAAAATTTTTAGGAAAGCAATTTTATTATTTGTATTTTTGATTATGCTGCCTGAATCTTTTTTTGCAGCTGCTAAAAAAGAGAAAATCATAGTTCTTGTAACTTTGTTTAGAGATTCAGTGGATAGCTCTGTATATAAGAGGATGGAAAAAGAATTCAACAAGACCATCGGCAGACAGAAAAATATTGAACTTGAATTAGTTGTGACTAAGGATTCAAAATATCAACAGACATATGATAAACTTGCTGCTTCTGGACATGAACCAGATATAAAAGGATTTTTTGATATGTACGCTTTGTCCAGATATAAGGATGAGTATGTTGATCTTCTGCCGTACATCGAGAGAGATGAATTTGATACGGATATATTCAGCAGTAAAATTTTTAAGAGCATGTTTTTTAAAATTGACGGCGAAGAAAAAATATACGGGCTTCCGTTTACATATTCTCCGCTGGTTATTTATTACAACAAAGATATTTTTGAGCGTTCTGGAATTCCCTATCCTCCGACAGAATGGAATACTACGGATTGGACTTATGACAAACTCCTTTCGTATGCAGAAAAGATGACTCTCGATACTCATGGCCGCAATGCATCAGAATTAGATTTTAACTGGAATAAAACAGTTCAGTATGGGTATGAAGGACTCGACTCTTCACTCAGAAGCTGGGTTGGAAAGTATTTTGATAAAAACGGGCTTCCTGTTTCCTCTGGAATTTCAGATGACGGAAAAACTGCCATGATGAATACACCTGAATGGAAGCGGGCATTAAAAGATTTTCGTGACCAGATGTATAAATATAAAATCCGTGTAAATGGAGCATATACGGATTTTTATATGTACTACACTCCAATTGGAACAAGAAACTGTGCCATGCATGAGAGTTATCCCTCATGGGATTATTATTTTAAGGAATGGGATGAAAGAAAAATAAACTGGAATGTTGCAGCTCTTCCTTCTATTAATGGCAGAGTTGTTTCTGCAATGGATATCCTTACGTTTGCGATAAGAAAAGACTCAGCAAACAATGATAAGGCATGGGAAGTTTACAAATGGCTTTATTCTTCTGATGCTTATAAAAATCTGCTTACTGATTCAGATTATGTTCCTGCTGTAAAAGAGTTTCAGGCACAATGGCTTAATAAAAATAAAAAGGAAAGGCCTGATATTAACTGGCAGGTTCTTCTTGACGCTGCCGATTATGCTGATATTCCTAATAATGCCGTCTGGATTCCAGGTTATGAAGCCATTGAAGAAACTCTTCAGCTTGCAATGGCAGATATTATTTCAGGTTTTAGATATGATGTCGATGAACTTGCAGATGAACTTAACGAAGAAGTTCAGGGCTATCTGGATGAATACTGGAATGAGCATACTTATGTAAAATTCATACCTGCTGAAGGCAAGTGAACTAAACCAGGCGCCTGTTTTATGCAAAGTACACTTCGTACTTTAGTGTATGCCCCTGTTTGAATTTTTTGTAGAAACCGTACAAAAAAATTACGAAATACTTCCATTTGATTCGCTCTGCGCTTCAGTCTATTCAGATATTGTATCCCGCTTAAAAGAAAAAGGAACCCCTGCTCCAAAAATCGACCTTATGATTGCTTCAACTGCAATTGCAAACGGGCTTATTCTTGTAACGCGAAACATAAAAGATTTTGAACCGATTGCGGAAGTTTCGACCCTTCTTTTGGAAAACTGGTTTTAAGGGCGTTTAGATAAACTTAGACATGCTTTCGCATTTCTTCCATAAGTGCCAGAACTGATTTTTTGTCGTTGCCTGAAAGCTTTGAAAAGAGCATGGAAAACTTAAGGGCTTCAGAATTATTTCCTGCGGAGTTTGAACTGCCTTTTCCTTCTACAAGTTCTTCAACTGTAGTTTCTAGAGCCTTTGCTATTTTTACGGCGGAATAAATGTTCGGCAGTGCGTCATGGGCATTTATGTAGTTTCTGAGCGTGTTTACGCTTATACCGGTTTTTACCGAAAGTTCCTTGGGCTTTATGTCCATAAATTCCATTTCTGCTTTTAAGTTTTCCTTGAATCCCATGCCTTAAACATAATCTAAAAAGACAATTATTTAGTTGAATTTAATCTTAAAAGATTTATAATTGTACAAAAGTGATTATATTTAATCATTTTAGCTATCTGAAAAGATAAAAATTGTACTGGAAGGAGACTTTTAAGGATGAAAAAAAACTTAAAAAAAATCTGTCTTATTTTTGCGGCAGTTTTAGGCTGCTTTTTAATGTCGTCTTGTGATTCAGAAACTGCTTCAAAGTTTCTGGAACCTGAAAGTTCTGTAGCAGGAAAAATTTCAGGTAAAGTAATTTATTCAAATCTTGATGAACAGAATAATGCTGGAATCTATGTAACGCTTGATAAAACAGACGGACTCAGAACTGTTTCCGTCCTCAATTATGAAAAGCAGCGTAGTATGAATTCCTCAAGAACTCTTGCAGGAAATACTGTAACGGATAGCACAGGTTCTTATGTTTTTGAAAATCTGACACCGGGAACCTATACAGTATATGCTTCAACTCCTTATTCAAATAAAAAAGCAGTATGTACAAATGTTGTTGTTCGTGCTGCAGAGAATAGTGTTGCAGAAACACTTCACCTTGTGGCAACGGGAGCTATAAAGGGAAGGCTTACTATTGATAATAAAACGGAAGGAAACGCTGGATTTGTAGTTGCAGTAGCTGGAACAAGTTATATGGCACTAACTGATGATGCTGGAAACTTTATCATTTCAGACGTTCCTGTAAATGATAGCTATATGCTTTATGCAGTAAAGAATGCTGTAACGCTTTTGTTAAAAACAGATGTAAGCATCGGGGCAAATGAAACTTTAGTATTTGACTCTATAAATTTTTCAAGTGAATCATTAAACGCAGGGTTAAAAGGAGATAAGGGAGAACCTGGCGAACCTGGTAAAACCGGACCTCAGGGAGATGCTGGAACGAACGGTACAAATGGTACAAATGGAAATGATGGAAAAGACGGAATAAGTATTTTATGGCTTGGAAGTTTTGAGTCAGCTTCTGAAATAAGTAAG
>JAEELR010000139.1 GCA_016282835.1 Treponema sp. | reverse complement strand
TTTCAAAAAGGAATTGATTGAATACTTGTCTTGGTACAACGAAAAGAGAATTAAGGTTAAATTAAAAGGACTGACCCCTTTACAATTTAGGAATCAGTCCTTAAAATCAGCCTAGTTAAAGTGTCCAATAATTGGGGTGCACTTCAATTTGAAGTGCGGTCTTTTTTTTTAACAACGGCACGATTCCTTCGCACAGTTTTTCGCTAGCTTAAAGAAATTAGAGAAAGTATTTTTTTTGCCATAGACTTTGCTTCTGTAAAACCTTTTTTTGATAATTCATCAGCAGAATCTAAAAGTGTTTTTTTTATGCCAGTGTGAAGTTCATCGTAAATCTTCATTGCTGGTTTAGAACCAAGTCCGCAGTTTTTAGCTTCGTTTTCAAAATCATTCCGCGTAATCTGATTTATATTAAGTTTTCCATTTATGCTGACAGACATTTCATCTCTGCTGTTTTCATAAAGTCTTGTACAGACTACATCATAAAATGGTGCAAGCCGAATTGAAGACAAATCTTTGCTGTAAATTAGCGAACTGTTTTTAATATGATTATCAGTGTTTCCAATCATAAAATTAAAAACAGCACGCCGCCAGAGTTTAAGAACATCTTCTATCGGATTTGAAGAATATTTTTGAATCAAATCAAACATTCTTTTTAAGTAGCCAACAGTCTCAATCCCGTCGTCTTTTTCATATTTAAAAGCAGAACTGATTCCTAAAGCTTGAGCAAAGTCTTCCTGATGAAGACGGTAAGGCGTTTTCAGCCCGTCAATTATAGCAGAGTCTGAATCAAAAAAACGGTCAAAGCGTCTTGTAGCAAAAAGTACATCTTCATCACTAAATTTTTCTTTATGCGTCTGAAGAATAAAACTTTCTGGAATTTCTATTCCCATTTTCTGTGCAGTAAGAAGACAAAGCTGTTCATTAAGTACGATATTTTTGTAACGCACATGACTTTGTTTTACAATGTGTGTACTCGGCGCATAGCCGTGCGGTTTATACCATTTTCTGGAAGCATCATCATAATATAGTCCGACTTTTCCTGATGCTCCCGTTAAGGAAAGATGACTCTTAACAACAATTTCTGCAGATTTACCCGCGCCTTCTTTTGCAAGTTCTTTGATTTCTTTGACAGTTAAAGGTGTATATCCTGTTTTTACAGCAGGATTGTCTTCATCAATAATACGGATGGCGCCAAGACATTCACTCCCAAGTTCCCGGAGAATAGAGATATAGTCATCAGAAGAAGTGTGAATACTGTCTGCAACACACTGACGGGTAAAACCTTCCGGTAAAAGTCCGTCAAAAAAAGTTTTAGTTGCTTCTGCATCAAATTCTTTTTTGGAAAGAGGAAGACTTAATGAAATTGCCCGGGCTATTGGAGAAAAAATGTAGGATTCATCATAGGAAAAAACAGCATCATTAAAACTGCTTCCTGTAATGTGACCGGTCAGAACAAAGTTTCCGTTGATTTCTATCTGAACTTTTAAATTTAATCCGCTCATTTATCCCCTCGCCTCGATATTCAGATTAAGCCCAAGAAGATTCATAAGATGAAGAGTTTTTCCGATTTCGCAGGTCTGTTTTCCGTTTTCAAGATCTGAGAGAAAACTCATGCTCAAACCGGTGACTTCTGAAATATATTTCTGAGTGTATGACAATTCCTTACGCCGATTGCGGATAGTCTGACCTAACGAAATCGAATCATTTACCTGCATAGAATCCTCCATTGAGCTGTTCCGAACGATTTTTGAGGCTGTCGAAGCCGTGTTTAACCGCACTGCAGAATTTGGTCGAACGGCTAAATTCCGTGTTTATATGTGAAATATAGGCGTTTGGCTAAATTTTATATTTACATGCAAAATATAGTCGCTCGGCTTTATTTTGTAAGATTTATTATAATATAGCCGAACGGCGAAGTCAATGATTATTGGGTCAGGCGGGAAACACATATTGTTTAAACGCACACCCGGCGCACATTTGCGGCCCCCCACCCCAGTAAAAACTAACTTTTCCGTGTTCCGGTCCAGTTTACAGAATCCGGATAATCATCGACGTAGCTGTTGTGTAGGTTTCTGAACCGTCCTAACAAATTGATTGTAAAAATCTTCATAAATTTTGCAAAAAACTTTTAAATCTCTTTTTATTTTTTCTGGATTATTTGGTATTCCCTTTTTGTACTCTACAGAGCAAATCGTTGCCTTATCATATCCTCGGTCTCCTGTATTTATTTTAAGTGTCTTAATACTATGAGAACCTTTTATTCTGCTTTTAATAAATGAATTTTCTTCATAATTATTATTTTTGTTATTTTTACCCCACATCAGTGTAAGGAAAATTGATGTTCTATGTTCAGAAAGTAAATATCCTATTCTTAATTGTTCTCCGGTTGCATTAGGATTGTAATCAGGGAAAAAAATCCTTAAAAATGGAACCTTTGTTGCTTTAATTGAAGTTCTTGTATCCAAACCGATTGCTTTTATGAACATGCAATTGCTGTCAATATATTTCTTAAATTCTGAAAACCTTTCTTTTATAATTTGTAAATCTCTTTGTAGATAAAATAGTCGATTAATTTCTGTTATCATTTTTTGTTTTTCTCCTGCATATAAGCTTTATAATAAATAGGACCAAATTTGACTCTCACATTTTTTCTGTATTAACATCATTTTGCCGCTGATACCAGCGATTAGTTTTATCAGGATTTTCATCAAAATTATTTCCAATGCTATTTCTAAGAAACCATCGGATAATAAGAACTGTAAAAATAAGAAGTATTATCGGAACTTCAATCCACATAAATGCATCACAAAACTGTATGTATTCTTTTCTGATCTTAAGGAATAACAGAGTTGTATAGAATAAGAATAAAATAGCAGATGCTATTGTTAAAACTATTGATGTCATTGTAGTTATCTTTGTAACAGAATAATCGTATGCTTTATAGCATAGTGGACATTTGTTTAATTCGCTATTTCCTGAGTTAGTATTAAGATATGTCTTGTACAAATTTCCGGTTATATGCTCTTCCAGCATATCTATATGAGCTTCCCAGTTTTTTTGCCAGAATTTTGATCCTTTATTTACTAAAGTCCATGCAAGAGAAAAGAAAAAACAGAAAAAAGCTGTAACAGCCAGCGCAAATAAAGAAAACCCAGGTAATTCACACATGTTTTTTAACGATAACTTACTTCCAGAAAATAGCATTCCTATTAAAGCAAAATGTGCTGTAAAAGCAGCAAGAATAAATGCCCAGTAATAGGTTCCTCTTTTCCAGAAAAGTTCAATTTCAAATTTGCGGATATCTGCTGCCTGTTTATAAGCTTCTTTTTGACGATCATCACTTATGACATCCTGAGTGACAGAGGCATCCGTTTCTTTCTGAGAATTTTCTTTCGGAAACAATCTTGAAAAATAATCTTCATTGCTAAAAAAATTGTTCATAGATTTACCCCCCCTAAAAATAATTACTTTGTTCGTCATGAAATATATGAAAAAATGAATGATTTCTCCATGCTATTTATAAATATTTTTCTTAAACATCATTAAATTACTCGTTCTAATTCTTCTATCACAACTCCATCAGTACAGAAAACCTTAAACATATTTGGCTTATATTTTTCAAGAACATAATAATTATCTTTCCAACAATCAGATTTATAGATTTTTTCCCACTGTTTTATAGTGCCATTATACTCAATACTTTCTAAGCATTCACATCTATTAAAAACATATCTACCGATACTCTTTATACTATTAGGTAATTTGATTTTATTAAGATTTTTACAACATGAAAAAGCATAATCATCAATACTTATTATATTATTTGGAAGCATTACTGTTATAAGGCTTTCACAATGTGAAAATGCAGATACATTTATTTTTTTTACATTGTCAGGAATAATTATATTTGATAATCCTACACAATCAGAAAATATAAAGCCTTCTAAAACTGAAATATTTTTAGGAAGAATTACACTTACAAGTCCTTCACATCCCAAAAAAGCTGATGCACCAATCTCTTCTACACTATCAGGAATATGTATACTAGAAAGCCTTTTACAGTCTGAAAATGTAGACTTTCCAATACTTATTACACTATTCGGAATAGTTACACTCGTGAGTCCTTCACATCCTGAAAATGCAGATTCCCCAATTTCTTTTACACTGTCAGGAATACTTATACTTGAAAGCCTTTTACAATCTAAAAATGCAAAACTACCTATATTTGTCACAGTCCTAGGAATAGTAAAGGATGAAAGGCCTTTGCAACTTTTGAATGCGTAATCTCCAATAGTTGTTATATTATCAGAAATATTTATATCTGAAAGTCTAATACAATTAGAAAACAATCCTTCGCTTATATTTCTTAAATTACTTGACAGAGTAACAGAAATAAGTCCTCTACAATTACAAAAAGCATATTTTCCAATATCAACTACTTCATTAGGAACACGTAAATTCGTAAGTCCTTTACAACCACAGAATGCAGATTCGCTGATAGAAATTATGCTATTAGAAAAAGCTATATTCTTAAGACTAATGCAGCCGGCGAACATTTTATCTCGAATAATAGTCTCTTTATCTGTCACAAAAAAATCTGTAACCTCTTTATTTTGTATAAATAATTTATATGAGGGTATAAAATTACAAAATTTTATTCTAAACCATTCTAAAACAGCACCATTGAAAAATATACTTAGAGTTGATTTACAACTGTTAAATGCATAATCTCCAACGTTTGTTACACTACTAGGAATGAATATCATTTCTAACTTGCTACAATTATAAAAAGCATAATCGTCTATAATCGTAGCACTTGAGGGAATAATCATTGCTATAAGAGAACGA
>JAEELR010000138.1 GCA_016282835.1 Treponema sp. | reverse complement strand
TACAGGCGCATTTTTGGGCTTAAAAAAATCAGCATTTTCACTCGCTGGCTCAAGCAGAAATGCATACCGCGCAAGGAATGTGGCAGTTTGCAAGAGCAGTTCAGCTGCTTCTGCTGTCTCTGCGCGTTCTGCGGCATTCAGGGCTGCTAGCGATATGAGGAGGATGTTTTTGTAATGCGGAGTCATTCCGGTTTTGTTTTTCATTTTTTTCAGTATCCATTGTAGCATGCTTTTGGCAGTTGTGCCAGGAAAATAGACTTCTTTACAATTGCCAGGCAAACGGCTTTACAAAATCACATTCCTATTACGTACGATGTTTTCAGAATAGATATTTGCAATTTTTCATAATCATCACAAGGATAGTATTTTGAAACTTTTTCTTCAGTATTGCCAAAAAAGACTTTTGCCATTGCAAACCCTCCTGGGAAACTAATATCTAATGTATACTCTTGATTTGTCTCAATTTTTTCCCTGGAACAATTCACTGTAATTTCCATCTCTCCATCACTTGTCCTGCAGTACATATCTTTCTTCCGAAAATTATGATACAATCGGTTTGGTTCAGCAGTATTAATGTCACCATAAATCATTACCTCATTAATTCCTGGATAAAAATTTACACAGTTCAGTTTTATCGTTATTGCATTCTTCCCTACCTGACAAGATTTTACAGTCACACTTCTGTGGAACAGGCAGGATGAAAATAACAGCTGGAGCATCAGGCAAAAACAAATATATGATACTATTCGATATTTTCTTTTACCCATTTTATTGCCTCCGAACTAAATCCAGAATTTGATAATATTTCTGCAGAAACTTTTAGCGCTTCCAATTCCTCTTTAGACAATTCTTGTTTGTCCTTAGCCATTTTGTATAATGCAGCAAAATTTCCTGCCAGCTGCGCCTGTGCCTCATAGTACGGCATATCAAATAAAGTCTTATACTGGGATAAATCTGTTTTTTCATAATCTCCATAGCTATATACATCAATTTTACTAACTGAATATACCACCTGCTCTGCTACCAGTCGTTCAAAAGCTGATGGATCTAAACCCGAGAATGCTCCACCCGGTTCATAATAATATTGAATCTGATGGAACATTTCATGCATCATAGCATTTATTCCGTCATACGAATCAAGAGGATTATCAAAACACTTTGCAGAAAGCCAAATCTGTCTTGAATAGAATAAATTTGTAGAAGCAGATCTTCCAGGGGGAAGACAAATAACTCGTACGGATGGTGCAATATACTCTGCGACATATCCAAAAACTTCTTTCATAAACTTAATTTCTGAACGAGTAAAAACATATTTATTACCACTGCGCTCAGTTCTTCCATCCGGATCAATATAATTTACCGGGTTGTTTCCAGCATAGTGATACAGATTCAGATTTACGGAATTGTACACCCCACCCATCCCCGGCAGGTTTTCATTGTGCTTCTTAGCCTCATCGCTTACTGGTGCAGCCGGAATGTACTCCCCCAGCGCCGGGTCTGCGGACAGCCACATGCTGTACTTGGGGTCTCGGTATCTTGCGACATGCGCATTTTTGGCATGGATTTCCCCTGCATGTGCATTTTTGGGCTTGAAAAAATCTCCAACTTCACTCGTTTGCTCAAGTAAGAATGTAATACTGCGCAAGAAATGTAAGTACGACAACCTATGCCATCTGCAGTCACTGTATTTTTTGCAACGCAACTGCAAAGAAAATACACTCACTATCCCCAAATAGATTCCGAACTAGTTTCTGGATGATTTTGCTTGCTGAATGTATTTTCTTCGCAGCACAAAACTCCATGAACAGCATTGTACTGCATTACTCGTCATGTCAAAGAACATTACCACTCTCCCGCGTGCTTCATGGGGAACCAAAAGGATTGTGATAAAAAACAGACTCGCATTATTAATGATTGCGATGTAGTTTGAAATTCATAGCCAAATTTTATATTTTCTTTTCTCAAAGTTGCGATGACGTAAAGGTATGAACAGCAGCTTTTGTGACAAAGATTTTTGTCGGATTTGAACTTCTTGTTAGGTTTTATTTATCATCATAATGATTTTTACATTGAATAATCTTTATCATTCCATCTTCTATTTTGTAGACAAGCCTGTTTTTCTCGTCTATTGTTCGAGACCAATATCCGCTCAAATTTTCTTTCAATGGCTCTGGATGTCCGATTCCAGCATTTCCGTTTCTTTCAATATCAGTAAGAAGCTGATTTATTTTCTTGAGAGTTTTTTTATCCTGCATTATCCAATATGTATAATCTGCCCAAGCATCATCTGAAAAATCCTTGTGCACTTTACACCTCTACAAGTTCGTGAATTGAATGCTGTCCATTTTCCATTTGCATTTTAGAATGTTCCAAAGCCTTTATATTTTGTTCAGAATAAAAGGAATTGTCCTGAACAATCTCAAATGGAATTTTATGCTGAATCAATGTTTGTTTCAGAAAAATACGGATTGCCGTAGTTGTATCCATTCCGATTGATTCAAAAAAATTATCTGCATCATATTTAAGAGCAGAATCAACTCTTGTTTGAATTACCGATGTACTCATATGTGCCTCCGCATTTAAAATGTAATATAAAAGCAATTAAAAAGCAATAGCTTTTTCCAAATAATATAAAAAGGAGAGCCTGATTCATCTTTTAAAAAGAGTTTTTTCCTGTTTTGCCAAGATTAATGTAAAAAATACTTGACATTTTTGTGTGCTGTACT
>JAEELR010000137.1 GCA_016282835.1 Treponema sp. | reverse complement strand
TAAGGATGATTATTATTTTAATGTAAGTAATTTTACCATTGATCTTAAAAATAATGAGCTTTTAGCTCCTGATTCTTCAATGCTTATTACAAAAAAAAGCCGCTTTATTTACGAAAAAGATGCCAAGTGTCCTACGTGGAATATATTTTTAATGCAGATTTTTAATAACGATTGTGAACTTATCCGATTTGTTCAGAAGGCAATGGGATATTCTTTAAGCGGTGATATTAGCGAACAGTGCCTTTTTATTTTATGGGGAATAGGAGCTAACGGCAAATCTACTTTTTTGAATGTTTTGCAGTATCTTTTTGGCGATTATGCCTGTTCAACCGGAACTGAAACATTTATGAAAAAAAGCACTGAACATTCTAATGACCTTGCACGTCTAAAAGGTGCAAGGCTTGTAACAACCAGCGAAGCAGAACAGGGAAAGGCTTTAAGTGAAAGCCTTATTAAACAGATTACCGGCGAAGATGAAATTACTGCACGTTTTTTGTACGGTGAATATTTTAGTTTTAGACCTACTTTTAAAATTTTTATGGCGACTAATCATAAGCCAAGAATTCGCGGAGCTGATGAAGGAATCTGGCGGCGTATAAAAATGATACCTTTTACTGTAACTTTTGCCCCTCATCAGCGTGATAAAAATCTTAAGAATAAACTTATTGCTGAAAATTCCGGGATTTTGAACTGGCTTATAGAAGGCTATAACTTATGGAAGAAAGAAGGACTTGCAGATGAGCCTGATGTTGTAAAAAAAGCTAATTTAGAATACCGCTATGATATGGATAGCGTCGGCACTTTTGTTTCTGAATGCTTTGATATGGATGCTTCTATGAAATGGCGGCTTACCAATAAACTTTTGTATGATACTTATATTAAATGGTGCGTTAAAAATAATGAGCGGGCTTTAAGCCAGAAAGGTCTTAGTATCAGAATGCAGGAAAAAGGCTTTAAGCGGTGCGTCAGCAACAGTCAAAGATTCTGGCTTGGGCTTGTGGTGAAAAATGAGTGGCAGAAGTGAGAGGAAAATCTTAGGAGACTGATTAAAAAAAATAATTATTTTTTTAAGGGTGTATCGTTATTTGAGACAGGGGGTGTGTTACAATATAATTATAAATGATTAGAAGACAACCACTCATGTTAAGTCATGGTCTTCAGAGAGAACTTGTTAAGTTCTTTCGTAATTTACTCCTAACACTTCCGTTTTAAGGTGGTTAAAACGGAAGTGTTATTTAACTTTCGGATATTTTAGCAAAAGGTTTCCATTTATTTTCCTAATAAATAAATAATTCTATCAACGATAATCTCCCAGTCTCCTGAAAATTCAATAATATTTCCACCGGCAGCCGCAAATGGTTCAAGAGATTTCTTTCGGTCATCAATGAGCCAGGATTTTTTATCCGCCCAATTTGCCTTATCTTCTGGTTCAAAACAAAAAATAACTTTTTCAAGCGGGAAGTCAATTTTTTCTAAAATCCATTCTGTTTTTCCTTTGCGGCCTTCTTCAAAATCTATGGAACTTAAAATAAAAAGTTCAAAACAACCTTTTTTTTCAAGCTCCTGTATTTTTTTGAATGCTTTTTCTGCACCTGGAATCCAATCCATTTCTGACCAGAAGCGTGGGCCCATAGCTTTGACTTTTTTCCAGTCAACTTTGTTTTCTTTGTCTGTCCGCCAGAATGAGTATTTATTTACTTGTGAAATAAAATCAACTAATGTACCATCCATATCCAGATACAGTTTCATTAATTCCCCCTGATCGATAATAAAGGTGATAAAAAATCAATTATCAATTATTGCAATTTGTCTTCCTGTTGATTTTGGTCATCTTGTAATTTTTTTTTATTATTTCTTTTTCTATAGTGATATAGTAAAGTCTCTATAATTCAACCTGCAAGAAAAAAGATAAATTTTCTAATCATTTAATACCTCCAATTAATCAGTTATTTCCCAAATAAAAGAAGCATCGTCTTTTACACGAACATTATCTGGTGAAAACCTGAATGGAGTTTGTATTCCGTCTAAAAAACCTTCATACCCTATATCTTCAACCTTGTATCTTGTTGGAGAATAAATCTTAATTTCATTCCAATTATAATTTATAGTTCTTAAATTCCCGAGTTTAACGCCCAGTGAATTACATAGAATCTCTGCTTTTTCTTTTGCATCTTTAGCAGATGCAGCTAGTAAACTTTTCTTAACAGTTGCTTTGTCTTTTACTGTAAAGTTCACTTCAATTTTTGGTGTAGCTTTAATCTGAGTAATTGCAGTCATTATTTTGTTTAATTTGGATGAATCAAAATCAAAGTGAAGTTTCATTTCTGAAATAAATTCATACCCCTGAAATACATTTACATAACTATCACCTTTTTTTATCTCAGCATAATTCGGTTTAACATTAAAATCAGAAGTTTTTAGATCATCTTCATTAAATCCACAGTTTATTATTGTATTCTGAATGTCTGACATTTTTTTTTCAAAAATATCATAACCCTTTTTATAATCTTTATTAGTTTCATTTAGAGAAATTTCTAATTCAATATAATCAACAGGAACGGAGATAGCACCGATTCCTTTTACAGTAATTAATCTTTCCTTTTCCATAGATGACTCCTTCCAAGCCAGGTAAACTGGCTTTGTTATTTTTATTACACTTCAACTTCAACCACAATCTTGTCATCAGCAAGACAGGCAATCTTTCCGCCATAGTTCATTTTTTTAGGTTTTGCTTCGCGGATGATTTTTGCTGCAAGCGCCCGGATATGTCCTGCTTTTTCAAGACCTGAATTACCTGCGATTTTTGCAATTGGATCTTCAATACTTACCAGTATTGAGTTTTTATCGTGGCTATTGTATGGTTCGGCCTGGACTATAGTTTCAAGTGATTCATAGAAGTTATGCTTTGCATTACGTATCTTTTCTGCCATTCCGAGCAGGTCATCACAGCTGAGATTGTCGCAAAGTTTTGCGAGTGCATAAGGTGCCGGCGCCCAGGGGTAAAAGCATGTTCCAACAAGAGGTAGAGGGAACTTTACAGTATGCTTCTTGAAGTAAC
>JAEELR010000136.1 GCA_016282835.1 Treponema sp. | reverse complement strand
CGACAAGGGCCTGTAATCACACTTTTCATTTTCCAGCGTTTTTATGGATTCACTTAAAAATTCAATATACTCACTTTCTTCCGGCAGTGTTTTTGCGTTATAAAAAGAATTTAATTTTTCCAGGAAAGAGTCTTTATCAAATGAAATATTCATTCTACCCCATTATTAAACTGATTGAACCCACAGTAATTTTATCGCCGGGATTTAAACGCACATATTTATCCTCAGGAATTTTTTTACCGTTTAAAAATGTGCCGTTCGTAGAATTTTCATCCTTTAAAAAATACGCATCCCTGATCTGCTGAATTATACAATGGTGTCTGCTTGCAAGCTTATTATCAATTACAATGTTATTATCGCTGTCACGGCCAATTGTAATTTTAGAAACAAGTTTAATGCGCTTACGGTTAAAAACTAAATAAGAAACCTGCTGGGCTTCTCCAATTCGATTCAAATGCTGTCCCAATGGTGTCGTTTCAATTATTGTTGTGTCTGCCATTTTTAGTCCTCTTTATTTTTTATTTTATCTATATTTTCTTCTATGTTTTCCAGAGCATTTTTTCCAAGCAGCTGGAAGATTTTCTTTATCTTCTCTTTTGTTTTAGGATCAACATTTGCCGTAGCTTTCAGGAACTTAAATACAAAAGACGGTAAGTTTCTGGCAATATCAGTATAAGTTTTTGCATCTGTGCTATTGAAGACATAAAATATTGTTTCGACAAATACTTTTCTTTCATCTTCATACATTTCATTAAACCAGTCAAGGATTGTCTGCGAAATGATTTTTGATTCAGTTTTAACATCTGATGTCTTTAGGAATTTATTGCCTTCAACATGCCAGCTAAAAGGATTATGCTGCACCAGGCCCTGAGCATCGCTGATTACTGTAGAATAATTATCATCGTGATAAAAAAGCATTCCAATAATAGACATTTCAGGAAGATTAGTTTTAATTACCTGTTTTACATTTAGATATTCCTTTCTTCTGAAAAAGTCTTCTGTAAATCCAGGGCCGTCATTATTATAGACACCGCAAATTCTTTTTTGAATCTTAGGGATTTGTTCTACTGCAGAATAAATTGACAGGTTACCCCCTTTTGAATGACCGCAGATATAAATGTTTCCCTTGAATTTTTTGGCAACTTCAGTGACATAATTTTTTGCGTCAAACTGTGCAGGCAATTCTTTTTGATATGCCAGATTAAAATCTTCTTTCCAGCCAATCAAGTTATCATCAGTACCGCGAAAGGCTATAAAAATTGAACGAGTTTTTTCATCAATAAAAGTTAAGGCACTGAACTGTTCTTCAACTTCTGTATTCAGTACGTTTCTAAAGCCACAGACTTTTAAATCACCAAAGCGTTTAGAAGTGCCGGCTAAAGGCAAAAGAATATCGCATTGAGAATCAAAAAAAACTCCAATATATTTTCTTTTATTGTAATCAGGTAAATTTAAAAAAGTATTTACAACATCCCTGAAATACATGGGACTTGATAAATCAGTTTTTATTAAATCCTGGAAATTAAAATAACTGAGCTGACTTAAAACTAAAGAGTCTACTTCATTAAATGAATCACATTCAAACGATAAATCACCACGCCATTTAATGTAATCGCAAATATTCGCCATCAATAAATCCTCTCATAAAAAATTCAATTAAATATATGATAGCACAAAATACTTTATTCGTGTTATTATTTATAGTATAAAATTTATAAGTGATTTTTGGAGTAAGCTATGGAAGTAAAAGAATTAAGCAGGGAATTAAAAAACAATGAATATCCAGGAAGAGGAATAATTATCGGAAAGTCTCAGGATTCAAAATACGCAATTGCTGTTTACTGGATCATGGGAAGAAGTGAAAACAGCCGCAACAGAATATTCGTTGAAGACGGCGACGGATTAAAAACACAGGCCTTTGATCCATCTAAGCTTGTAGATCCTTCACTGATTATTTATTCACCTGTCAGAGTATATAAAAATAAAACAATCGTAACTAACGGCGACCAGACTGATACAATCTACGAAGGTTATGAAAAAGGCAAAACATTTGAACAGGCACTTGAAGAAAGAGAATTTGAACCAGACAGTCCCAACTTTACTCCAAGAATTTCCAGCGAAATGAATATTGAAAACGGTAAATATAATTTCAGACTTTCAATACTTAAGAGCGACAATGGTGATGATTCATGCTGTAACCGCTACAGTTTTTACTATGACAATCCAAAAGCAGGCATTGGAAGATATATTCATACATATATGCAAAATGGAAACCCACTTCCAAGCTTTGAAGGTGAACCAGAAGCATTAGCCCTTAACGGAAACATTGATGAACTGACAAATGAAGTCTGGAACAGCTTGAATGAGTCAAATAAGGTTTCACTTTTCGTGAGATTCATTGAAATTGCAACTGGAAAATTTGAAACCAGAATTGTAAATAATCTAAAATAACACTAGAAATTTCGGCATATTTGGGGTTATAATATTAAAAACTCGATATTGGAGTTTATATAAATTTGATTGGGTGACAAATTATGAACAAAACAGAATTAATCGATGCAATTGCAAAAGACACTGGTCTTACAAAAAAGGATTCAGAATCTGCACTCAAGTCATTTATTGAAGTTGTATCAAAAGAATTATCTAAAGGACACGAAGTTCAGCTCATTGGCTTTGGTACATTTGCAGTTGGAAAAAGAGCTGCAAGAACAGGTAGAAATCCAAAGACTGGTGAAGAAATTAAAATTGCTGCATCTAAAACACCAAAATTCAAGCCAGGAAAAGCACTTAAAGATAAAGTAAATAAGAAATAATTTTATTCATGGAATGAATTTTATATAAGCCGTCTCAAAATAACGAGGCGGTTTTTTTGTTTTAAATTAAAAATACTGTATAATTATTTAACAGGAGAAACAGCATGCAGATTAAAATTCCAGCGTTTGTAAAAAAAGGTGACACAATAGGAGTACCTGCACCCTCTTTTGGATGTACAATTGAGCCATACATTACACGACTAGAAAGTGCCGTAAAAAAATTTAATTCAAAGGGCCTTAATGTAAAACTGGGTGATTGCGTTTATAAATCTGATGGAATCGGAATCAGCTCTTTGCCGGAAGTTTGTGCAGAAGAACTTTTGTCTTTCTATAATGATGAAAATACATCTGCATTGATTTCTGCAGGCGGCGGTGAGTTGATGTGTGAAACCATTTCAAACATTAATTTTAAGAAGCTCCAGAATTCAAATCCAAAGTGGTTTATGGGATATTCTGACAATACAAATTTTATTTTTCCGCTGGTAACCTGTACCCATGTCGCAGCAATTTACGGGCACAATTTCCCGGGCTTCGGTAAAGTATGGGAACAGAGTGAAAAAGACAATTTCTCCTTATTAAATGGCACTAAAACAAAATTTAATGGATACAAAAAATGGCAGACAGAAGAAGACAGTAACAGAATCAGGGATACAGATTATCTGTCACCATATTTATTATCGTGTAAGAAAGAGATTATTTCGACTCCTCACAAATTCAATGCAGAAGGAATAATGCTCGGCGGATGTCTTGATATTCTTACTAATTTATGTGGCACAAAATTTGACTGCATGAAAGAGTTTATAAAGGGTACAGATAAAATCATCTGGGTATTGGAAGCCTGCGATTTATCTCCACTGGATATAAGGCGTGCGCTCTGGCATTTAGATGAAAGCGGCTGGTTTAAAAATGCCTGTGCCTTTATTTTGGGAAGGCCTTTACGCGCCTGGAATCAAAGTGTAATCGGAGTAAATCAATATAATGCTGTAACAGACATCCTGACAAAATACAATAAGCCGATTGCTTTTGACTGCGATATAGGACATCTTTCGCCCACTCTTCCGGTTGTATTTGGTGTCGAAACAAAGCTGTCAATTGACTCTAACCTTCACATTGAATACAAACCATAAAAAAAACGCGGCAAACCCATAAAAACCTATCATTAGGATTTACCACATTATACACAAAATTATATAAGCGAATAAAACTAGAATCTTATCTTTTTATTAATTCCCTTATAGTATTCTTTTCTCAATTCCTTAACCTGTTCATCTTTTAAATAGTCATCGAAATTCATCATTCTGTCGATTATGCCGGTTGGTGTAATTTCAATAATTCTATTTGCAATTGTAGAAATAAACTCGTGGTCATGACTTGAGAACAGAACAACTCCATTAAACTTTACAAGACCTTCGTTCAAGCTTTCAATTGATTCCAAGTCAAGGTGATTTGTAGGATCATCCAAAATCAAAACATTGGCACCACTCAACATCATTTTTGAAAGCATACATCTGACCTTTTCTCCTCCGGAAAGAACTTTTACTTTCTTTAATGATTCATCACCTGAAAATAACATTCTTCCTAAAAAGCCACGAACATAGGAATCATCCTGATCCGGTGAATACTGTTTTAACCAGTCAGTAATGTTTAAATCATTATCGAAGTATTTACTGTTGTCGCGTCCCATGTATGTATTCTTTGTAGTCTGGCCCCAGGTAATAGTACCGCTCTCACCTTTTTTAGTTCCAGAAATTATATCAAAGAATGAAGTAATTGAATTATGTTCAACGCCAACAAACGCAACTTTTTCTCCCGGATGAATTGTAAGGCTAAAATCCTTTAACAAAACATTTCCTTCTTCATCCTTGGAATTTATTTTATCTGCAGTAAGTACAAAGTTTCCGATTGTTCTTTCCGGCTGGAATCCAACATAAGGGAATTTTCTGCTTGTAACAGGCAGCTCCTCCAGCTCCAGTTTTTCCAAGACCTTCTTTCTTGAAGATGCCTGTCCTGCTTTAGAAACATTTGAAGCAAAGCGCTGAATAAATGCTTTTAAATCTGCCATTTTATCTTCGCGTTTTTTCTGCTGGTCTTTCTGCTGCTTCTGTAAAATCTGGCTCATCTGATACCAGAAATCATAGTTACCTGTAAACTGAGTAATTTTACCAAAATCAATATCACACACATAAGTACAGATTGCATTTAAGAAGTGTCGGTCGTGGCTTACAACAATTACACAGTTTTCAAATTCAATTAAAAAGTTTTCAAGCCAGGTAATACTTTCCAGATCCAAACCGTTTGTAGGTTCGTCCAAAATTAAATAATCAGGATTACCGAACAAAGCCTGTGCTAAAAGAACACGAATCTTCTGACCTTCATCCAAATCTGACATCATCTTATCGTGGTTTTCTTCTTCAAGTCCCAATCCAGAAAGCATCTGCTCTATCTGGTTTTCAGCTTCGTATCCGCCGAGTTCACCAAATTCAGCTTCAAGTTCACTGGCTTTAATTCCATCTTCTTCAGAAAAATCAGGCTTTTCATAAATTGCATCTTTTTCTTTTCCGATTTCATATAACTTTGGAAAGCCCATCATAACTGTTTCTTTTACAGAGTAAGAATCATACTTAAAGTGGTCCTGGCTTAAAATTGCCATTCGCTCTCCCGGAGTAATTGAAATATTTCCTGTATCGTGTTCAAGCTCTCCCGATAAAAGTTTTAAGAAAGTAGATTTACCGGCACCATTTGCACCAATAATTCCATAGCAGTTTCCTTTCATAAACTTTAGATTGACATCTTTAAAAAGAGGTTTTTCACTGAATCGTAAACTTAAATCTGTAACTGTAATCATTTATTTCTCCCCTGACTTATTTTCGTTTAGAAAAGAAATTTATTATTTTTGAGAATATTCCTTTCTTTTCATTTTTTTCAACTTTGTTCTTCTGCTGATTATTTTTATTCACAAATTTTGCAGCATTAGAATTTTTATTTGGTTTATTAGATTTTTTATAAGAATTATTTTTATTCTTTTTTGAAGATTTTGTTTTTTCGGTTTTAACAGAAGCCTGTGAACCAAAATTCTTAGCATACTTTTCTTTATAAAGCTTCATTCGTTCTTCAGTTGAAAGTGTTGCTAAAACAGCTTCTTCTTCATTCGTAAAGCCTCTTCTGTCGCGTTTATATTCCTTGCGAGACTTTTCATTTTCACTGGAATATCTACCGCGGCCTCGGGAAGCACTTCTTTGAGCCTTATCAGATTTTTTATTTCTGCTTTCAAATTCCTTCTGCTTTTTTCTTCCATATGAACTTTTGTCGTTATAATTTTCTTTATAGGAATCAAGTTCAATATAAATGTTTTCACTTTTATCTTCTGCAAACATTTCAGCTGCAGCAACTGTAGAAGGAATCTGCTTTTCTATATAGCGTTCAATTGCAGGTAAAGAATAAACATCCTGTTCACTGCAGAATGTATACGCTTTTCCTTTTTTACCGGCCCTGGCAGTTCTACCAATTCGGTGAACATAATTTTCAACTTCAGAAGGCAAATCATAATTTATAACCATTGCAAGATCATTTACATCAATTCCACGGGCAGCCACATCAGTTGCAACAAGGTATTTTAATTCACCCGATTTAAATCTATTCATAATCGAAAGGCGCTTGCTTTGTGGTAAGTCTCCAATCAAATATGAGTTTTTAATTTCATTCAGCTTCAATCGCTTTGAAATAATCTCGCAGGTTTTCTTTGTATTACAGAATATAATTAAACTTTCAGGATTTTCTTTTTTAATTAATCCCACTAACAGCTTAATCTTATCAGAGCTTGAAACGTGCAGTAATTCCTGATCAATTTCATCTACAACAATATTGTCTGCTTCAATTAAAATTTCCTTAGGATTTCTTGTATATTCCCACGCCAAATTTTTAACATAAGAATTAAGCGTTGCACTAAAAAGCATAGTGTTTCTTTTTTCAGATGAAGGAACAATTTTTAAGAGTGAGCGTAAATCAGGATAAAAGCCCATATCGAACATTCTGTCAGCTTCATCAATTATTAAGAATGAAATCTTGCTCAAATCCATTTGATTTCCATCGCACAAATCCAAAACACGGCCCGGAGTTCCAATTATAATATCAACTCCTTTTTTAAGGGCTGCAACCTGCTTATCATAACCTACTCCGCCATAAAAAGCTTCACATTTAAGTGATGTATATTTTGCAAGTTTTTCAGTTTCTTCCTGCACCTGTACGGCAAGCTCTCTCGTAGGAACCATAATCAAAGCTTTGCATTCAGGTACTTTATTTTCCTGAGAGGCACCTTCAATCTCTCTGGAAACCAATTTTTGAATAACCGGAATTAAATATGCTGCAGTCTTGCCGGTTCCTGTTTGAGACTGAACATATAAATCATTTCCTTCAATTGAATAGTCTAGAACTTTTTCCTGAACTGGAGTTGGTTTTTCATAGCCAGCTTCTAAAATACCCTGTAAGAGTTTGGCATCTAAATTTAAATCATTAAAACCCATTGATAAATCCAAATTTTAATAGTGATAGAATAATATTTTACCATTTTACAATTTTTAGAAGATAATGTATAGTGATAGAAAATGACAGAAAATAATGCTAAACAGACTCTGGAAAAAGTTGAATATCAGGCTCAATTATTAAAAAATCGAATCGAAAAAAATCGAAAAAATCTCCGCAAATGGTCAAGAAAAAATAAAATCACCTGCTATAGACTTTATGATAAAGATATCCCTGAAATTCCGCTTGCAATTGATATATATACAACATTGAGCGATGAAATACAAACAAAAATCGACTCCATAAAATACCTGGAAAAGCTGGATGATTTAATCTCGCAGAATTCAAATGAAGTTCAGCAGTATCTGGAAGAAGAAAAATCAAGGACTTATGCTCGGGTTTATTTATACGAAAGAAATTATGAGAAGGACGAAGACGAAGAAAATTTTTGGCTTGAAAAAATGTGTGAAGCGATTTCTGCATCTTTAGAAATTCCAGCTGATAATGTTATTTCAAAACTTAGAAGAAAACAGCGTGATGTAAATACAAACTCCAGAAAGCAATACACGAAGGATGAAAATAAAGATTCTGTATACAAATTAACTCAGGAGCAAGGGCAGCTTTTTAGAATAAATCTTTCTGATTACATTGATACAGGACTTTTTTTAGATCACAGGAATTTAAGAAAGCACATTAGAGAAACTTCCAGCAGTAAAAATGTATTGAATTTATTCTGCTATACAGGAAGTTTTTCTGTATATGCTGCAGAAGGAAACTGTAAAAGCGTTGAAAGCGTTGATTTAAGCAATACTTATTTAGACTGGGCAAAACAAAATATGCTTTTAAATGAGTTTTATGATGAAAATAAATACACATATGTTAGAAGTGATGTTGAAACTTATCTGGATACCTTGATTAAAAATAACAGCAGAAAGTTTGATATTATAATTTTAGACCCGCCAACCTTTTCTAATTCAAAAAAAATGGATAAAACCTTAGATATCAACCGGGACTGGAAAAATCTTGTAGAAAAATGCCTGCAGCTTCTTTCTCAAAATGGAATTCTATATTTCAGTACAAATTCGAAAACACTATGCATGAATGAAAAAGAAATTAATATGGATAAAAAGTTTTCTGTAACCGATATTACACCACAGACAATCAGTCAGGATTTTAGAAACACAAAGATTCACAAAGCATGGAAATTTGAACTTTTGTAATAAAAAAAATCAAGCAAAAAAAATGGCAGCTGAAAAACTCAACTGCCTTCTAGTAAAGTGCAAAATAAAAGAATTAGTTTTCTTCCTTTTTAACACCATAGCGCTTATTAAAGCGGTCAATACGTCCTGCTGTATCAACTAACTTCTGTTTACCAGTGTAGAATGGGTGACAAGCAGAACAAATTTCAACGTGAATATCTTCAACAGTTGATCTTGTTTCAATTACATTACCACAAACACAGGTAATTTTTGTAAGTTTGTAGTCAGGATGAATTCCTTTTTTCATAAATTAACTCCTTTCCTTGCCCGATGCTAAAGAAAAACCGGTCAGCACTACATACACCATAAGAAAAAAGTAGTGTTGTATCATTCCCTCACCGTTATTAATCAAGTTAGCACCACAAGTTTTTCAAAATTATATAAAAATATTTTTTTAAGGTCAATTACCTTATTATTCACCTTATTACTCAACTGCAGCAGCACCGGCATTCATTGAGGTTAAGAAGGCTTCATTATCTTTAGTCTTTTTCATTTGCTGTAAAATAAATTCAGTAATATCAACATCTTCCATTGGATTTAAAACCTTTCGCAAAATCCAGATACGCTGTAATTCATTTTCTGTTAACAAAAGCTCTTCTTTTCTTGTTCCTGATTTCTTGATATTGATTGCCGGGAACAATCTTCTTTCAGCAAGCTTTCTGTCGAGGTCAATTTCACTGTTTCCGGTTCCCTTGAACTCTTCAAAAATTACTTCATCCATTCTGCTTCCAGTTTCAATAAGGGCAGTTGAAATAATTGTTAAAGAACCACCCTCTTCAACATTTCTTGCAGCACCAAAAAATCTCTTTGGCTTATGCAATGCATTTGAATCAACACCGCCTGAAAGAACTTTTCCAGAAGTAGGAACTGTCTGGTTATAGGCTCTTGCTAATCTTGTAATTGAATCAAGGAAGATTACAACATCTTTTTTCTGTTCAACCAGGCGCTTTGCCTTTTCAAGAACCATTTCTGCAACCTGTACGTGTCGGGTAGCCTGTTCATCAAAAGTTGAAGAAATTACTTCGGCCTTTATTGTGCGCTCCATTTCAGTTACTTCTTCAGGGCGCTCATCAATTAAAAGAACGATTAAATATACCTCAGGATTATTTGTTGTAATAGCATTTGCAATCTTCTGCATTAAAATTGTTTTACCTGCTTTTGGCGGAGCAACAATCAGTAAACGCTGGCCTTTTCCAATTGGAGCAAATAAATCTACAATTCTTGTACTTAATTCTGTAGAAACAGTTTCGAGCCTTAACTTTTCATTTGGATAAAGCGGTGTTAAGTTATCAAACGGAATTCTTGTCTGTGCCAAACATGGATCTTCAAAGTTTACAGTTTCAATTCTAAGCAAGGCAAAGAATCTTTCTCCGTCTTTCGGGCTTCTGATTTGTCCATAAATTGTATCGCCTGTCTTTAAATTAAACAAACGGATTTGACTTGGACTTATGTAGATATCATCTGCACCAGGAAGATAATTATTCTGTGGAGAACGCAGGAATCCATATCCATCCGGAAGAATTTCCAGTGAACCGCTTGCAAATATAATTCCGCCATGTTCAGTATGAGCACGCAAAATACAGAATATCAGGTTTTGTTTTTGCATAGGAGCCATATCATCAGCAGAGATTCCATACTGCATTCCTAAGTCCCTTAATTCTGCCATACCCATCAATGTTAAATCATTAATTAAAAGACGCGGCTTAGACTCATATTCTTCTATATTTTCAATTTTTTGTGCGGCCTGAACAGCTTCAAGTTTAGCCTGCAGGTTCTTTTCATAATTGCTGTTTCCACGATTGTTAAAACGGCGGTTTGTAAAGCGGCTGTTACCGGAATTATTATTATTCCACCTTCTGTTATTTGAATCTCCTCTTGAATGATAAGAGGATTTGAAATTCTGTTTTTCAGAACCAGCTTCAGCACCTGCACCACTTTCAGTACTCTCGGAAGTTTTTTCCTCAGTACAAGCAGTGTCATTTGCTTCAGCGGAAACATTTTCTACTTCAGTTTTTTCTTCTGAATTTACCGACGGATTTTCTGAAACACTTTGTTCATTATTAGAATTATTTTCAACTTCAGCATCTTCAGCTGGAGCTTTAGCTTTTGATTTTACAACTCTTCTGCGCTTTGGTTTTGGTTCACTTACACTGGAATTTTCTGTGATTTCATTTTCTGTGTTATTAGCTTCAAGATTTTCATTTTCTGCCATAAAAACACTCTCCTAAATTATTATCTTGCTTCATTAGTCTTCAATAAAAGAGACTTTTTAAACTCAGATGAAGCAACGGAAAAAATATCAGTTTCTGGAGTTCCATCTATCATATGTACTTTGCCATTAAAATCTACATTATCAGAAATTCTTAAACGGGCAGTCTTTATATCGCCGTTAACTTTACTGCCGCTGCATAATTCTACACGGTCGGTTGCTTCTAATTTGCCATTTACTGAACCTGAAACAACAATCGATTCAGCTTTAATATAATCAACATCACACTCGGCAGTTTTTTCAATCTCTAAATTACCACCAGCACTTATTGTACCACGAAATTTACCGGCGATTACTAAATTATCAGAAAATTCCAGTACACCATCAAACTCTGTTGATTGACTAAAAACGGTAAGCTTTGACTTCTCGTCAGCCATTTTTTACCTCTAATTATAATAATATAAAAAAAGACTTATTTAAATTTTCAATATTGATAAAACTATTCAGACTAATCCAATTTCCAGACAGCTTCTTTTAAATCCTGCCCTGCCTTAAAATATACAACCGAATGAGGTTCAACGCAAACTTTTTCTCCGGTTTTAGGATTTCTGGCGTTCTTCTTTCCACTTCGCTTTTTAAAATCGAAAGTGCCAAAACCTCTTAATTCAATTTTATTTTTTTCTTTCAAGGATTGTTTAAGTTGAATTAGAAACTCTTCAATTATTTCTTGTATTTCTTGTTTTTCATATTCTGTATTAAGTCTTACTTTTTCTACAAGATCTATTCTTGTAATTTTTTTTGAATCCATTAAAAATCCCTAATACTAAAATACAAAAAAATAACAGGTGTCGTATAATTAAAACAACACCTGTATTTATTTAATTTATTTTGCTGCGAATGTAACGTTATAAAGTCTTGCCATTCTGCTCTTTTTGCGAGAAACAGCATTAGCCTTCATTACACCCTTTCTTCCAGCATTATCAAGTTCAGAATTTAATACTTTTAAAGCTTCTTCAGCAAGCTTCTGATCTTTTTTCTGAACTGCATCCATATACTTACGAACAAAAGTATGAACTTCAGACTTTACAGCCTTATTGCGTAAACGTCTTACTTCACTCTGAGCGTATCTTTTTTCTGCTGATGATTTCTTTACTGACAAAGGAATACCCCCCAAACAAACTATTTAGCTTTTATTTAGCTTCTTAATAAGACAATTATTTAAAATCCTTAGGTCTGCGTTCAGTGCGTTTACACTTCTGGCATTCTGCAAGATTCTTAAGTCTTCCATTCTCACATGTTGTCTTCATAACAATTTCTCCACCGCAATCCGGGCAGATAAATTTTTGTGTTGCAACAGTAGTACGAGAGTTCTTACTGGCTCCAGCCATGACTTTCCTCCAAAACTAAAAACGATTATTGGGTATAATACACAAAATTAAAATAATATGTCAAGATAATGAATAAAATCTTTACCTTAAGTTTTTATTTTCGCCATTCAATCAATTGATTCTGCATCAAATCATGAGCTTCATCTAAAAGTTGAATTTCATCTTCCTTGGATTTTGGACAATCAAGCACTTTCAGCACTTTTATCTTAAACTTGCCGTTTTTCAAATTGTAAAAAACCTGCTTTAAATTTCCAATCTGCCAGCCACCATCAATTGCACAGACAACAACTGGAAGCTGAGTAACTTCATTTATTTTTCTAAAGCCTGCAGGATGAAACTTGCCCAAATTTCCGTCCCTGCTTCGTGTTCCTTCAGGAAAAATTAAAGGAATTGCTTTTGACTGTAAAACACGCTTTGAATATACCTCAAGATTTTTCATTGCAACCTGAATCTTGCCCTTTCTAGGGATTACACAATGCTGCTGAGACTTTAACATCTTTCCAACCATTGGAGCTTTTGCCAAAGCATCTTTTGCTACAAAGCGAATTTTTTTATCAGAAAAATATACAAAAAAAGCAACTATATCTAACAGACTCTGATGATTGGATAAAAGTACAAACTGCTCAGGAAGATTTTTTCTACTCTTATAATCTGCATCTAAACTAAAATTACAAAATGTTTTAAGGATTGCAAAACAAAGCCTTGCTGTCCTGGAAGAAATATAATCGGACCAGAACAAAGCTGCTCTCCTGCTGAACGGATAAGTTATACAAAGCATTAAAGCCGGAAAAAAAATTGACACTAACAATGTTGTTATCGTAATAAAATTTGTCATAGAAAGAATTTATCAGTTTTCAAATATTTTTTCTATTGCTTTTATTATATCTTCCAAAGGATTATACATTCTTCGGGTCATAGGAACACTTTTGGTAAACATCTTTCCATATCCATTTTCGACAATTCTCCTGTCAAGAACTGTAATCACGCCTTTATCAGAGCTTCTTCTAACCAAACGCCCAAACCCCTGCCTGAATTTTATGACTGCTTCCGGCACACTTAACTGGAAAAAGGAAGAGCCGCCGTTTTTTTCAATAGCTTCACTTCTTGCCTGAAACACCGGATCATTCGGAACAGAGAACGGCAGTTTTACTATGATAACCTGGCTTAAGCTTTCACCGGGAACATCAACGCCTTCCCAGAAACTGTCTGTCGCAAATAAAACACTTGTAACATCACTCTTAAATTTTTCGAGTATCCTGAAGCGGTCATCATCACCCTGTTTTAAAACCGTAAGCCCTGCATTATGAAGGCTTGTGCGTGTATTATTGTACGTATGCTTTAGGGAATCATAAGAAGTAAATAAAACAAGAGTCCGCCCCCCTGCAGCGAAAATCAGTCTCGGGACAGTTGCTTCTACATATTGCTGGAAATATTCTGTTTTAGGAAAAGGCGCATCATTAGGTACAGCAAAAAGAACATTTTTAGAATATGGAAATGGTGATTCAAAAACGCCCTGTGAAAGCCTTTCCTCTTCTACAAAAGAAACACCAACTCTATTTGCCCAGTACTTGAAATTTCCATCAGTTCGTAAAGATGCACTCGTACAGACAACTGTATTTAACGGTTCAAAAACACCCTTGTTCATTAAAGGAGCAATATCCAGCGGGGTCTGATTAAACTGCACGAATGAAATAAAGTCATCGCCTGCTTTTTTAGGTGGTAACTTTACATATTGTAGCCAGAACACAGTATCTTCATGCTCTTCCCATTCAAGAAAGTTTTTACATAAAGTCGCAATATCTTCCAGCCGCCTTAAAACAGTTTTTGTTTCCCACACGCACTTAATCTCTTTATCATCTTCATCAATTGATTCAAGTAAGTCGTGAACAACTGAACAGAAAATATTCAGCTTCAGGGAAAATTTATTCATGCTGGAAAAAACTCTGGAAAACTTATTGAAATTTTGTGAACTGATTCTTGCATT
This sequence comes from Treponema sp., assembly GCA_016282835.1. GTDB lineage: Bacteria > Spirochaetota > Spirochaetia > Treponematales > Treponemataceae > Treponema_D. The sequence goes on along the minus strand of JAEELR010000136.1, from coordinate 530 downwards.
AAAATCTGTGTCTAAAGTCATTAAGCCTATATCATCTAATTCGACCAGCGCATCCTTTAAGTCTTCAATAGCAGAAATAGTTTTTTCAAGGATATCAGGAATATTTGAAAGAACCATGCACTGAACCAAAAATCCGGCCCTGTTTCCCTTGTAATGTCTGTATAAAAGATTTAACTGCTTTGTAACCTTGAACTTTGTCAAAGACTCGCTGAAAAAACTTGTGGCACTGTCTTCAATTCCGTGTGCTTCATCAAAAATAACGCGTTTATATGGCGGTAAAACTGCAGTATCTTCATACCCCACACCACTCATTCTAGATTCAATGTCTGCAAACAAAAGGTGATGATTTACAACCAAAAGATTTGCATCGCTTGCTTCTTTTCTTACTTTCATTACAAAGCATTTTTCACGGAAAGGACAGCGGCTTCCCATACACGCATCACTTTCACTGTTTACTTTAGTCCAGACACTATCCGGCGGAACAAAAGATAAATCACTCTTGCTGCCGGTTTTAGTTTCTTTTGACCAGG
>JAEELR010000014.1 GCA_016282835.1 Treponema sp. | reverse complement strand
TACCTTAAACGAAAGAGCACGGAGGTAAATAATTTGTTAATAGCCAATTATGATTTCGAAATAGACAAAAAAGTTTACGCCGAAGAAGCCGCTGAAGATGCTTATGCAGAAGGAATACTAAAAGGACAAAACGAACGTGCTAAAGAAGATGCACTTAGAATGCTGAAAGATGGACTCCCTATAGAAAAAGTTGCAGAGTACAGTGGACTTTCTGTTGAACAGATAAAAGTATTGCAATAAATTATTTTCAATTTATTTCTCAAAATCAACATTTTTCCAATTTTGAGAAATAGAAATTTTAAAGGCATTTTCACTGAATCAAAATACTTTTAAGCAGGCGTAATTAATAGAAAAATACCGTATTAAAAATTTTCCTCCGCTAATGGAGATATTAATCTAATGTTATATTATGAGTATCCAATTATAGACTACCACTATTTATGACTTTATTTGTCTATCAGGATTCAGTAAAATTCAGTTTAAAACAACAGCCCCCTCAAGATTTGAGCAGGCTGTTACAGCGGGGGCGCAGGACTGGTTACTTTTCCAGCTTCTGTATCATTTCTACAAGCTTCTGTCTGTGGTCTGGAAGGGTGACTTCTGCAGAACTTTTTCCTTCATCAGTGTACCACACCTGTTTGTCAAAATGTTTTGCAAGGTCTTCGCTTTTGAAGTGAACTCCATAAAGTGCAAAGATTGTGTTGCGTAAAAGGCGCAGGTCTGCTTTGCTCAATTTTGTAAGAACTTCGTTTACATATTTTCCGTAGTCGTCTTCGGTGTAGCCGTTGATTGCCATGGCATAAAAGTCCGGGTCACCCCAGGTGCGGCGGATGCGGAATACTTCGGTGTATTCTTCGCCGGCTATGTAGTAGTAGATATTACCGCCAAAGCCTACGTACCAGCTGGATGTAAAATGTCCATACCGCTTTTCTAATATTTCTGAAATTACACTTGACTGATTTGTTACATCATCCACCCAAAACAAACAGTCTTTTCCTTTGTAACAGCATAAATAATGTTCGGCTCCAAAACCTTGATGAAACTGATATCCTAATCCATTATTGTCATATTGAATCAATTCTGGAAATTTATATAAATATTTTCCATAATATTCGTTGTATTTTTCATTCGTAGAATAATAAGTTTCTCCCCACACCAATACTTCTGCTTTTCCAAATAATTCTTTTAATCCAAGCTCTTCTGCACGCAAAAGACTTTCTTCATATTTATCTGAATCATACTGCTTGAGATATTCTACTGCTTCTTTGTTTGTATAGATTTTTCCTTCTGTATCAACGGCGCCGGGGATACCGTTTTTATCTACATAATAGACTATATATCCGCTCCCCTTTTTCAGGATGAAGCTGATGCCGGATTGGACATTTTCTATATATTTATAATATGCTCCATTTATTATATAACTGATTCCACTTGATCCCGTTCCCCAAAAATCATTTCCTATCTTTCGTATAGATGGTAAATAAGGAATATTTCCTGAATAATCCTTTACAACATTTTTATTAAAATTATTTAAATTAATATTTGAATATGTTTCCTCTGCAGGATTATAACACGTCATTTCATAAGTAACTTCATCAACATACATTCCTGTTGGATAGCTGCCTTGTGCAGCTTCATAACTTATATATTTAATTGTTTCATTATTTCCTATTTTTTCAATATTCTGTGAAAAAGCATTTAACAAAGTATTAATAAAAATTAATAAACATACTATTTTCTTCTTCATATTATTCCTCCGTAATTTTTAATCTTCTTAGCTGATATGTGGAGTTCTTTTCATTATCTGCATGAATTTGAAACCAGGTTCCTTTGTGAACTTTCCAAGTATTAAACTGATTCTCGATTCCACTTGTACTGTGTATCACATCCACCTGATTAAAATCAGTAATCAGCATACTGTCATCCGGGTAATTCAGGTTCTGAATAAATACAACATGACCATCATTAACCAGAATATCTCCTGGTACTGCATGTGAAAGTATAATTCGCTGTTTATCGCGTTTTTCTATTTCTTTATCAGTTAGTGCCCCTTGAGAATTTAGAATCCATTTATTCGTATCAGATGCTGCAAAAAGTGGAATTGAATATGTTGGGTTAGTTTCTACAACATAAACTGCTTCATTATTTGCATTAGTATAAGAATACTTTTTACCCATAACCATTTTTGCATTAATCTCATGAATTGTTTTATTTGTCGTTGCATATTTCGAATCCTCATAAATAGAACTTCTATGTACCAATCCTGAACAGTCAATTCCTAAGGTATATTTACACTGCGCTGAATTATATTCATTTTTCGAAAGCCAGTAAGTACTGAACCCTGGAATTTTTACCTTTTTTTCTTCTGCTGTCCTTTTATAAAATGCTGACGGTTCTTTTCCTAACAACTTCTGGTTTCCATATTTATATTGATTCGTATCTGCCGGGAAAATATAATATTTCCAGTCTGAATCTGGAGCTGTTGTCTGTCCTTCTGTAAAAGTACCAGCCGGAGGATAATTTGGATTATTTTCTTTCATTTGTGACATTGCTGCACTCTGTTCCATCAATCCTTTATTAAATTCCTCAAGTTTATCACCACAGCCATATCCATATGCCACTGAATTATATACATCCCATTCATTATTTGGTCCAACAAATCTTGACCATGAACTGATTGAAATCTGTCCGCCATTTGAAGCCGATTCAGATTCTACAGAAGCATCAATTTGATTGTATTTAACCACCTTATTCCAGTCGTTATTCCCCCATCGCTGGTCAGCTGTCTGCGTGCCGTCGTCATCCCTCCATGCAGGCCCGCCTGTACTTCCACTTGCAGGTGCGTTCCACGGGTGTGCATTATTCCAGTCTTCTACTCCTTCATCTATATACAGGTTTGCCCTCCACAGCATCTACTTGTCATAAACCGCGATGTAGTCTTTTTTGTCAGTCTGGATTTTTTCTTCAGAGCCTTTTATCTTAAACTGCAGCAACAGATCATCACCTGGATATGCCTGTGCACTGCTTACCGGCCTGATTCCAATCTTTACAGGACCGCCGCCTGTTCCTCCTGAATAAATCAGTTTTCCGCTGGTGTTTACCAGAAATGAAGCAGCATCTTTTCCGTCTGTTTTTCTGTATTCATAAACAGCTTTATTTTCCGGTAACTGCGTTATTGTTCCATTTTCAACTTTCATATCATTTTTATCGAAAAAGGCCACTTCAAAACTGCCCGCGGTATTATTATGGATGTTTCCTGATGTATTTTCTGCCTGATAATCCCGGTCCGCGGCTCCACAGAAATTTACTTCAAAACTTCTGCCTGTAAGCTCTATTCCCAGTGCATTTTTCCCCGTAAATTTTATTCCGCTTAGCATCAGATACTCTCCGGTATTTGGAATAAACCTCCACTTATCTTTGTTTTTCTGTGTACTTTCTTTCATTCCCTGTATTTCAATCTTTGAATCTGCAGGTGTCAAATCAAATACATCTTTTCTGGATATCATCTCTCTATCTTTTCCAAGCCAGCTGATACTTTCGTATTTTCTGGACGGCATTTTATTTTTCACCGGTGCTTTCCTCTTGCGGAAAAACTAAAAGTTTTTTCGCAGGTATACAGGAGCTTTTTTACCCGGCTATTCAGGGTTTCATTCTTCCGCTGCGCTACAGAACGTGCTTTCGCACGCCCTTACAATCCGGCGTAGGCTGGTTACTTTTCCAGTGTACACCAAAACAGGTCTTAGTCCCAGTCTGGCACATTAGGCCAGGGAAGAGGTGTGCCGGGACCGTCGTAGAGGTTCTGGACGTACTGACCGAAAAAGTAGCCCTCCGTGCCGTCCAGCAGACGAACTTTTATCCATGTATAAGTCTGGCCGTCTATTGTCTGCTTTACACCAGAATCTTCCAAAATACGGAAACCTGTTTTTACAGGATATGTTCCAAGACTTTCGGTGTCTGTACCTGGTCCTTTTCGTAAACGGATGCGGTCGTCATTTAAAATGCCGAAATATTTTAAGTAATTACGTACTGCTATTAACTCTGCATTTCCTTTTGTGAAATTTGGAAACCATTCTCCTTCTGAATACTTACATTCTGGAGTTACTAACGCATACATTTCTCCATAATTTCCGAATGTCCAATCGTAAATACTCCCATCTTCTGTAATATGATTATATGCCCATGGTATTTCTATTTCTAATTCTGTTTCTCCTGTTGGTCGCTTAATAAAAAACTTACTAATTTCTTCTAATCTATTTTCAGAAGTTGGACAAACACAATGACCTGATTTTAATCTTGCAACACTCCCTCGAACATTTTCGTTTTCTACTATTTTTCTAGAATAAATTATTCCATTTTTATATAATTTACCATCTTCTTTTACTTCATAGTTACCCTTTTGTGTTTTCAACCATTCATTTAATTTTTCAAAAGGTATTATTCTTGTTTGTTTTCCCTCTCTTACTTCTACTCCAACAATAGTTGGTTCAATAGAAGAATAAGCTCTATCTACAATTAATCCTTTTTCTACAGGAATAAATTCATAAACTACAGTTGATTTTGGAATTAGTTCTTCATATGAAAGTTCCATTCTATAAAAATTATTATTTTTATAAATTTTACTTATTCCTCGCCCATAATCAATATAAAAACCATTAAAACTTTGTCCTTCTGCAGAACCTACATTATAAAATCTATTTTCATTACTAAT
>JAEELR010000135.1 GCA_016282835.1 Treponema sp. | reverse complement strand
GCATGGAAGTTTACGGAATTACTGATCCAGATATTAAAACTGTAACTGAAAATGATTTAGGCTATATTGATATTCATTCTCCAAGAAGCAGTTATTCAGAGGGAAAAAGAATCTGTGAATGTCTTTGTACCTGTTTCGCAAGTGAATATAATGTGCCGGTAAAATCAGCAAGATTAGCTCAAACTCTTGGAGCTGGAATTGATTACAATGACAGCAGAGTAACAGCAATGTTTGCCAGAAGCATAATTGAAAATAAAGATATAATTCTTAAGACAACAGGTTCAACAAAAAGACCTGTTGTATATACGACTGATGCAATTTCAGGAATCCTTACGATTCTTAAAAATGGAGAAAATGGCAAAAGTTATAATATTGCAAATGAAGAAACATATTGCTCTATAAAAGATACTGCACAAATGATTACACACGAAATTGCAAAAGACAAAATCAAAGTTATTTTTGATATTCAGGAAAAGAACAATTTTGCTCCCGATGTTTTATTAAATTTATCTTCTGAAAAAATATCAGAACTTGGATGGTCTGCAAAAATCGGATTAAAGGAAGCATATTCCCGTATGATAAATTCTTTCAGGAAAATAGAGGCTTAAAATAAATGAAACAGAAATCATTAAAAAAGAATGCGTTTTTCAATTTATTAAAAGCATTTATGAGTATCATTTTTCCGATTATCTCATTTCCTTATGCATCACGAGTTCTTTTACCTGAAGGAATTGGATGTGTAAATTTTGCAAACTCTACTGTTGAATATTTTACTATGCTGGCAAAATTAGGAATTGCAACTTACGCAGCCCGGGAAGCCGCAAGAGTCAGAGATAATAAATATGAATTATCAAAACTTGCAAGAGAAATTCTTTCAATAAATTTTGTTTCAACTGCAATTGCCTATCTGCTCTTTTTTGCCGCTATATTTTTTATTCCTAAATATGCAGATTATAGAGTCCTTTTAATTATCTGCAGTACAAAAATCTTATTCATCACTATTGGTATGGACTGGCTTTATACAGCTGAAGAAGAATTCGGATACATAACTCTCCGTCACACTTTCTTCCAGGTAGTCAGTCTGATTTTACTATTTACATTTGTTAAGACAAAAGATGACTATCTGATTTATGCGGGTATTGGAGTTCTGTCAAATGTCGGAGCAAATGTTTTTAATTTAATATACTCAAGAAAATTTATAAATGTATTTACTAAAACACCACTTGCAATTAAAAGACACCTAAAACCATTGTTTACATTTTTTGGTACATCTTTTGCAAGCAAGATCAATGATATTATTGATACCCTCATGCTGGGTTTCTTACTAACTAATGCAGCCGTTGGTTTTTATGTTGCTGCTGTAAAATTAAGCAGCATGGTAAAGGATTTAATCACCTCTGTAATTTCAAGCTTTATGCCAAGAAGTTCTTATTATCTGGAGAATAATAAAATTGAAGAATATAATAAAATCATTAACAGGATTTTTGATCTATCCTTTTTCTTCAGTATACCAGCAACTTTAGGGCTTATATTTTTGTGTGAACCATTAATTAGAATTTTCAGTGGTGAGAATTATCTGCCTGCTGCACCTACTATGAAATTACTTGCTTTAACAATCATCTTTCTAAGTTTTAATTCTTTTGTTTCAAATGTAATTTTAATTCCAATTAAAAAAGAAAAGTTTATGTTATATGCACAGCTTGCAGCTTTAACTGTTAATGTAACATTAAACTATTTCTTTATAAAAAAGTGGGGAGTTTTTGGTGCGGGACTTGCAACTTTACTTGTTGAATTGACAATTCCTTTAGTAAAGATATTTCCTTCCTGGAAGTACATTAAAAACAAAAGTAATTTAATTAATTTTGTTAAAGCCCTTCTGGGATCAGCTGTTATGTATATTGTTATCTATTTATTATTCAACAATATTGAAAGTGACTGGATTAAAGTTACAGTTTCCGCTTTCTGTGGTGCAGCTGTCTATGCTATTATTGAATTAATTTTAAAACATGAAACTGCATTCCTTTTAATAGGAAGTGTTAAAAATAAAATTTCGGATAAGTTATCAAAATGACCACAGCAATTGATTGTACCTTTTTCGGGCATAACGAAGCGGCAGCAAAAAAGCTTTCTCTTTCTACTTCGATTTTTACAGCTGATATTCTGGATGCATTTGTAAAGCTGGGACTTTCAGATCAGTTTACCCTGCTTGTGAATTACAATCATGAAGATTTTTTCCGTCAGCGGTTTCCACAATACAAGCTTTGCGTTTTACGCTTCTGGCCACTTTCAATTGCTAACCGGCTAACAGGCGGACGTTTTAAGGGAACAAAATATCTTAAGAGGTTTGGTCTTTTTAAGAAGGCTATAAAACGAGGCGGCTTTAATTCTATATGGTTTCCTTATTGTGTAGATTACACTTTTGTAAAAACTGCTCTTCCTTCGCTCTGCACTATTCATGATATTTACCCTGTTCACAGAAATGGACAAGCTGGCTGGTCTTTTATAAAGGATGAAAACTGCCATCTCACTACAGTTTCAGATTATACTAAATCAGATATCATAAAAACCTTTGAACTCACACCGGCCCAGGCTGCTTCAATCACAAAGATTCCAAACTCAATTGTTTTTGATATTTCAAAACAAAGTATAATTCCAAATCTGTCTGAAAAATCTTACATTCTGGATCTTAATGCCTATATAGACAAAAAAAATCCAATGACACTGCTTAAAGCCTTTAATCTGATAAAAGATAAGACAGGGCTTTCTCTTGTTTTTTGCGGCGGTTATAAAGACGATGCTGTCTGGAATGAAATGCAGAGCTTCATAAATCAAAACAAACTTTCTAACCGTGTCCAGCTTTTATTCCGTGTATCAGATGAAGAGCGTAACTGGCTTTTAACTCATGCAAGACTTTTTGTTACCCCTTCTCTTTTCGAAGGCTTTGGCCGTACTCCGGTGGAAGCTGCCATCTGCCAGATTCCCGTCATCTCCACAAAAGAAACCTCGCTCCACGAAGCCACAATGGGCCTTTGCAATTACGTAGAAAACCCACAGGACCAGAGGGAACTTGCCGATTTAATTCTCAATAAACTCACCGAGCCAGACAGCCCGGATCACCTGCAGAAAATCGCCGAGACTCTGGCAGAAAACTACAAGCCAGAAGAGCTTGCCTTGCAATATATGGAAATACTTAAACATTTAGGATAAAATTAAAGTAATGAAATATACAATTCTTGATTATCTTGAAGAAACCGCAGCAAAATATCCTGACAAAACTGCCTTTGCAGATGTAAACGCTTCCGTTACCTGGAGTGATTTTGTAAAACATTCAAAAGAAAAGTCTGCAATAATTTCAAAATATTTTGAGCCTGGAAAAGCCGTACCGGTTATGATTGAAAAGAGTGTGACCACTCTGGAATACTTTTTCGGTGCCCTTTATGCCGGCTGCTTCTATTCTTATTTTGATTCAACATTTCCTGACCCAAGATTAAACTCTATGATTGAAACTCTGGAAGTTAAAAATATTATTGCAGACAAACGCTTTGAGAAAAAGCTTTCAGGTCTGAATATTAAACCACTTTTTTATAACGAGCTTGAAGCGGCTCCGGCAGCTGATTACGACAATAAACGCCGTCTTGCAATTATTGATACAGATCCTGTTTATGCAAATTTTACTTCAGGCTCAACAGGAACACCAAAGGCCGTTGTTGTTTCTCATCGTTCTGTAATTGATTTTATTTCCTGCTTTACAGAAATCTTTGGAATTAAAGCAGAAGACAATATTGCAAATCAGGCTCCTTTTGATTTTGATGTTTCTGTTAAGGATATTTTTTCCGGAGTATTTACAGGCGCTTCAGTTCATCTCGTTCCTAAAATGTACTTTTCTTTCAATACTATGCTGCTTGATTATCTTGAAGCCCGTAACATCACAGTTCTTATCTGGGCAGTTTCTGCCTTATGCCTTGTTTCTTCAATGGATGGTTTTGATTATAAGATTCCTTCGAAGCTCAGAATGATAATGTTCTCCGGTGAAGTTATGCCTATTAAGCAGCTTAAAATCTGGAAAAAGTTTGTTCCGGATGCAGAATACATAAATCTCTACGGACCTACAGAAATCACCTGCAACTGCAGCTACTTCCGGATCCCAAAGGATGCAGATTTAAGTTCTTATTCAAAAGGTATTCCTATGGGGCTTCCATTCCCTAATGAAAGAATTCTTTTGCTTGATGAAAATGATAATCTGATTACTGAATGTAATAAAGAAGGCGAAGTTTGTGTAAGCGGAACCTGCGTTGCTTTAGGATACTATAACAGTGAAAAAACAGCAGAAGTTTTTGTACAGAATCCTTTGAATAAAAATACTTTTGAAAGAATTTATAAAACAGGCGATCTGGCCACTCTGGGAGATGACGGTAATTATTATTATGTAGGCCGTAAAGACACACAAATCAAACACATGGGCCACAGAATTGAACTGGGCGAAATTGAAAACACAATTTCAAAACATGACAACATAACCCGTGCCTGCTGTATTTTTGAAGATAATAAAATTACAGCCTTTTACATCGGAAAAGAAACTGATAAAAAAGAAATTGTAACTTTACTAAAAACTACACTTCCTGCTTATATGGTTCCTTCTGATTTTATTTTCATAAAAGAATTTCCTTTAACTAAAAATGGAAAAATTGACAAGCGTGCTCTGAGGGAGGTTGCAAATGACTGATTATTCTTCACTTGCCCAAAAATATGGAAGCCCTTTTTATCTGCTTAATAAAAAAGATGCACTAAACAGAATCGCAGAAATTAAAAAACGCCTTCCTCAAAATGCAAAGCTTTGCTATGCAATTAAAGCAAATGCTTTTCTTACTGATTTTTTGAAGGATCAGGATATTCTTTTTGAAGTATGTTCTCCAGGCGAGCTTTCAATCTGCGAAAAAATCGGACTCTCACCTGATAAAATAGTTTTTTCCGGCGTTGTAAAAACAGCAGAAGATGTAAAGCGAGCTTATTCCTTAAAGGTAAATACAATCACTCTGGAATCCCCTGCTCACTGCAATTATCTTCTGGATGCCGTCCATGAAAATAATAATCATGAGCAGAATGTAATTCTAAGACTTACCGGCGGTAATCAGTTTGGAATGAGTGAAGAAGATCTTGCTGACTGTATTACTAAAATTCAAAAGCAGCCTTCTATAAAAATCCGTGGAATTCATTTTTTTACAGGAACACAAAAGAAGTTTAAAACTATCGAAGAAGAAATTTCTTTCATTGAAAATTATTGTAAAAAACTACAGGCAGACTTCGGCTTAGAAAATATTGAAATTGAATATGGTCCAGGGCTTCCTTACGAGTACTTCTCAAATCAGAATGAAAAAACAAACTACTCTGCCCTTGAAGATTTTTCAAATCTGATTAAAGATTCCAAGTTCAATTATGTAATTGAACTTGGACGCTACATTGCTTCTCCTTGCGGCAAATATGTTACAAAAATTATGGATGTCAAAGGAGATGATAAAAACAAGTACTGTATAATTGATGGTGGAATCAATCATATCAATTATTACGGCCAGATGATGGGAATGAGAATTCCAAAGCTGGAACACATAGCAAAAAACAATAGCACGACTGAACCTGAAAACTACACAATAGCCGGCTCCCTCTGCACCACTGCCGATATTGTTCTTAGACAGCTGCCTCTTAAATCACCTTCTATAGGCGATCTGCTTGTTTTTGATGACATTGGAGCCTATTCGATTACTGAAGGCATCTATTTATTTTTAAGTCATCCGCTGCCTCTTGTATTGTGTGACGATGGGCAGTCAATTACTGTATTGCGAAAATCTGAAGAAACCTATAAACTGAATTCATAATTTGGGGGAATATTATGGACGAATTATTAGAAATATTAAATGAAGTAAAACCTGATGTTGATTTTTCGACAGAAACAGGTCTTATTGATAACGCAATTCTTGATTCTTTTGATATCGTACAGATTGTTAATAAATTAAAGGATACTTTCGATATCAAAATCACACCAGTTGATATTAACCCTGTAAATTTTAATTCTGCAGAAAATCTCTGGGCAATGGTTCAGAAGCTTCAGTAATTATGTCTTTTGTTTCAACCGGCTTTGTTCTCTTTTTCCTCTTAACTGCTGTTGTATATTATGCAGTTCCACAAAAATTTAAGTGGATTGTTCTTCTTTGTTCAGGTTATATATTTTATGCTCTGAATAATGTTAAAGCCCTTGTTTTTATTATTGCTTCAACGCTTATAAGTTATCTTGCTGCCAGAAAATTTTCTTCAATTGCGGCTGTCTGCCAAGAAAAAAGAAGTGCAACAGAAGATAAAGCAGAACGCAAAGAAATCCGCAATCATTATGACAAAATCAAAAAACGATATGCTACCTTTGGAGTAATTGCCTGCTTTGCAATTCTTGCAATTCTTAAATATACAAACTTTGTTGTAATAAACATTAATTCACTTTTCAAAACAAATATCAGTTTATTTAATTTTATTCTGCCTCTTGGTATTTCTTTTTATACCTTCCAGGTTGTAAGCTACATGCTGGATGTCTATAACGGAAAATATGAAGCAGAAAAAAATCTTTTTCATTATGCACTTTATGTAAGCTGGTTTCCTTCTATTCTTCAGGGACCTATCAGCCGGTATGATGAACTTCGTCCACAGTTTTTTGAGACTGAACATCATTTTTCTTTAGAGAATACTCAGTTTGCAATGCAGCGTATTTTATGGGGTTTCCTTAAAAAGCTTGTAATTGCTGACCGTGCTACAGAAGTCGTAACCTATATTTTTGGAAATTATGAAAAGCTTCCATGGTACATTACTCTGGTTGGGCTGCTCTTTTATTCAATTGAATTATATGCTGATTTTTCTGGCGGCATGGATGTTGTAATCGGAGTTTCTGAGCTTATGGGAATTAAGCTTACAGAAAATTTCCGTCAGCCATTTTTCAGTCAGTCAATCGGAGAGTTCTGGCGAAGATGGCATATCACTCTTGGTACCTGGATGAAGGATTATGTATTCTATCCATACAATCTTTCTGATTTCACAAACAAGATGGGAAAGCTTCTTTCCAAAATCAATAAAACTGCAGGAAAATTAATTCCAGCCTGTATAGGAAACCTTCTGGTATTTTTTATTGTCGGTGTCTGGCATGGTGCTGAATGGCATTTTATTATTTACGGTTTATATAATGGCTTACTCATAGTTCTTGGCATTCTCTTTAAGCCTCTTTTTGAAAAGCTGATTACGCTCTTCCACATCCAGGTTGAAAGCAAAGTCTGGAAGGCTTTCAGAATGCTCCGTACTTTTATTCTGATAAATATCGGCTGGGCTTTCGATGATGTTACCGATTTACATATGAGCTTTTCAATGCTCAAGCAGCTCTTCAGCTTTAATAATGGAGCACTTATCAGTAACTGGAAATTTGATACCTTCAGTCAGTTAACACTTTACACTGTAGGTCTTTTTACCTTTATCTTGCTTATCATAAGTATCGTAAAAGAAAAGGGAGTAGATGTAAGACTTGCAATTTCAAAGCTGGCACTTCCTCTTCGCTGGGCAATTTACCTTGCCCTTATTTTGAGCGTACCTTTCTTCCAGGCCGCAAACATGGTGGGGTTCATTTATGCTCAGTTCTAAAGTTTCAAAAATTCTGAAAGCAATAATCTTTTGTCTCGTACTTGTCTGCTGTTCCAGAGTCATGACTTTTTTGCTCTACCCTTTTTCATCACTCAATGAACGTTTTGTACGCTATCATAGAATTACAAAAAACATAGATTTTCTTGTATTAGGAAATTCTCTTGAAAATGACGGCTTTGTTCCAGAAGTTATTGAAAAAAATCTGGGACAATACTGCGGTCTTCTGGCACCACAGGGGTCTTACCCGGAAAGTCTTTATTATCTTCTTGTTGATGCAGCTCATACTCATAATGTAAAAACTGTAGTCGCCGGCTGGGATATTATGCAGAACTTCCAGCTTCCTGCCTATATCTATCCACATTCAGAAGAATTATACCGTGAATTTTTTGCTGATATGAATGGTAACCCTGAGCTGCAGAAGATTGTTTTTAAGAATGTAATGGAACAAAGATATACATCAACTTTCTTTGACTGGTCTTCCTTCCCGGAAAACATAACAGAAATTCCAAAGGTTATTAAATCAAGAAAGAAAATTGTTGATGACAAAACTATGGCTTCCTCAACTCCAATAAATCTGGAAACCCTAAAAACAAATTCCAAGTGGAATTATGATCAGGCTGTAAACCGGGTTTATGGAACTGAAATCCAGCAGAACGACAAAGAGTATTTTCTTAAAATTCAGGACTATTGCAAAAAACATGGAATAAACTTTTATGTTATTTCCTGCCCTATTCCTGAATGTATTTATGAAGTTCATCCTGAATTAAAGGAAGCTGTTGCCGTAAGCCGAGCTTTTTTTGCTGAATATAATATTCCTTACATTGATACTACAGATGAAAAATATTTTCCTGGAATATCTGAAACAACAAATTTCTCTGATTGTTTTGGGCATATGATAACACCATATAATGAAATCTATACCCAATATATCTGCAACTGGATAAAGGACCACAAATAAACTAAGCCTATGTTACATGCGTTATATCTGATTATTATATATCCTCTTTATCAAATTGTTGAATTCTCTTACGAGCTTTTCAGCAGCGTTTTCAGCAACACTGGAATTTCTGTCATAGGAATAAGCATTACAATTACACTTTTATGTCTTCCGCTTTATGCAGTTGCAGAAAAATGGCAGCAGCTGGAAAGAGATACTCAGACAAAGCTCAAGCCTGGAATTGAAAGAATCAAAACTACCTTCAAGGGTGATGAGCAGTATATGATGCTCACAACCTTTTATAAGCAGAATCACTATCATCCGATGATGGCACTGCGCTCCTCTTTTGGGCTTTTGATTCAGGTTCCTTTTTTTATTGCCGCTTATAATTTTCTTTCTAATAATGCTTCTTTAATTGGTAAATCTTTTTTCTTTATCAAAGATATGGGTGCTCCAGACAGAATGTTTACAATTGCAGGCTTTGGTATAAATGTTCTTCCAATTGCCATGACAATCATCAACATTATTGCCGGTGCAATTTATACAAAAGGTTTTGCATTTAAAGAGAAGGCTCAGATTTATGCAATGGCTCTTTTCTTCCTGGTGCTGCTTTATAATTCACCAAGCGGACTTGTTCTTTACTGGACAATGAATAATGTTTTTTCTCTTATCAAAAACATTTTCTATAAATTAAAGAATCCGCTCAAAGTTTTTTATATTTCCTGTTGTTCAGCCCTGACACTTTGTATTATTTATCTGCTTATTAAACGCTTCGACAGAATTACAATTTTCATTCTGATTGATGCAGGACTTATTCTTCTTCCTTTTATCATTAAATATACAAGAGGCTTTTTCACTAAGCTTTTTTCACCATATATTGAAAATAAGAAATTCGTTTTCTCACTCTTTTTGACTTCTTCAGTTGCACTTGCAATTCTTTGTGGTATTGTAATTCCTTCACTTCTTATGACTTCTTCTCCACAGGAATTCTGCTATATTGATTCTTACACAAGCCCGCTCTACTTTTTATACAACTCATTAATGCAGGCTATTGGACTTTTTGTTTTCTGGCCGATTTGTCTTTACTTTCTATTTGGTAAAAAAACAAAGACTGTTTTTTCTGTTCTTGCCCTATCTATTCTTGTAATAGGATTATTAAACAACTTTGCTTTCCAGGGAAACTACGGAACTGTTTTACCTGAAATTGAATTTACTGAACATAAAAGATTTTTCCCTTCTGTAAAAGACTTTATTCTTAACTGTCTTGCCATGCTGGCAGCCTTAGTTTTGATTTATATCTTATTGAAAAAGCAGGCAAACAAAATTATTGCAGGACTTTCTTCTGTAATCCTTATTTCTATGATTGGTTTTTCAATGGTTAATATTTTTCAGATTCAAAGCTTCTTCAATGGTTATAAAAAACCGGAAGCATTGAATCCTCAGAATGATAAATGTATTAATCTTTCAAAAACTCAAAAGAATGTTCTGGTAATAATGATGGACCGCTCTACCGGATATATTATTAAACCAGTCTTTGATGCGAATCCAGAACTCTACAAAAAATTCGAAGGCTTTACTCTTTATCCTAATACAGTT
>JAEELR010000134.1 GCA_016282835.1 Treponema sp. | reverse complement strand
TTTGTGCGTTGCTCTTGATAAAAAGTTTGAAGACATATTTTATTTTGACTGAATAGAGAAAAAGGCGGAGCTAAAGAAGGGCTTAAAGCCGGAAAAGGCGGAGTTTTGTCAGAAATCAATGAACTGAGGAGATAGTTATGAGTATTGAACAGTCGTTTGATAATAAATCTGAAGCTTTAATTACACCGGAGATTTTTTATGGTGTGCATGAAAAAGCTGCGGACATTTGCATTGTGACATTTTCACATGCGGTTTTTGAAAAAGTTCTTAAACAGTTCAGCTGTAAGAAAATTGCAGATTCTGCTACTGCAAATGGAAAGATTCCGGTTTATCTGCTTGAAAAATACGGACTTGCTTTTTACATGTCTCCAATCGGGTCGGCAGTTGCAGGAACAATTCTGGACGAAGTGAGATGTCTTACAGGTGTCAGAAAATTTATTTATTTTGGTTCATGCGGAATTCTTGATGAAGAAAAATGCAGCGGGAAGATTATTGTACCATCAGAAGCATACAGAGATGAAGGTTTTTCCTATCACTTTGAAAAAGCGGGAAACTATATAGAGGTTTCTAAATCAAAAGAGCTGGCTGAAATTTTGACTGACCTGCAGGTGAGTTATGTTGTTGGAAAAACCTGGACTACAGACGCCATATACAGGGAAACATTAAATAATAAAAATGCGCGTAAGGCTGAAGGCTGTATTTGTGTTGAAATGGAATGCTCCGGACTTCAGGCAGTCTGTAACTATAGACACTTAGATTTGTATCAGTTCTTATTTGGCGGAGATTTATTAAGCGATTCAAGCTGGTCGCGGGGTAGTCTTGGTACAGATATCGAAAAATCCAATCAGATAGACTGCTTTGAACTGGCGTTAAAAGTAGCAGAAAGAATTAAATCCTGAAATTTAGAAAAATGATGCCGCAGTTTTTTCTCTTGTTTAACCGCAATTTACCTTTTAATGATAAACAGAATGTATTTGGCTGGCGTATGGACACCGACTTTAATGGAAATAGCTTTGCTCTTTGGTATCGGAAACGCTTTCGACAGTATTGTATCAGGTGGAGTGTATGTATTCCTGCTAAAGAAAAAAAGATAAACATTCTGGAAATAGAATAGGGCTGGTGGGATGTCAAACCTTTTAATCGGCACCAGCGGATACGATTACCCTGAATGGAAGGGCGTATTTTATCCGCAGGATTTGAAACGCAAAGATTTTCTCAAGTTTTATGCAACACAGTTCAATGCACTGGAGCTGAATAATACGTTTTACAATATGCCGACAGCAGAACGTCTTTATTCATTCTACGAACGCAGCGAAGGAAAGCTCCAGTTCAGCGTAAAAGCAAATAGACTTTTGACACACGAAATTGATTCAACCTGGCAGACTGCTGCAGAGGATTTTAAAACTGCGCTCACTCCGCTTCAGGGAAAAGACGCACTTTCTGCAGTGCTTTTTCAGCTTCCGGAAAGCTTTCATTACACAAACGATAACCGCATCTACCTTGCAAACCTGATTCAGAAGTTTGAAGGATACCCGACACTGATAGAATTCCGGCACCGCGAATGGATTAAGGAAAGTGTTTTTGAAGGGCTTGAAAAACGAAATGCAGGACTTGTGTTCTGCGACATGCCGCAGCTTAAGAACCTGCCGTATGGGATGGTCGGGCCTGTGGTGAGTGAGTCAGCATGGGTTGAACCTGTTGAATCTGAGCGGCCCCTGAGCGCAGTCGGCGGGTCTGGTCGAAGGGGCGAAGCCAAGAATTCACCAAATGCGGTGGTCGGGCCTGTCGAAACCACATACACACCGTTTATCGGCACCAACGCTTACATCCGCCTCCACGGCCGAAATGCAAATGCCTGGTACGCGCATGTGCCGAAGGCGCAAACGTCAATAATTTCCACTCATGCAAACAGCGCGAAAGCGACATATGCTGCCGCGGAATCTCACAACGGCAGTGCCCGCTATTGTTATGATTATTCGGAAGATGAATTGTCCCAGTTTGCTCCTATAATAAAGGCAGCAGTAAGGGAAGGTAAGAAAGTGCAGGTGTACTTTAACAATCATCCGAACGGCAGCGGTGCTAAAAACGGACTCAAGCTTAAAGAGATGGTTTCTATGGGAATAGAGTTAAAATAATTGCGGAAATGCGCAGAAATTTTAAAAGGATGGTCAAAATTCATCAAAAAATTCATTAAAAATTTGAAAAAGTCAACTTTCGTAATTTGCTACTTGGTGAAAAGAATGAACTTAGGAACAGAGATTGCCATATCAAGTATAATGAACAAACAGTAAATTGGGAAATTATATGAAAATCTTACTCAGTGCCTGTCTTGCAGGCGACAACTGCAAATACAACGGTGGAAACAATCTTAATGCCAGGCTGGTGGACTTTTTGGAGGCGCATGAGGTTGTTAAGGTCTGCCCGGAAGTTTTAGGCGGACTTCCAACTCCGCGCTCTTCTGCAGAAATTGTAAAAGGCGAGGTTATAAACAGAGAAGGCAAAAATGTCACACAGGAATTTGAGGCGGGTGCACAAAAGGCTTTTAAAATTGTAAAAAAAGAAAATCCTGATTTGATAATTCTACAGAGCAGAAGCCCTTCCTGCGGAATTAAGCAGATTTATGACGGAACTTTTTCCGGAAATAAAATTCCCAGGCACGGACTTTTTGCATCGCTGTGCATAGAGGCCGGTTACAATGTGCTCGATATAGAAGATATTGATGAGATAAAAAAATTTACCGCAGTTAATACTGGCAAAAGATAAGAAAACTGATAGTATAATACTTTCTTTGAAGTGAAAAATGCAAAAATCAAATCGCTTCAAATGACCGGGAAATATTCTTTTCAGTATGATGAAAATATCGAAATCATTGATTCGGTGTTAAACACAAAGGAAACGAGTCGGATAAAACTTCACTTAGAAACGCCATAGATTCCAGCAGACATCATTCCGAGAGGCATCTTTCAATAAAAAAATAGAAGATTTTAGAATTCTGTGTTATAATTTCCATATATTCGTAATTCTTTTTTTGTAACAGGAAATTGTGAGAAGGATTGAGTTATGTTTAAGAAAATAAAACGTTTCCACAGTTTTTTGAAAGATTATGACTCAGACTCTTCAATGGATATAAAGTCCAAAACCTTTGTTTTATTTTCCTCCGTTATGCTTGCAGCTCTGTATCTGGCCATTCCTGCCGGACTAATTATGAGGGAGCCTCTGTCGGCTACAATTGCGACCATAGTTGGTGCGATTTTATTCACGATATATGTAGTCTATGTATTTAAGAAGAAACATGTAAAATTTGCGCGCGGTTTAATATCTGTCATGGTTATATTCGTATTTCTTCCGGTCATGTTTTTTTCTAACGGAGGCGCAGAGGGCGGCACTCCCATCTGGCTGCTTTTAGGCACGTTGTATATTGCAATGATACTTGAAGGCAAATTCAAATTCATCATGCTGGCCTTGGAAGCTCTTGTTCTTACAGCCTGCTGGGTTGCGGGATATTATAAGCCGGATCTTGTTACTGAATATTCAAGGGCCGGTAACTATTTTGATTCCATAGCCGGGTTGTTCATCGTAGGATTTGTTCTGTATGTAATAATAACTTTCTATGTGAACATACTTAAGAAAGAAGAGCAGAACAAGAATTCAAAGATGCTTTTCGAACAAACTGCAATGGCTCTTGTTGGGGCTATTGAAGCTAAAGATAAATATACGCATGGACATTCTTCAAGAGTTGCCCAGTATTCAAGAATGATTGCAGAAAAAGCAGGCAAGAGTCCTAAGGAATGTGAAGAAATTTATTATGCAGCACTTCTTCATGATGTAGGAAAAATAGGGATACCCGAAAATATTATCAACAAAGACAGTAAGCTTACGGATGAAGAATATGCAATTATAAAGCAGCATCCTATACTGGGTGACCAGATCTTACAGCGTATTACCGAGTTTCCGTATATCAGTTTAGGTGCGTATTTTCATCACGAACGTTATGATGGAAAGGGATATCCTATGGGGCTTAAGGGCACCGATATACCGGAAATTGCCCGTATTATGGCTGTAGCTGATTCTTATGATGCCATGACATCCAAGAGAAGTTATCGTGATGCTCTTCCACAGGAGAAGGTTAGGGAAGAACTCATTGAAGGATCCGGTACTCAGTTTGATCCGAAATTTGCGGACATTATGCAGCATCTTATCGATTTGGATACAGAATATGAAATGAAGGAGCGGGGAATAAGTGAAGAACAGACTGAAGTAATTGCAGGAAAACATCTGGAAAACGTATATAAGGGTATTTTAATCAATCGAGCCCCTGTCGTTATACATTGCAGAGTCGGACCAGATAAAAAGAATACTGCCAGAATGCCTGTACCTTCCATGATTATATTTGATTCCCTTGACGGACGATACCACGACAAAGAAGACAAGATAAAAGCTTTTCTATACTACAAGTATTGTGAGATTGAATTTAACGGCAAAGTAGATTCTTCCGGCGTAAGAAAAATCGAAGTGAGTTCATTAAAAAATGATGCAGACAGTCCTGCATCTGATGAATATATAATCAAAGCAGTCAAAATTAAGGATCATATACAAATAGATGTTATAAACGCAAAAGACAGTCATAGGATTATCGCGGCATTGCCTGACAGTACAAGATATGCCTATATAGGTCTTACGGGCAAATATTGCCGCATAAGCAATATAAGTACAGAAAGAAGCGAAAAGGAAGTTGAACCAAATTATATTCAGAGAATTGCTGAGAAAATCAGTTTTATTAATGTCCCTGCAGGAGATATTCCTAATGTTCAGGTAGATGAATATCGTTCTGAATCTACAACCGGTATACCAATCACAGACGGCATGAAAATCAGCTTCCATACCAAAAGCCTGCCAACTGCAAGACTTGTATGGCACTGTCCGTCATATGTGATTTTCTCTTCCGACGATGGCAATGTTTCAGGCACAAACTATAACGAATTTTCTTTAGTCAGACTGGATGGTGAATACTGGAAAGGAAAAGACATAGCAGAGAATGAATTGATTGTTAAAAGACATGGATTTAACGGATGGGATTCATGGAAGGACTACAACAAGAAGGGATATGACTGCACCATATCGTTTGAGAGGAACGGAAACAGAATCATTTCTTATACGGAAAATGCGGGAATTTCAATCAAGAATGTTACACAGATAACTATCGAAACAAAAGAAGTTTACGTTGCACTCTCAGGTGACCAGGTTGCATTAACGGGGATAAAAATCATTTACTAATAATGACGTGTGGGTAGGGCAGAGTTGAAAAAGAAGCTGGTACAAAAATGACAAAATATGCAGCATTCCTGCGTGGAATAAATATAAGCGGAAAAAACAAAATCAGTATGCCGGAATTAAAACTTGCTCTTGAAGAAGCAGGATTTACCGATGTTTCAACTTATTTGAACAGCGGAAACGTTGTATTTGAAGCCAGCTCAAACAAGAAAGACCTGCGTTCCCAAATCGAACAGCTCATCACACAAAGATTTTCTCTTAACATACCCGTTTATATATTAGAGGTTGACCGTCTTAAGGAAATCATATCTTCGGCACCGGAGTGGTGGGGTACAGATGATAAGACACAATATGACAATTTGATTTTTATTCTTTCAGACGATTCACCTCAGGATATCTGCTCAACGATTGGCGAGCCCAGCCAAAATCTTGAGAAAATACAGATTCATAAAAATGTAATTTTCTGGACTTTTGACCGGAAGCTTTATCAAAAATGCAACTGGTGGAAAAAGACAGCTGCCAGCGGTATTGCGGAAAAACTCACTATCAGAACAGCTGGTACTGTGAAAAAACTCTGTAAATAATACATTAAGAGGGTAGTGAAAAAGAGTAAGACGGTAAAGAATAAATAATTTGCTTGACAATACTACGTATACGTAGTAAATTCGCCTCGATGGAGGTGATCATGAGCAGGTTATTTAGATTCAATTTTACAAAAGAAACAGCCGTTTCATTTGGGGCTGGAGCAGTTATGATTACCCTCAGCCTGCTTATGCTTCTTTTTAGCGGGGACTCATCTTTTGATATTGCAATGTCTTTTGTTCTCCGCGACCTGCTGATGATTTTTGGACTTGGTGTCGTTTTTGTTTCGCTCTATGCCTGCAGGGGAGAAAAATCTGTTTTGTGCGAAATCGGTTTTACCGGACGTAAAACGGGATTGAGTCTTTTGCTGAATTTTATTCTTGCAGCTGGACTTCTTGCCATATTCTTAAAAGATAAAAAACCTGCAGGTATTCTTGAATTCAAAAATCTATATGCGGCAACATATATTTTTGTTGCAGGGATTTTTGAGATGACTTTTATTTACGGTTATCTTCGTGCAAACTTTGAAAAAGCTTTTGGAATTATTCCTGCAATTCTTTTGACAAGCGCATTTTATTCTTTTCATCATGCAGGTTTTCAGCCGGAGTTTCTTCATTTGTTCTCTGTTGGATTTATGTACTGCTCTGTTTATTACATCACACAAAATCTTTTAATTATATTTCCATTCTTCTGGGGCGTTGGTGCTTTGTGGGATGTGATTGTATCTTCGGAAGCAGGCAATGAAATCAAAAATCTTGAATCCTTTATTTTTGCGCTTGTGATTCTGGCTTTGTCAGCAATCTGGATTTTTGTTGTAAAACGGAACAAGTTGTCATTGCCACGCGAGGAGCGATAGATATGTTGTCTAAAACTTCAATTGTAATTTGCGGAATGCTTTTACAGGGCGAAAAGAATGCTTACGACATGCTCAAGATGATTGATAACATGAACATGCAGTACTGGCATCCGATAGGAGCTACAACGCTTTATGAATCCTGTCTGCGACTGGAGAAAAAAGGTTTGATTGAGGATACGGGTAGGG
>JAEELR010000133.1 GCA_016282835.1 Treponema sp. | reverse complement strand
GAATATTCAATTGGATATTTGTGTTCATAATGATTATCAACTCTTATTTCGTCATAATCTCCCATTAATTTTTCACATAAAACTTTTAACGGATTCGAATCATACCATCCAGCATCGCCAATACATTTATTTGGATCATATTCTGCCTTTAAGTGATTTTCAGTCCATTCATAATCACATCTATAAACTGCATTATAAAAATAATGCTTCGACAAACTTGTTCTAAAATCTTCCATACTAAATAATCCCTGCACAAAATATATTGAAATTAAGAAAACAAATACCAATCTTTTATTCATTCTTTGCCACCTTCCTGCCTTTGTTTTTATTCTATGCAAAAGCAATCTTTTCAGCCACATTTAGCCTTTTTTTTGCTATGAAAATTTTTAGCGGTTAAACATCAGACTTTTATAAAGATAAACAAGCAACAAACAATTAAGTCAATTAGAAACAATATCTTATAAGTGGAAACTGCATTAAGAAAAATATCTAACCCTTTATGATTATTTATACTTATAATATTTTTTTTAATTGATTTTACAGGAATCACAAATGGTATAAGAAAAAGAATTTTATCAATGGTTTTTATTATGTTCCCAAATCTAAAAATACAATAAATTCCCCATATTTGTAAAATAATAGTAAAAATCAAGATAATAATATTTGAAATAATAAAAAGATTAAGCATATTCTTCCCCACTACTAATCATCTTTTAAGGCTTCATCAATTTTCAGAAAAACAGTTTCTTCTAATAAGTAAGCTGCTGCAATTGCTTTTGCGCCCGCCAATCTTTTCCCGCATGGCTTAATTATAAAATGCTTTTTTAAATTTTCAATTATTGCCCGCTAAATCTCGATTTTTTTTGACATTTAGCCGAGTAATTTTAAAGTCGCGCGTTTGCTACGTCCGTTTTATTTATCAGGCGTAAGCTTAATTATTCATAAAGTTTCTTTAAATATAGCTTCTTCAATGAAAGCAATGTAGCTATAGGATCAACATTGGAAACTTCAAGCTTTCCGTTTATCAAGCCAACTTTTTTTCTTCGACTCTTGAAGCTTTAGGCGGCAGACGAAGTTTGTTCATTTTTACAGGTGGTTTCGACGGGATCAACCACCGCATTTCTTTTGTAACCACCGCAAACCCTGACAAGTATATCTTAAAAATTTTACACCTGAAAAACTCTATGTTAAAATATAAAATATGAACATAGTAAGTAATACAATAAAGGAACACACTGCAGGGAATTTTATTTTTTGTGGAAATGATATTCTTATTAAAAAAGAAGCAGGTGAGCTTTTAACAAAAGAGGATTTACCGCAATTTGAAGACTGCCAGAAATTTTTGGATTCACAGATTGTTACAGACTGGTTTTATGAAGAAGGAAATAATTACAACGCAATGCTTTTAGAAAATGATTGCGTAATTCCTCCGCGATTTAAATTTATTCCGCTGAGACATTTCTTTTACCTCACAAAAAATGAAGAAGAAAAAAAAGGCTTTAACACACCGGTCATTTTAAATCTTTCAGCCCGAGCTCATTCACTTTTAATGCAGCGCATTACTTTCAGATACTGTCCCTGCTGTTCTGGAAAACTTACTGATTCACCGAATGTAACTGCAAAAAAATGTTCTATATGCGGAAGAGATTTTTTTCCTAGAATAGAACCTGCTGTTATTGTAAAAGTCTGCAAGGGCGATGAAGTTCTTTTAGTAAAAAGCAAAACAGTTCATTCAGACAAATTTTCGTGTATCGCTGGCTTTATAGAACAGGGAGAAACTGCTGAACAGGCGGTTGCGCGGGAAGTTTTTGAAGAAGCCGGAATAAAGGTAAAAAACATTCAATACAAGGGAAGTCAAGCCTGGCCGTTCCCGGATCAGCTGATGTTTGCTTTTACCTGCGAGTATGAAGGCGGGGAATTAAAATTTCAGGATGAAGAAATAATTGAAGGTGCGTGGTTTAAAAAAGATGCACTTCCTCCACTACCAGGTGAAGGAAGTGTTGCATATAATTTATTGTGCAAGATCAGCTAAAGTTGATGTATAGCGTTTTCCAATATATTCTGATAATTCAAAACCGTATTTAGAAGCGGTAGATAAACAGCTCATATTAGAATCTTCGTCAGCACCTTTTTTCAAGTATAAAGTTGTTGCGTTATCACCAGAAAAGATTTTTACAGTGTAATCACTTTCATCAAGTCCGATTCTGTCTTCGTCTGTCCATTTTTCACATTCTACACGCGAAAGACGAGATACCCAGTTGTCAACTTTAGAGTCATCAAGTTTTCCTGTAAAATCAGCAGAACTTGATTCAACGCTCCATACTGAATCAGGCAATTCTTCGCCCGGCTGTACAGCTTTTTTTACAAGAACGAAATCCCCCTCAGCTCCTTTAAAGTCAACCTTTGTAATTTCAGAGGAATCAACATCGTAAACAACCTTTGAACGAAGAGTATCTTCTGTTTTTGTAAAGACATCCCTTAAAGCATTCTGTGCAGCATAAATTGTCTGCTTGTTGTCGTAAGAAACATAGCTCTGTGTATTAGTAGAAGAATTTTTTCCTACATAGATTGTTCTTAAAAGTGTATCTCCGGAAAAAGCTTTAACTGTAAGTTTTGATTCATCATTTAAGCCGTAGCGTTCTGCATCAGAAACTTTAGAAGTTACTTTTCCCAAAAGCTTAAGCTCTTTTATAGAAGATAAAATTGTATCGATTGCTGCATAATCACAAAGATATTTCTTTTCGCCGACATACCATTTATCTTCTTCACGGGTAAGCTCCAGCTCTCCAAGTAAAATCTTATTTACAGGCTGTTTTTCTGTATCCTTTAATTCAATTACTTTTACTTTTGACTTTCCTGTAAAAATCAACTGGAATACATAAATTACAAAAAATACTGCTATGAGAGAAAGAAGTATACTTTTTCTATTGCTTATAGTTTTCATTTTATCCGCCTCTTATTTTTCTATTCTGGAATCTTCAGGGTCATAGTTGAGTCTAATCTGCTCTCTTCTTTTCCTGCGAAGTAAAAATACAACTAAGCCGATGACAGCAACAATGATTGCAATTCCAAATTCATTAAAGTATTTTGCAATTTCTACCAATGGACCGCTTGTTTCATCCAGAACATTTAAATCGAGATTCTTTGTTCTCATTGTACAGAAGTCTTTATTTCCGTTCATGTAGTCAACAACGTTACGAACGAAAATTGCAATTGGTTCTCCGGCATTTTCTTTTCCGCCAATAATCTGAGGGCCTGTAATACCAGAAGATGAAGCAACAAATACTTTTCCTGCCTGTGTGCTCTTTGCCAAATGTACTTTTGATGTAAGCAGAGAGTCAGCATCGTCAGCATCAGTTACAGAAGGATTTGAATCGAATGCACTTTCAAATTTTCCTTCAAGCAATACAGATAAAGTCTTAGAGCCAAACTGTTCTTTTTCAGCAGGCGGATAAATTGTAAGCGGTGAAAGATTAATATTTTCCTGTAAGAGCCAGCTGTCTTTTGAAGAAGAAACTAATGGAATTGTTGTAAAAGTTTTATTCTCTTTTGCCTGACTAATGTCCAAAGAAGAAGCCTGATACATTAAAAGCATTCCAAGATTTTTTGTTAAAGGATTTTTCTGATTCAAGCAGTTCTTATCAACTATTGGAATAAAGTAGAAATTCAATTTTCCATACTGAGGATGATTCTGAGTGTAACAGTCTTTATCACATACATAACCATCTTCTAAAACGATTCCCCATTTTTCAAAAAGCTTTTCTAGGCCGTTATCAATCTGTTCATAGCGTGGAGGCATCTGCTGATAATAGCTCTGCTGTTCAGGCATTATTTCGTTATAAGAATCAACAAAGAAAATCAAGTTCCCGCCTTTCATTAAGAACTGGTCTAACTTATATAATTCAGCTTCTGTAAATGCAGTTTTCGGGCCGTTGATGATTGCAGACTGAACTCCAAACGGAATATTCTTTTCTGCAAGGTTTACTTCTTCGAATGAATAAATGTCATCACAGAGTTCAGAGAAATTTGCTGCGCCTTTCTGTGCATCATTTATATCAAGTTCTCCGTGTCCTGTGATATATGCAACCTTAGAAGTTTTTGAAACTAATGCTTCTACTGCACTTGTAAAGTTTTCTTCAAGTTCATCAAGTCCCAGAATTACATACTGGAAAATCATATTCTGTGCCTGAAGAGGAACAAGACTGAATTTGTCGCCGTATTCAAGAACAAGTCCTAAAGCTCCTGCAGAAACAGTTCCGTCTGAGTTCTTCCAGTTAAGAGCCTGTATACCATATTTTTCTGAAAGCTCAACAGCTTCTTCTGATGAAGGACTGTACTTTTCGAATGTAAGTTTATCCTGGAACTTTTTATTTGCAGCGTTAAAAGCAGTTTCTACTTTTGAATCAATACTGTCAAAATTGGCAAGCTTAAATTTTTTGAGTTCGTCTGTTTTATACAAAGTTACTTTTACTTTATTTGAAAGGCCGGCCAGTACATTTGCGTTAGAAACAATTTTACCGAAGGCAGTTGTAAGTTTATATTCAAGGTTGCTTGAAGTAGTAATACCGTCAATAACTTCAACCTGATCAGCGTAGGTAATGGCAAGTCCCATGTAAACATTTTTTACGCCAACTTCATTATTCTTAAACTCACGGATTTGTACCTGATTTAAATTGAAATCGCGTGCAAGCTTTTCGTTTTCAGGTTTATCCATATTAAAATATTCATAACTGAAATTTGATGATGAAGCATTTTTATATTCAACGAGTAAGTCCTTCAAGTACTGCTCTACAGTTGAATATGGTGCGCGTAATTTATTTGAAAAGAAAACTTTTACGCTTAATGGTTCTTCTAAAGTTTTTACTACTTCTTTACTTGCTTTAGAAAGTGAAAATGCTTTTTGATTTGTTATATCAAGTCTGCAAATTACCCTTGCTGCAACTAAGTTTATAAGGACAACAAGAATTACAAAAAGCCAAATGTCACTGGAAGGATTTTTTATCCAATTTATAAATTTATTGTTCTTCATTTTTATCCCCTTAGATTTTTTTTACAGATTGATTTGTAAACAAAAGGAATACAACTGTTAAAGATACAAAATAAATTACATCTCTTAAATCAATGATTCCTCTTGAGATTGATTCAAAATGACTTGCTGTACTAACGAATGCAATAAAGTTTGCAATGGCTGCCGGCATAAGAACTGCGAAGTTACTTAAGAATGTAAGTACACAGCAAATTACCAGTGCAACAAAAAATGAGAGAACCTGGTTTTTAGTTATTGAGGATGCAAAAAGTCCGATGGCTGTATATGAAGCAATTAAAAATACTGCACCGATATAACCACAGATAATTGGACCGTAATCAGGATTTCCGAAAACTGCACAGGTTAATACATAGAACAATGTTGGAGCAAGCATTATTAAACAGCTTACAAGAGAAGCAAGAAATTTTGCTGCAACAACTTCACTTGATCTTACAGGAAGAGTCACTAAAGTTTCCAAAGAACCTACTCTCTTTTCTTCACTAAAAACACGCATTGTAAGGGCTGGAATAAAGAAGGTAAATAAAACCGGTAAGAATTCAAAGAAGCTTCTGAGCTCTGCTTTTTTTCCAAGGAAGAAGAAATTGAATACAAGGAAGCCTGTGATTACTAAGAATATAACGCCAACGACATAAGCCATAGGACTTGCAAAAAATGATTTTAATTCGCGGTCAAACATTACCTTTACGGTATTTACTTTTTTTGTTGTAGAAGTCATTTTTCATCTCCTCCTAAAGTCAATGTGCGGAATACATCTTCAAGACTGTTCTTCTTAACCTGCATTGAGTATAAATCCATACCGGCTTTTACGACCTTGCCTGCAATTTGAGGGCAAAGATTTTCATCACCGTTTATATTGATTTCGCAGATGATTCTGTTTTCTGTATTACTGAATTTAATAGAAGAAATTCCTTCGATTTTTGAAATTACAGCTTCAGCTTCTTTAGAATCAGTTTTGTTTGAAAGCTCAAGAACAACCTGGCTGTTAGAATTAAAATGCTCGCGTAAAGACTGAGTAGAAGAGTCAGCAACTTTTTTTCCGTCACTGATGATGATTACTCTGTTGCAAAGCATTTCTACTTCGCTAAGGATATGTGTAGAAATAATTACAGTACGGGTCTCGCCGATTTTTCTGATTAATTCACGAACTTCGCTTACCTGGTTAGGGTCCAGGCCTGAAGTTGGTTCGTCCAGGATAAGGATTTCAGGATCGCCCATAAGTGCATGAGCTAAGCCTACACGCTGTTTATTTCCGCGCGATAAATCTGCAATATTTTTGTGCATTACTTCTTTAAGGCCGCAAACCTGTGCAAGATATGGCACTTTTTCTTTAGGATCCTGTCCCTGCATTTGTGCTACATATTCAAGATAATCTGCAACAATCATATCTGAATACAAAGGAGCGCTTTCCGGCATATAACCGATTTTTGCTTTTGTTTCAACTGAATCCTGTGTTACGTCAATTCCGTCAACTTTAATAGAACCGCTTGAAGCTTCAAGGTAACCGGTTATCATACGCATTGTTGTAGTTTTTCCAGCTCCGTTTGGACCTAAAAGACCAACGATTTCACCTGTTTGAATAGAAAAACTTACATCATTAACAGCATAAAAATTCCCAAACTTTCGGGATACATGCTCAAGTTCGATCATTTTTCATCCTCTAACTTTTTTTTGTAAAATATATAATGTTCTAATATAAACAAATTGAAGAGTAAAAACAAGAAAGCGATGTCGCTGAGGCTGTTTTTTTGGAAATAGAAAAATTGAGAATTTAAACACACTTCCATAAAATCATGGTATACTTAAGGCGTATCATTATATACAGGAGGTTTTTATGTTGGCAGCTCCAAAGCAAGAGGTCATACAGTATCTAGACCAGATGGATGAAAAGAATATCATCCGGGTTCTTTTTTATGTAAAATCTTTAACTTCCAAAAAGGAACCAGAAAAATCTCCTTATGGCAAATTCAAAAACGAAGAGGAATACGCTCAGGCTCAAAAATTGTGGAATGAATTTGAAGAAATACGAGAAGATTTAACGGCAACAAGTGAGCCTTTACCAGCAGATTATGATTATAAGAAAGCTGCCAGCGAGGCAAGATGGAGAAAATATGAAGGTCTTAATTGACACAAATGTTTTGCTCGATTATTTTTTGACTCGACAGCCATATTTTGAATCTGCAAATAAAGTATTTGTTTCCTGTCTGTTTCAAATTCAAGGTTATATTGCGTCCCATACTTTTCTTGATTTATTTTATCAAATGCACGAACGGAACGGAAAATCTGTAGAGTATTGCCGAAACACTTTCTTAAAGCTTTGCCAAACCTTTGAAGTCTGCGCTATCGATAAGCAAAGGATTATTGATGCTGCTCTGAATCTGGATTTCAATGATTTTGAAGATTCCCTGCAAAACGAATGTGCGTCGTATTCTGGTGTAGATTATATTATTACACGAAATGCTGACAATTTTGAAAATGCCAGTATGCCTGTTATTTCGCCGGAAGATTTTGTAAGGCTGATGGCTGAATAAATAATTCTTTTAGTGTAATCAAATTTAAAATGCCAAAAACAAGAAATCGATGTCGCTGAGGCTGTTTTTTTGGAAATAACGCACTCTAGTCATAACGTGCCTTTTTTGATAGTATTTTGTCTCAATATGGCGATTAAATATTGTGTGGAAAAAGCAATTCTCAATAAAGTTAAATCAGTTCATATTATTTTTATTTGAATTTACGGCGGGTTCTATTTGGAGACTCGCCTTTTTTTTCGCTCAGGCGGATGTCAGGTCGAGTCTGCCACCGTCCAGCTTCCCTATACAAGGACACTTTGCACCCTGGAAACCAGCTTCGGCCCGACTTGCTCTGCGCGCGGGTCAACCCATAGAGTAATAAGTGATGAGGGGGCGTTACGGGGGTATCCCCCGTTAGAAGGGGTAGCGAGCAACGAAGTGCGAGCGAGGGGAAGGCTTTCCCCAACTGAATGGTGGTTTCGACTTGGCTCAACCACCACGGACACAGGTTATTTATAGGAGTTAATAGATGAAGAGAGAAGACATTCACAAGGTATTGATTATTGGTTCGGGACCGATTGTTATTGGCCAGGCGTGCGAGTTTG
Source organism: Treponema sp. (assembly GCA_016282835.1). Lineage (GTDB taxonomy): Bacteria > Spirochaetota > Spirochaetia > Treponematales > Treponemataceae > Treponema_D. The sequence continues at coordinate 838 of JAEELR010000133.1, read as the reverse complement.
ACTATTCAGGAACTCAGGCATGTAAGGCCCTTCGCGAACAGGGATACAAAATTGTTCTGGTGAACTCTAACCCTGCAACAATTATGACTGACCCGGTTATGGCAGACGCTACTTACATTGAACCTTTGACTGTAGAACGCTTGAGTCAGATTATAGAAAAGGAACGTCCAGATGCACTGCTTCCTAACCTTGGAGGACAGACTGGTTTGAATATGGCTATGGAGCTGAACAAGGCCGGAATTCTTGAAAAATATGGTGTACAGGTTATTGGTGTAAATCTTGATGCTATTGAGCGCGGCGAGGACCGTGAGATTTTCAAGGAGACAATGAAGAAGCTTGGCATTGCTACTCCTAAGTCTGATATCTGCCACACTGTAGAAGGTGCAGAAAAAATCGCTGCTGAGATTGGCTTCCCTCTTGTTGTTCGTCCGGCATATACAATGGGCGGTCAGGGCGGCGGTTTCTGCTACAATGTTGAAGAGCTCCGCACGATTGTTTCTAACGGTCTGGATCTTTCTATTACACATCAGTGTCTGATTGAACAGTCTATTCTGGGCTGGGAAGAGCTTGAAGTAGAAGTTGTCCGCGACGCTAAGAATCAGATGATTGCAATTTGTTTTATTGAAAACATTGATGCAGTTGGTGTTCACACAGGAGATTCTTTCTGCTCGGCTCCATTTATGACTATTGATAAGGAACTTGAGGAACGCCTTAAGAGAGATGCATTTAAGATTGTAGAAAGCATTGGTGTTATTGGCGGTACAAACGTTCAGTTCGCTCATAATCCTAAAACCGGTGAAGTTGTTATTATTGAAATTAACCCTAGAACCTCCCGTTC
>JAEELR010000132.1 GCA_016282835.1 Treponema sp. | reverse complement strand
TTCTGTTTTAATTCCAATTCCTTATTCTGTAATTCTCGCTGTTTTTTATGAATCTCACTTTGAATAGTTTTTTGAATATTCTGTTCAATGTCGAACTCTGTTGGTTCTTCAGTAAGATTTGCAGCAGCATTTTCTATTTCTTCTTTTTCAACTTTTAAAGCTTCTTCTACCAGTTTTTCTGCTTCAAGATTTTCCTGTTTTTTAATTTCGTTATAGACCTGGTTAATCGAAGCATCTCCATTACGAATTGCATTGAGCTGTTCTTTAGTGGACTTAGAAAAAACTTCCTGAAGTTTAAAGATATGACGTTTTGACTTTTGAAGTCTTTCGCTCATTTCTGCAGCAGAGAGTTTGTGTCCCTCAATTTCCTGCTGACGAAGAATCTCGAAGTTTTTGAAAAGTTCCGAATCTTGAATATTGCGCCGATTAAACTGTTCCTTCATAGAGTAGAGGATAGCTTCGTTGATAGAATTAAACTCATGAATTTGAACCCAAATTGTTGATAAGTTAAGTTCTTTTGCAGCAGTAAATCTGGTATGCCCATCACAAAGTACCCACTGTTCTTTCCACCAGAAGATATGAATTGGTTTAGCTTTTGAAAAGCCATTTTTTTTCATATCTTCCTTTATTCTGTCTTTTACATCAGAATCCATCTTAAAAACTTTTTCAAGTTCTGGTATTGTGTTGATTTGATTAATCTGGAACTTGATAATTTGTCCATTTTTATAAAAAAATTTCTTTATATTAATCATACATACTCCTATATTATTTATATATATAATAGATATATGGGGTCGAATTTTTCGACCTCTTTTTAAATAAAAATACGACCACTTGTGGATAAAAAATCGACCTCTTGTGGATAAGAGGAATCCAAAGGGGGCGAATTTTTCGACCTCTTGTGGATAATAAGGGGGCTAATTTTTCGACCACTTGTGGATATCTTTTAGCGAATTAATCATCTTTTTTTGGAAAAAAAGTTAGCGAATATTCAGCCCAATTTTCTAAAAGTTTTTCTTGGATTTCTTGTGGTACCCGGGTTATTGTTGCGTAATAGTCACAAAAATATCTATCTGCGTTTTTAGTTGAAGATTTTATTATTCGCGCAATCATTCTTTTTTTTCTAAGTGATTTAAGCTTATTCAAAATAGTTTCTTTAGATCTACCTGTCCAAAACGATAAATAATTAGATGAACCTTTGTATAAGCTTTTTCCATCTTGTGAAAAACCATAAATAATTGCGAAAATTATTAGTTCATCACCTCTTAGTCCAAGATTTGTAACCATCCAACTTTGAAGTGAAATATAATGATATTTTGAAGTTTCAATTGATTTCATCTGAAGTTCTCCTTGCCAATAATAGGGTATAGACAAAGAGGAATTCATTTGATAAATTTTCTTTGTCGCTGATTTTTGAACTTCCTGGTCCATAAATTAGTGATTGTGCGATATTATGCTGCAACATAATATCGCATTTGTTTTTTAAACTCATGAAGAAGCCTCCTTACCGTATTTCTTTAGGTATTTTTCGCCAATACGACCTGTGAGAGGTACATGGTACTTCTCTAAATAAGCAACCACATCTTTATCAACAACGTTGAGCCATTCCAATATTAGATTTCTTTTCCAGCGCCTGCACCCAGCTATTATTTCGAAGTTTGTATTCCCACAAGGCATTAAAGCATAGTTAGTGCTAACAGTAGAGTAAGGAAAATTCTTTCCATATTTTAAAGCAACTGCCTCCTTTAAGGTAAAGTATTCTTGGCTTGGTAATGAATCTGTATTTGGTTGTACAGATTGTTTTACCTCTTTTCTTAACTGTAGAATGAGTGATTCTAATTCATTCATTCTAGAAATAATTAGTTCTTCATTCATTGATGACCTCCTTCAAAATTATTTTTTTGATGACTTGTGAATCACGTAGCTGGTAATGTATTCACCCCATGTCATCCGGCGAAATGACCTTTGTAAGTCTTTTGTTATGTTGTTATACAAAATAATAATACGGCTTGTATTTAAAGTCAACAATAAAATACGGTGTATACCAACGATATTTTTAATAATGATTTTTTGTTACATTTTGTTCAAAATAGTGTATAATTAAACTATGGATATTAACGGAAAAGGCATATATGAACGCATAATTGAGGCCATTAAAATACGAGGTATTAAAAATATAGATTTATATAAAAAATTAGGTATAACAAGACAGCATCTTGCCAGATGGAAAAATGGAAGTTTACCATCAATTGATATTTTATATGCTATAAAAGAAGAATTAAATGTTTCATTGGATTGGTTAATTACAGGCAAAAATGAACAAGATGCAACAGATCCGGCTGCACCATTTCAAATTGTTAATCGAATCGATTATTATCTGGAAGATAAAACAAAACATAAAAAATGGGAAGAAAACTTTTATTCGTCAATTGCTGAAATAGTAAAACCATATGAACTAGAAGACTGGTTGAATAGTCGTCAGGTACTTGATATTAGTAAAGTTGTTAAAATTGCAGATAAGTTAGGTGCAAGTGTTCAATACTTTATAACTGGTTCTCAAATTTCGAAATCAGAATATACTGAAAAATATTTTGGTCAAAGAGAAACTGAAGATGCTAATTTTTATAGAGAGTTTTCTTGTTTAGATAATGAAAGAAGAAAAGAAGCTAAGCATATTATTAATATGTTATTCAATGAACAATATGGAAAAAAACAATAAATTTCTTTGTTAATAAATTGTTAATGTTTTTTACAAAGCCCAACTAAACATTGACATAAAAAGCCTTAAAAGGTATGTTTTAGGTAATAAAACATAACAAAACTTGACAAAATTTACATATATGCCGTTTGGGACCAGGATGTCGGGGGTTCAAATCCCTCTTGCCCGATTAAAGACTTCTCTTAATGGGAAGTCTTTTTTTATTTCCCGGTCGAGAAGCCGTTAATCATGTTTGCTACTTTGTTTGTGGCAGAAAGGCTAAGCTCGGTTGCAGAAACTGCTGCCTGTGCGGTCAACTTCATTTCTTCCATACGGTCAGTTACATTGCTGGACTTGTTCATAGTACTTTCAGAAAGTTCATTAAGTACACGGATACTTTCAAATACCTGTTCACTTTCGCCTTTCATATGAGCAGAAGCGGAATTAATATCTTTAGTGGTACCTTCAAGGGTGAACATTGTGTTAAGAATATTTTCAGCTCCTGTTCGTTCTTCATTCATACCAGTCTGAACCTCTTCAATAAGCTGCTGCAGATGTCTGATTTTATTTCCAACACTTTCAAAGTTTCTTGAAGAATTCTTTGAGGATTCAACAATACCTTCAATGGCTTCTGTTATACTCTGCAAAAGATTCGAAATAGAATCTGACTGATGAGCGGATGTTTCAGCAAGCTTTCTGATTTCTGCAGCAACAACCGCAAAGCCTTTTCCAGCTTCCCCGGCATGAGAAGCTTCAATTGCAGCATTCATTGCAAGAAGGTTAGTCTGATTTGCAATAGAGGAAATAGAAGTATTTGCTGCAAGCAACTGTTCGCTTTGCTGGGCAATATTACCAATCTGAGTTGTTACGATATTCTGCTGACTTTGACCTTCACTTGCTTCTTTTACAAGCTGCTTATATTCTTCGAGAATTTCATTTACATTTTTATCTACGGATTTTATGTTGGAAGTTATTTCTTCGATTACGGCAGAAGACTGCTGGATTGCTTCAGACTGTTGCGTAAGTTTCTGGTCCAGACTTTTGATTTCAGATTCAACAGATTGCATACCCTGCGTGATTCCATCCACCTTTTCTGACTGTTCGAAAATACTAGTTGAAATTTCTGCGATATCTTTTGTAGCTGAGGTAAGAACATTGATATGGTCTGTCATTTTCACAGAAAGCTCATTTCCGGTTTCGTTAAGTACTCCAGTTTCCCCCTGCAGCTCCAGCATTAATTTGTTCAGGCTGTTAATTACTTCATTACAATGACTTGCAAGCATGGTAAGTTCATTTTTTTTGCCCTGGACTGGAACACGGAAAGTAAGATCTGCCTTACCTGAAGCAATTTCTTCCATTGCCTTTGAAATTGTTTTCATAGTTCCAAAGATTCTTGAAGTAAATAGCAGAATAAGAATAATTCCAGCGAAAAGAACAATCAGACTGACAATTACAATACTTATAATTCTTCGTTTGAGCATCTGAAGTATCGTTTCAACATTAAAATCAACACCTATGAAACCAACAACTTTACCCTCTGAGTTTATAATACCCTTATAGGTTGATATTGTGTAACCCCATTGCTCCTGCTTTTCCAGACCGGAGGAATGGTAATCTCCATCGGCCATTGCAAGTAAAGGTCCTTCGCCGTATTCTGCAATATCTTCAATAGTGCCTAAAGCAGAGAAATTTTCTGTATCACTTGGATCACAGGAACCATCAATAATGTATCTGAAGAGGGTTCCGGTAACTGGTGCCATAGTATAAAGGTACTGACAGTTAATGGTTTCCTTGATATTAAGGAGGGCAAGACGTGCTTCTTCATAATAAGGATCATTTACAGTTGGATTTTTAACAAGGGCTTCAAATTTATCACCATCTATAACTTCATCTGCTTTATTAGCAATAGGAATTCCCTGTTCTGCACAGAGGGCTACGCCAGTATTTACAATACTTATTGCTGAAAAAACTCCCATAATTGTACTTGAAAGAAGTATGAAAAGACCAAAAAAGACTATAAAACGAGCTTTAAGGGAATGCATAAAAAAACCTCGGTATAAAAGGATAATATTATTTTACACCGAGGTTTTTGCTTTTTCAATATAATAGATTGTTATTAGATTGAAGTTCCTTTTTCTTCGTTCTTCTTCTGAACATAAGCAATGAAGTCTTCAATCTTCATTGTCTTCTGCTCAAGACCGCTGTTCTGGCGGAAGCGAACGGTTACAGTGCCTTCCTTCTTTTCATTCTCGCCGACAATCAGGATATAAGGAGTTTTGTGTTCCTTAGCGA
>JAEELR010000131.1 GCA_016282835.1 Treponema sp. | reverse complement strand
CTTCCTCTTCCTGCTCATATCAATGAAAAAACTGTTACAAATGCAATTGCACCGGAAAAAGATGTTGACGGTTTTCATCCAGTTAATGTCGGAAAACTTGTTACTGGCGAAAAAGGATTTTTACCTTGTACCCCAAATGGAATTACAGTTTTACTAAAAAAAATGAATGTAAAAACAGAAGGTGCAAATGTTGTCGTAATCGGCCGTTCAAATATCGTTGGCAAACCAATGGCACTTTTAATGTTAAGAAAGGAATTTAATTCTACAGTAACAATCTGTCATACAGGTTCAAAAAATGTCAGCGATTACACAAAAAATGCAGACATAGTAATTGTTGCTTCAGGTCATCCAAATACACTTACAGGCGATATGATTAAAGAAGGTGCAGTTGTAATTGATGTCGGTGTAAATAGAATTGCAGACGCTTCTAAAAAGAGTGGCTTCAGGCTCGTAGGTGATTGTGACTTTGAAAGCATCAACAATAAAGCTTCATTAGTAACTCCTGTTCCTGGTGGAGTTGGCCCAATGACAATTGCAATGTTAATCTACAATACACTTGAATCTGCAGAAAATATGCTCGAAGCATAAACCGCATAGGATTTACGATGACTGACTTAGTTGATATACAGAATACTCCTGACAAAAGAAATATCCCGCTGGCAAAAGTTGGAGTAAAGAATTTAAACTACCCGGTAAAAGTTTTAGATAAGGAAAACGGAACTCAGCAAACCTGTGCAACTGTTGATTTGTTTGTAAATCTCCCGCACGATTACAAGGGCACTCATATGTCCCGCTTTATAGAAATTTTTCACCGCCATAAAGATAATCTTGGAATGAAACAGTTTCTTTCTATGCTTGAAGAAATCAGGGTTGCGCTTGATGCACAAAGAGCGTTCGGTTCCATGAGCTTTACTTTCTTTATGAAAAAATACGCTCCGGTTTCACACGCTGAAAGTATAATGGACTATAAATGCACTTATGAAGGTTCTGTTGACAGTGAAGGAAAATCATCATTCTTTTTAAAAGTTCAGGTTCCGGTTACGACAGTTTGTCCGTGCTCTAAAGCCATCAGTACCCGCGGTGCTCATAATCAAAGGGGAATCGTTACAGTTACTCTGCAGAATGAAAGTTTATTCTGGCTTGAAGATGTTATTGAAGAAATCGAAAAATGCTCTTCCTGTGGTTTGTACAGCATCTTGAAACGCCCTGATGAAAAACATGTAACTGAACAGGCTTACGACAATCCGCGCTTTGTAGAAGATGTAGTCCGTGAAGTTTCTCTGGCATTAAAATCATTTGATAAATGTGCAAAGCCTTTTACCTGGTTTTCTGTTGAATGTGAAAATTTTGAAAGCATCCATAATCACAACGCTTATGCTATGGCTTTATCACAATAAATTTTTGGAGAAGTAATGACATATTTTTTTGAAACATACGGCTGTGAAATGAACATTGCAGAATCTGCAAGTGTAGAGCAGCTTTTAATTTCCAGAGGCTGGACTCAGGCATCAAATCTACAGGTTGCAGATTTAGTTATTATGAATACCTGTTCCGTTCGTGGTTCTGCCGAGCAGAGAATTCTTGGACGGCTTGGATTTTTTACCGGCTTAAAAAAAGTTCGTCTTGCTGATCCAAATTCAAAAAAACGCAGTGAAGAAATGAAGCTTGCTGCAGAGTATGTTGAGAAAAACGGCGTAAAACCAATGACCCTAATTGTAATGGGCTGTATGGCAGAAAGACTTTTGGCTACTTTCAAAAAAGACTGGCCTGTAATTGATTATGTTGTAGGAACTTTCGGTAAAAGTCAAATCGGAAGAATAATAGAAACTATAGAAAATCAGGGAAAGCCATTTATTGTAGAAGAAACTCCTGTATATACATTTGCAAATAATTCGTATGAGAAGAATGCATTTTCAACATTTATTCCTATCATGAACGGCTGCAATAATTTCTGCTCATATTGTATTGTGCCTTATGTTCGTGGAAGGGAAATTTCGCGCCCTGTAGATATGATTCTGAAAGAACTGGATTTCCTGTCTTCGAAGAACGTAAAAGAAATCACTTTGCTCGGCCAGAATGTAAATTCATACCGCGGTGAAGATGGCACTGACTTTCCTCATCTGCTTACAAAAATTTGCCGCCACCTGGAAAAAACTTCTTCTCCTATAGAGTGGATCCGTTTTGAATCAAGCCACCCGAAAGACATGAGTGATGATTTAATCAAAGTTATTGCCGATGAAGAAAAAGTCTGTAAGGGGCTACATGTTGCAGTTCAGCATGGCTCTTCAAGAATTTTAAAACAGATGAACCGCGTGTATACTCGTGAAAAATACCTTTCGCTTGTTGAAAGAATAAAATCAAATATAAAGGATGTAACTTTAACCACAGACATTATGATTGGTTTTCCGGGCGAAACAGATGAAGATTTTAATGAAGTGCTGACTTTAATGAAGCAGGTAGAGTATGAGTCTGCCTTTATGTATTACTATAATCCGAGGGAAGGAACTCCTGCTGCAAAGTTTGAAAATCAAATTCCTTTAGAGATTAAGAAAGAGCGCTTGCAGAAAGTAATTGATTTGCAGCTTTCTTTAACAAATAAAGTTATGTCTGGCAGAGTCGGAAGGAAAGTTAAGGTTCTTGCCGATATTGTAAGCAGAGACAACAAGAGCGAACTTTTGGGAAAAACTTCAAATAATGAAAGAGTTGCTTTTGAAGCCGATCCAGGTCTTATAGGAACCTTTGTAGAAGTTTCTATCGACAGCCTTAATGGAAACACGTTTAGAGGAAGACTTATTCAGTAGGTATAAGTCGCACTTTTCAACAGCGGGTTTTGATTGTATACTTTAATATATTTACTTCATAGAAAAAGTTGAGGGAAAATTATGTCAGTTATAAAATTGATTTTTACACTTTTGCTTGTAGTTTTAGTTGCAGTTTTAACAGGTTTTAATCTTTCCAATAAATGTACAATCTGGTTTTTTCATAACTTTGAAAACATTCCGGTATTTGCAGCGCTTTTAGTTGCTTTTATTTTTGGCGTTGTAATTACACTCCCATTTGTTTTATTCAGAAAAAAATCTAAAACCGATAAAAAGAAAGAAATGAAAACCGAAGATTCACTTCCAGTTTCACAAAGCATTTCGGGTGAGGCCCTGCTTGATGTAAGTGATGCTTCTTATACTCAGGAAACTGAAACTGAACCAAAAGAAAAAAATAAAAAGTCAAAGAAATAATTTATACGGTTTTATGAAAAAGAAATTTATTATTTTAAAATATTTTTTTGTCTTCGCAATAATTTTAATTTCATCACAGGCACTTTTTTCTCAAGAAACAGGTACTAAAGAATTAAGTGCCCTGGACATTAAAAATCAATGCGTAAAATATTCTGATGTGCATGATTCAATCGATTACATAAAGTCAAATCTTGAAAATCTTGCAACTCCTTCTGACAAGCGTTCAGTCTTGTATTTCTTAGCTTCATTACAGGAACAGCTCGGGCTTTTTACTGATGCAGGAAAATCCTATGCAAAATCTGCAGCTATAGGAGCCCGTAACGCAGAAGGCTTTCCAGCAGTAACAACAGAAACTATTGTTTTAAGTGCCGTACGCTGTGTTTTAAATTGCGGCGACTGGGAAACAGCTCAGTCTTATTTGAATAGTTCCGTGCGTAATTCTAAAAACGAAAATACACTCGCCCTGATTAAGCTGTATTCTGTCTGGACTGATTTATGTAAAGCAACTTCTTATTCTGAAACAAAAGATTCTATTGCCTTGCTCAAAGCCTATTCCCAGATGGAAAGCATGAAATCGGTAAGAAGCTCTGTCCTGTTTACAATATGGTACATTGATGAAGATGCAGATGCTTTAGAGACGCTGAAAAAATCATTTTCTTCTACACCGGAATATGCTGTTGCAAGCGGAAAACTTCTGCTTTCTTCTAATCCCTTCTGGTATTTTGTTCCAAGAAAAAATTATACTTTAGCTTCTACAGAAAATATTTCTTCTTCACAGAATGCTGCAGAAAAGCCTTCTGTTGCTTCTGAGATAAAAAATGAAGCACCCGTTACAACGACTGAAACAAAGCCTGCTGCAATAACAGAAACACAAAAGCCTTCGCCTCAAGCTGCTGATACCACTTCTAAAAAAGAAGAAACAAAACACAGTGTAAAAAAACAGCAGACTGGTCTTTTTAAGAATAAAACAAATGCCGAAGAATTAGTTCAAAAACTTAAAGACAAAGGCTTTGATGCTTATATAAAAAGTGAAACCCGTTCTTCAGGCACTCTCTACTACCTTGTTTTAGTTGATGAAAATGAATCTTTAACAATGGGAAACCTCTTACGCGCAAAAGGTTTTGACTGCTATACAGTAGAATAAACCTGTCTGTGTTGTATGAAATAGAAAAAAATAATATAATTTTGCCCATGAGTACAGAAAGAAATATTAATGAATTGTGTCACTGGGCAGATAAAGTTGCCG
>JAEELR010000013.1 GCA_016282835.1 Treponema sp. | reverse complement strand
TTTATAGGCTCTAATTTTATTCATTATTTATTCGGACAGTCTTCAGCAAAAAACAATTTGTTCAATGATGCAAACTTTGAAGGAACAGTTGTAAATGTTGACTGTTTAACTTATGCCGGAAACTTAGAATCACTTGCAGACATAGAAGAAAAATTTGGCGGTAAAAGATACTTCTTTGAAAAAGTTGACATCTGTAACCGCGCAGAAATCGAAAGAATTTTCAGGCAGTACGATATAGACACTGTAATTCACTTCGCAGCAGAAAGCCATGTAGACCGCTCAATCTTAGGGCCAGAAGCATTTATGAAAACAAATGTAATGGGAACCTTTACACTTCTTGATGTTGCAAAAAACTTCTGGAAAAAAGAAGACGGTTCTATCCGGGATGATGTTTTATTCCATCACATTTCAACAGACGAAGTTTATGGCTCTTTAGGTGAAACAGGCTATTTCAGGGAAGATACTCCATACGATCCGCGCTCTCCTTACTCTTCATCAAAAGCAAGTTCTGATCATGTTGTAATGGCATATTTCCACACTTACGGGCTTCCAATCACTTTGTCAAACTGTACAAATAACTATGGTCCGTATCAGTTCCCGGAAAAGCTTTTGCCGCTTATGATTTCAAATATTCGTGACGGTAAGAATCTGCCTGTATACGGTAAAGGCGATAACATCCGCGACTGGATTTATGTAGAAGATCATAACAGGGCAGTGTGGCTCATTGTAAAAAATGGCGTAACCGGCGAGAAGTACAATATCGGCGGCGAAAACGAATGGCAGAACATAAAGCTTTTGCACAAAGTTATTGAACTCACTGCTGCTGCATTAAACAAAGACAAGGCTGATGTAGAAAAAACTATCACCTATGTAAAGGACCGCCCGGGACACGACAAGCGCTATGCAATCGACTGTACAAAAATTAAAACTCAGCTGGGTTGGAAACGATTAATGACATTTGAAGAAGGCCTGCAGGAAACTGTAGACTGGTATTTAAGCAATACTGACTGGGTAAATCATATTCTTTCCGGCGATTATAAAAACTGGATAGAAAAAAATTATAGTGCACGCTAAGGTGAGGTGAAGTGATGATTTGGGTAATTGGTGCTAAAGGAATGCTGGGCCAGGAAGTTTGCCGCCAGCTGGAAGAAAACAAAATTGAATTCACTGGAACTGATATTGAACTGGATTTTACTGATGAAGATTCCTGTGCATCATTTGCTCAAGATAAATCAATCTCTTACATCATAAACTGTGCAGCCTACACCGCAGTAGACAAAGCCGAAAGCGATGAAGAACTTGCTGCAAAGCTGAACATAAAAGGCCCTGAAGTAATTGCCCGCCTTGCAAAAAAAATTGGTGCCACACTGATTCATATTTCTACGGATTATGTTTTCGACGGTACAGGCACAAGCCCTTACACAGAAGAAACTCCTGTAAAACCGCTTGGAGTTTATGGCGTTACAAAAGCAGATGGTGAAAAAGCTGTTAGAGAAAACTGCGACAAATATTACATCCTTAGAACTGCATGGCTTTATGGCTGGAAGGGAAAAAATTTCGTCTATACCATAATTCGTGCCATAAACACTCATGATTCCATAAAAGTTGTTAATGACCAGAGAGGAACTCCAACCTTTGCCTGCGATTTAGCCGCTGTAATTCTTAATATAATAGAACAAAATAATTCTGTGCCATACGGAGTTTATCATTGCACTGATTTGGGCGAGATTTCATGGTACGATTTTGCTCTTTCAATAAAAACTCTTGGCGCAAAGTATGGATATGTTACAAATAAAACTTGTACTGTAAATCCATGTTCAACAGAAGAATATCCGACTCCTGCAAAACGCCCGGCATATTCAGTCCTGGACAAAACAAAGATTCAAAAGGCGCTGAATAAAACACTTCCTGGCTGGGAACAAAGTCTTGAAGCGTTTATTTCATCCCCGCTGTTTGACAAAGAGCGCATAAAGTAATCCCGTCAGTCTCTCCACATACAGATTCCGAAACATTGCTCAGAATGACCACTCCTCGACACTCAATTAAACTTTTACCCGAATTCTGCCGATATTGAATAGGTGAAACTATTTTTAAATCAAAAGATTTGAGTAAAACGAGGTTTAATAGAATGCAATTATCTTATGGTTCATTTGTAACAGTAAAATCAAATCGAAAACAACCGGATGGAAGTGTTGTTAATGGAAATGCCCGCCGCACAAATTTAAGCCGGGTAGAAATGCTGTCTAACAAGAAAAAGCAAAACCTCAGATCACACATCTACAGCCAGAACACACTCAAATCATTACGAAATGCAGATTCAGCAGAAAAGGATTCACGAAAAGCACAAAAAATAGAAGAAGAAATTAAACTTTCCAAGAAGGAATTAAAGGCGAAACGAAAGCAGCTGCAGAAATCAGTTAAAAAGACAAAGCATTCAATCGGTGGTACATTAATTGGAATTATTTCTTCATTAGTAATAGCTTCAATGGGGCTTATTACATTCTTAGTTTCATATTTTATTTCTGATGACACACGTACAAATGCCGAAGAAAACAATCTTACAATAAACATAAGAACAGCTTCCGAAACTGAAAACCGTTTTACAGGAATTATTTCTTCTGTAGGAATGTTGTTTGACAGCATAGAAAAAGACTCAGAAGATGAACTTGCAATAAATGACATCGTATACAAATTCTTTGAAAGAAATACTGATATCATTGCAATAGCATTTATGAATCAAAAAAAATCCTTTGCAAACCGACAGTTTTTTGCAGTTCACGACATACCTACTTTAATGTTCGATTCATACCTGGCACAGGAAATAGAAAATATAGAGAAGGTCGAAAATGGACTGATTCAATACGAAAATACATCACCGTTTTTTAACATTCCTTCCCTTGCAATTTTTGCCCCAGTCACAACAGACAATGTAAAAGACAAGCTCGTTGTTTTGTATTCAACAGAAGATATGACTCAGGCAATTTCTGCAGGCTCTGTAAATTTATCGTACATAGTAAACAGAGACGGAAAAGTTTTAGTTCATCCGGATATAAGCGTTACAAAGAGTGGCAGTGATTACAGTACAAAGTATATGGTAAAGCAGATGTTTGCTTCCAGTCAGACCGGCGAACAGATTAAATTTACAGATGATGATGGAACTGAATACTACGGTGCCTACAGTAAAATTTCAAACGGCGCCTGCGGAATCATAACAGAAGTTCAGACTTCAGTTGTACTTCAAGCAGTAAATGCAACCACAAGAAGAAACATTTATTTAACAATAGCAATTGTTGCCATAGCAATTCTAATCGTATGGTTCTTTTCTAAATCCTTAAGCAGTCCGTTAAAGGATTTGACTGCAGTAACAAACGAAATCAATCAGGGTAATTTCGATACGGACTTATTTGATGTACTGGATTCAAAGCGAAAAGATGAAATTGGTGTTTTAATAGAAAGTACAAAAGCTGAACGCGAAATTTTAAACACTTTTACAAAGCTTACAAATAAGGGCGTTACAAGAGCAATTGTCCGAAAAGAAATTGACTTTGAGCCGCACTTAAAAGACATAACGATTTTCTTTAGTGACATCCGCGGCTTTACTGCAATTTCCGACGGCTTCAATAAACGCTTTGGCGAAAAATCTGCGGGAGAAATCATCAGTTTCTTAAATGACTACATGGCAAGAATGGTAAACTGCATCACTATTACCGGCGGAAACGTAGACAAATTTGAAGGTGATGCAATTATGGCGTGCTGGGGAGTTTTGCGCGACGACAATCTGGACTTTGAACTTTTACCGGATTCAGACCCTAGAAAAAAATCATTAAAGGCCGAACACGACAGGCATGTAAAATCGGATGCGGTAAGTGCCGTAAAAGCTGCAATCGGAATGCGCTATTCACTTATGGAATATAATAAGGCAGCAGAGAAATTTACTGAACAGCATGCGAATGAACCAAATGCAAAATATAAACCGCACATAAGAATCGGCTCGGGACTTAATTCCGGGCGTGCAACCGTTGGCTTTATGGGCTCAAACGATAAAATGGAATTTACTTCTATTGGAGATGCCGTAAACCTTGCTTCTCGTACAGAAAGTTCAAATAAGCCCTGCGGAACGGATATGCTTTTAACGGAAGACACTTATAATCTTTTGAAAATGGATTATATCCGCTGCCCGGAAAACAACTACACTATAAAGCCTGAAAACATAAAGGATGAAATTATAGTCGAAGTGATTCCCGTAACATTTGAAGTAAAAGGAAAAGGCGCACAGCATTTTTACGGTGTAGTGAATATGCCTAACTTTAATATAGAAGAATTTTTTAAGACAACAGACCCTGACTTTAAGGTTGACGAGGATTGTGCAAAAGCTGTAGGACCTTTGGGACCAAAAACCTTAAACGAGGTCAGAGAGCTTTTGGGTATACCAATCCCTGATTTTAGTGGAGTGAATTTAGATGCGGAAGAAAGCAAAGTTCAGGCTAAGTGATTTATTTGTAACTTTTGTTTGTCTTTCGGTTTGTATTGTAAGTGTTTACTACTTCTGGCAGGATCTGAATAAATACACAATCAGACACGATAAACAATCAATTGCTACAATAGTATTTAAATATAGAGTTGCTCAAAGAAAATTTTCTGACCGTGTTGTATGGGAAAGATTACAGCAGGGCTCTCCCTTATATAATAACGACATAATCAAAACCGCAGATATGGCTCAGGCAACAATCACCTTTAATGAAGGAACTGTTGTTGATTTGCACGAAAACACAATGCTCCAGATAAGTTATTCAGAAAAGGGTGTAAATGTTTCTGTAAACGGCGGATTAATTGATGTGGATACAACCGCCACAGATAAAGGCATTACTGTAGATATTGGAAACGGCTCCGTGTTTAACTTAGATTCAGGCAGCCGCGCTTCTACCGGGACAAACAGTGATACCGGTGAAAATAACATTCAGGTCAAAAACGGAAATGCAAGCGTAACAAATTCAAAGGGTGAAACAGAAAGCATAAAATCAGGAGAAACACTAAAAGTCTCTCAGGAAGGAACGGTGCAGAAGAAAGCAATTTCTGTAACTTCAATTTCTTCAAATACACATCTTTTAAATTTCACGACAAAACCAATCCCTGTAGAATTAGACTGGCAGATTGCCGAGGCGTATAAGGGCAAGAATGTTGTAGTTGAAACTTCTACGGACAAAGACTTTACGAATATCCTTGAATCCTATACAACCGTTGCTTCTTCATCTGTAGACATTAAGGCACCTGAAGGAAAAATTTATTACAGGGTTTATCCGCAGGAAAATAAAGAAGAAGCTGTAGAAGGAAATATTTTAGTCTCTAAAGTGGACAAGCCTGAAATCACTACTCCTAAGGATGGAACTTCGTATGATTACAGAAAAAATAATCCGAATGTTTCTTTGGCCTGGGAAGGAAATGATTTTATAGATCACTATAAGCTTGAAATTTCTAAAACGCTGGACTTTTCTGAGCCAGTAATTGTTGAGGATATAAAAACAAATTCGTTTAACACTTCAAACCTGGACGAAGGAAATTACTACTGCAGGGTTGTTCCGTACTACAGGTATTCTGATATTGGTTATGCAGATGCTTCGGAAGTAAAGAGCTTTACTGTAGAAAAAAGAGATGATATTCTTCCGCCGCTTTTGTCTTCACCGCCGGACTGTTCAACCTATACCTTGTCAACATCGCTTAAGAATATAAATTTCTTGTGGAAGTCAAATGTTGATGAAGCAAACTATAAGCTTTTGATTTCAGATAAGCAGGATTTCTCGCAGGTCTTGTACACTTATGAAGTAAACCAGACAAGATATTTGGGTGAGTACAATATTAAGACACTTCCTGCCGGCGATTATTACTGGAAAATAGAAAGAAGCTCTGCTGAAGAAGAAGGAATTGCAAGTTCTGAGGTCAGGACATTCACAATAGAAGAATATGTTCCGGGACAGAATAAGCTTTTATATCCGGCAGAAAATTATGAAATCGAAAAAGAAAAGCTAGACCGCCTGGAGTTTATCTGGAAAGTTGCTGATGAATACGGCAAAAATCCTGAATCGCATATACAGTTCTGTGCCGAGCCTGCATTTAAAGAGAATGTGATAGAATACACCTCAAATGAAGCAGTCCTGAAAAATGTAAATCTTAGTGAAGGAAATTATTTCTGGAGAATTGGTGTTGCTGATTCTGAGTCTCCTGATGAATTCCAGTATTCAGATGTAAGGCACATAAGCGTTCTTGGAAAACTGGAGAGCCCTACAATTGTAACGCCGGCAAATGATTCATTCACTTTAGTTCCGGAAAATTATATTCAGAATATCACCTGGAAGCCTGTAAAAGAAGCTGATTATTACAGGGTAAATATTTACGACACAAAAACAAATGCTTTAGTTTATGAAGACAAAAAGCTTACTGATTCAAAATTGAATGTTGCATTGGATGTAAGTAAGAATTTCAATGAACCAAGTACATACAGAGTTGAAGTACAAAGCATTGTGCCGGAAACAGAATTTACCATACAAAGATTAAGTGAAGTTTCTACAGTTGATTTTTCAATCAGGCAGGCACTTCCTGTTACTTTAGTTTCGCCAAAAAACAACGAGACCATACAGGGACTGAAAGCGGTAACAGAGCCAATTCAGGTTAAGTGGCAGTTTACAGATAAACCTCAGGTGTCATCATTTATTCTACGAAAGCAGCAGGCAAACGGAATAATGAAAGTTGTAATGGAAACAAAAAATCCAGAGCAGACTGTAAAACTCGAGAGACTTCCTCCGGGATTTTACGACTGGACTGTAAAGGGCTTCAGTACAAATGCGATTCCTCTTGATGCAGGCGAATACAACAGCTTTACCGTTACGGCTGTTCCTTCTCTAAACAAAGCAAACCTTATTACTCCGCAGTTAAAGGGCGAAATCAATTCCAGGTACTTGAGAAACAACCGCTTTATTGGCTTTGAATGGAATAAAGTTCCGGACGCAACAGATTACACAATAGTCCTGTACTATAAAAATGAAAATGGAAGCTTAAACAGAATATTTGAACAAAAGCAGTACAAATCAACAGCATACAAATTCAAGAATTTACGCGCACTTGATGTGGGTGAATTTGAATGGCATGTTACTGCATACAGGCGGGCAGCGGACGGTTTTGTAGAGCAATTATCAGAAGAGTCGGTTGGAAGCTTTACAATCAATTTGCAGAAACCAAAGAAAATAAAAGCAAAAGCTCCGGGACAAACTTATGGAAATTAAGAGAAAGCATTTATTCAGTTTCATAGTTTTTATCCTCCTGGCTTTAACAAAAATCTATTCGCAGTCTATGCAGCAGCATCTGGAATGGGAAAGCGATCCCAACGCATTTGAATACGAGCTGGAAGTAAAAGGAACTGGAAAAACCTCTTTTGATTTGCACGAAACTTTAACGGAAAATTATTATGACTTAAAGCTGCCTGCCGGAACTTATAGATTCATGGTAAGCGTTTATGATTATTTAGGAAAACTGTCAGACAGAACTGAGTGGATTAGTTTTGAAGTTATAAAAGCGTATAAGCCACAGATAGAAGATTTAGCATACAACTTAACTGTTTCAGAAGAAGGGGAAAACTTTACAGTTCCGGTAAAAACTTCAGAAGTAACGAAAAACACAAAAGCTATTCTAAAGGAAATTGATTCAAATAAAGAGATTCCGGGAACTATTGAATTATCTAAAAATGCAGCCGGAGAAGGAACGGGCAGCGGAAACAATGAATCGAATGAAATTGTGTTCAATGAAGTGCCGAAAGGAAAATATAAAATAATTGTTCAGGATCCGAGCGGATACAAAGCCGAAAGTAAGCCGTTAGAAATTGTAAAGACAACAGAAGAAGCAATTGCACTGGCAGAAAAAAATCCTTCAGTTTACAAAATTGAGCCCGGCATAAAAAAGCAGTATGAACAGAAGAAAGCTGAAGAAGAGCGGGTAATGCTGCAAAAGCTAAAGGAAGAAGAACGCAAAAGACAGGAAGCTGAGCGGATTGCAAGGCAGGAAGAAGAGGAGCGCAAAAGACAGGAAGCTGAGCGGATTGCAAGGCAGGAAGAAGAAGAACGCATAAGAAAACAGAAAGAAGCGGAAGAAGAAGCTGAGCGTGCTGCGAAACTCGAAGCGGAAGAAGCTGAACGGCTTGCAAGGCTTGAAGAAGAAGAGCGCCTTAGAAAACAGAAGGATCTTGAAGAAGAAGAAATGCGTCTTGCACAAATGGAAGAAGAGGAGCGCATAAGACTGCAGAATGAGCAGGAGGAAGAAGAAAAAAGGCTCCGTAAACTTGCAGAACTTTCTAAGCCTAAAAAAGACATATATTTAAGTTCGCAGTTTGGTATTGTGTACAATATGGTCCAGGATAGTGATAAAAAGATTTTCAAAGATTTTTACATGGATAAATTCCGATACGACGCGGGCTTCAGGTTAACGGCGGTTCCATTAAAACTTCTCTGGTGGAAATTTGGCTTTGATCTTTCACTATATTCAACTTATCCTTCATTTGAAATTTCGCAGGGTGCTGAAGAAGGAGGAGCCAGTGACCTTTACGAAGTTATGTTTATGCCAATGTTTACGCAGGCAAATTTAATAATTTACCAGCAGCTGGTTAGGAATAAGTTTTATCTGGCATTTAAAGGCGGTGTAGGCCTTACAGCATTTTTGAATTCCGTAACATACATTGATTCACTCCGCCCTCAAAATAATTCGTTAAGCATGTTCTGGAACTATCAGTTTGGAGCCTCATCAGTTGTTTATATTACCAGAAGCTGTGTTTTTGAAGTTGGCGTCCAATACATAAACTGTATGATTAAAGAAATGGAACTAGGCTTTTTGGATTCATACATGTGTTTAGGATATAGATTTTAGTTCGCGCTCCCACATTGTTGAATCTTAAGTGAAACATGGCACATGTATGAGTTAAGAAGCAACCGCGGTGGAGATCAGAGAATAGCGGTGGTTGAGTTCATCGAAACCACCCCGGTATACGTTGAAATTTCTTTAGAAACCACTTAAAAAAGGAATCTGCAACCATATTTTTTTGTATTCTAATTGAATTCTGAAGGTTATTAATTTAAAATATAAGGTGGACTATGAAGAAGAATAAATTTTTGTTAATAGTAAAATTTTTCCTCATTACAATAGTTTGCTGTATTTTTACAGGTTGCGACCTTGCATTCAGTTTTGACGATTACGGCTTAGCGTTTTATGAAATGCTGCAGGAGCCAAAGAAAACAGAACTGCGTTTTTATATAGAAGAAACTGATTCTGTAGATTCAAATTCAGAAAAAACCGATTCAAATGGTGAAAGATATTATTTAATAGAACAGCCTATTGGAACTACAAATGCCTATGATGACTGCGTCAGTAAATTAAATGAGATTCGGAACAAAGCAGGCGATAAACGTTGTGTTTCATATATTACATATAAAGGCATTCCAGAAGAATTTTCATCCGTTGAAGATTATATTATACAAAGTCTGTTAGGTTATGATGAATTCAATCATTTAAATAGAATAAATGTCGTTACCTATCCTATGTATTTTAAAGTGAACTGGACCTGGATCGGTCAGTTTAAATACTATTACTATATAATGCTTCAGGATTTAAACGGCGAATCTTATACACCACAAATTATCGACGAGTGCTATGGTGAATATGGTTCGACAGTTTTAGAAGATAACCGTAATATTGAAGGTTTTGAATTTTATTACAGTGACACAAAAGGCAGAACAATTGATCAAACAGGAAATACGAAATTCCATTCTTATTATATCAGAAAAAAATATACTTTAACATTTAAATTAAACGGCGGAACTACAAGCGATTATACTTCATTAACTCAATATTATGACAGTGAATTCACTTTCCCTCGTTGCGAAAATGAAAATAAAAAATTAGGTAGGTGGCAAGATACCCAGGGAATTCCTTATTCTCCTGATGATACATGTTTTGTACCTGCTCATAATGAAATTTATACTGCTTATTGGGATGCAATTACTACAGATGCAATTACTACAACTTATACTGTAAATTATGTACAGCAAGGCATAGACGGGCAGCCTGATACAATTGCATATACAACAACTAAATATGGAACCCAAGGAGAATATACAAATGTTTTTGCTGATGAGCAGTATCCGGGTTTCATAACTCCTTCTTATGTAGAAAATAAAATCATAGAAGCAGATGGAAAAACTGTAGTAGAAATATATTACTCTAGAGATATATTTACTATTGAATACTATACTGACGATGGTAATTACATTACTACAAATCTTTATACGTACGGACAAAAAATAGAACCTTCAGAATACGGAAAAGCAGGCTATGAATTAGAAGGATGGTATTCAATGTCAGATGGTACTAAACTGCCAGATACAATGCCTGCCCGTAATTTAAAGGTAAAAGCAAGGTATACACCAAGTGGTAACACGAAATATATTGTAAGGCATTATTATCAAAATGCTGATGCTAGTGGCTATGCTTATACTGATGAAGATGATCCTTATTATGGCACAACAGGAACAACTCCTGAAATAACTCCAAAGCTTCGTACAGGATATGAAGTATTATCATATTCTCAAGAGCCTATAAATGGTGACGGTTCAACTGTTTATGAAATTGAATACAGAATGAAAGATTACGAAATTCAATTTATTTATAACGGAAACTCAATGCCTCAAGCAGGAGCTTTAACAAATCTAAATGTTATCGGACCTGCACAAACTGTAACTTACAAATATGGTCAGACTATAAACTTCCCGCCGGTTGGTCATACAAATGCAATTTTATTGGGATGGTCAACTGATATATACTCAACAACCCCGGATGCAAATATATCTGACACTATGCCTGCTGAAAACCTGGTACTTTATGCTGTATGGCTGGATGTAACGCATACACCTGGCTTTAGCATAGAAATTCCTGAAACAAATGCATCGGCACAACCAGTTACTATTACTCAGTCGCTAGTTGACAACCGAATGACTTTCTCTATAGATACAGGTTTATCAGAAGGAATTATAAGATGGTATTTTGACGGCGAGTTAGTGGATGGGTATGGAATATCATGCACTATAGACACAGCAAATGTCTCTGCAAATACTCATGTAATTCAGGTTTTGGTAATAAATACGTTTGACACTCTATATTATGGCTATACAACTTTTGAAGGATCACGAATAGATGTTACTTTTTAGAACAGGAAAGTGAAATTGATGAAGAAAAATATTTTTTTTGTATTTTTAGTTTTATTCTCAGCACTTAGTTTTATAGACTGTAAGTCGCAGCTGGGTGATTTTAAATCAGAAAATACAGAAAGCCCTTATGTAGAAATAAGCTTTACCTGTGGTTCTTCAGTTGACAATTCCTTTCCAAGCTCACGAAATGCTGTCTCAGAAAAAGTATTTGTACCGGAATCCTTAAGTGAAAAAATAAAAAGTTTTAAAATTATAGGGGATAGAGAAAACAATCTTGATGGAGACACAAACGATTATTCGAATATTAGCGAGGACTTTCTTTCAATTTCCCACACCCTTACTAAAGTTGAAGGTAAAACCTGGAATGAAATTTTCAGCGAATATAAACCAACAGTCTTAAGAGGCAAATGGACTTTTACCTTAAATGCATATTTTGATGATACTGATTCAACTGTCTACTATTATGATACGACACAGACAGATATAACCGATTGTGATTTTAGAGTTAGTTTTTTCTTGCAAATAAATAGTTCTTTAAGTACAAATGATAGAAAAGGCACTTTAAGCGTTGATGATATTCCGTTAAATGTTAAAAGTGCCGAATGTTGCATGGTATTTATTCTTAAAAGGAATGAAAATTTTGGTGGTTCTACGGGATTTGAGCGACTTATAAATCTTTCAGGAACGGATATTAAAATACCAGCGTTTACAAAATCTTTAGATCCTGACGAATATTATTTATTACAGGTGTGTTTCTATAATTTAAATGATGAAGAAATTTTTAGATATACCGCTCCATTTAGAATTCTTACTGCGTTAACTACTTCCATAACAGGTGTAACAATTACAGATACTGATAACTTTACTTTAACGCTTAATGCTAATTTTGACGCTTCTTCAAGTTATAAGCCTAAGTATGGTACTCAAGATTTTACAATAGCTGAAAACGTATTTACTAAAAACTCTAGAATTACACTTCCTGTTTTAACTCGTGATTATTATGAATTTAATGGCTGGAATGAAAATGAAAATGCAAATGCAAATGCAAATGGAAGTGGGATGAATTGGAAAGTTTATGAGCATTCACTTGATAATAATGATGATGTGACTTTATATGCATCTTATACTGCTAAGGAGTATGGAATAAATTATGTCTTAGAAGGAGGAATAATTCCTCCAGAGCAAATAGCAGGTGAAACATACGACAAATCTTATACAGTAGAGGATGAAGAGGTACGTCTTCCAACACCTGAAAAAGAGCATTATGATTTTTATAGATGGGAACTACCTAGTACAGGTGATTGCTTCACAACAACTGTAACCCCTTGGGACTTAAATAATGGACTTTCCCCAAGTTTACAGGAACGAACTTTAAATGCTCAATGGACGCCTTTAGAGTATACAATTACATTTGATTCTAATGGTGGTTCTGTTGAAAATCCTATTAATTATACAGTAGAAACATCTTTACCCCTTCCAACTAATCTTACAAAAGAGCATTATACATTTGCTGGCTGGTATGAAGCTTCTGATTATTCAGGAAATGCAATTACTACTACAGAAAACTTGGGTGGTGATAAGACTTTATATGCTAAGTGGGTGCCTGTACCTTATACTATAAATTATGACTATGACGGAGGATTTCTTCAATCAGGAGAAACATATGACACAACTTATACAGTAGAGACAAGTAATGTAATACTTCCAAAACCTGTAAAGACGCATTATACACAGACAGGCTGGAAAGTAGACGGGGCGGGGGAACCAGTCGCTTCTGTAACACCAAGTCAATTAGGATATAAAAATATCACTTTAGAAGCTCAATGGGATTATGCGGTTTATACAATAGAATATTATACAAAACACGGAGCTCTTTCTGAATATGACAGTAATAAAATAGAAGGAGAATATAATGTTTATACAAAGGGATATCCTTATAACATTTTATCTAACAACACCTTTACTTTACCATCACTTTCAGAACCAGGCTGGACCTTTGAAGGGTGGGCAACTTCCAGCGATTCTTCTTCAAGTATAATATCGAATGTGATTCAAGGCTGGATCGACTCCTGGAGTGGAACAAAGAAGCTGTATGCCAGATGGACTCAAACAGGCATTGTTAATGGCATTACAGTTACAGTTCCAGATTATACACCTAATACAGAAGCTGTAACTATTACTGCAACTGATACATACCATAACACACCCTTAGATTTAAACAGTGTAATAGCAATTACCAATGATTTTATGATTCAGTTTAATGCTGTAGGAGTTACATTTAACACAGATTCTATAGTATGGTACAACGATGTAGGTCCTATTGCATATGGAGCAACTACATATTCTGTAGACACAACAAGCTTGAGTGCAGGAATTCATAAAGTTAAATTTGAGGCAACAGGTACAGACGGTACACTATATGAAAAGTCTATTACTTTGAGAATTTCTAAATAATCGGGAGAAAATATATGAAAACATTTTTTTATAAATTGCTAATTTGCTTTTCGGTAATTTCGTTAATCTCTTGTATTAGAAATATAGAAATAGAAAATAATACTAATGGAAAATATGCTGTAGTAAGGTTTACATCAACTTTACCGGATTATCTGGCTGAAGCTCCTAAAGAAGAAACAAAGGCTCCGGGTGAAACTGCAAGTGCTAATGCAGGTCGTAGAGCCGCAAGATATATTTGCCCGCAGAATGTTAGCGTTTCAAGTTTTAAATATCGATTAACTTGTTACAAAGGAACAGCAACAAGCCCTACTGTAGATGAAACTTACAACGATAATACAGCTTTACAGGGAGCAAGTATTAATTTAGAAGAAGGAACTTATAAATTTACTTTAGAGGCAATAAATTCTTCTAATCAACTTGTATTCCAACAAACTATAACAAATAAGCAAATAAGTATAGGACCAGCAGTCAATATAGAATTCCAAATGGAACCACTGGCAAGTGGAGACGGTAGTTACCAAATAGATATAACTATAAATAAAACTGGATGGTATAAAGTTGCATATCAGATAGGTGATATTACCGGGGAAACAACAGAAGCAGAATTAATACAAGGTGGGGTTAGTGCACCATATATATTAGATGTAAGCCAACAACAATTATCTAAAGGGGATTATTCTTATGCAATATGGTTCTACCAGGATGAAGATACAATCACAACAATAGATTCAGGAACATTAAAAATAATTCCGAACGCAGTAAGTACTGCAACTTATGAAATTAACGAAGACCAAGTAAATCGAAAATTTACTATTACATATAAAGATGATATTTACGATTTTTATTCTAAATATTGGGTAACTTCAAATAGAAAAACGAGTGCCAGCATTTATGAAGTAGTAAACCTTCCAGATGCAAATGATATTCATGAACAGGGCAGAGTGTTTTTAGGCTGGTCAACAGAAAAAAATGACCCCACAAAAATAGTAACTCAAATAAGCGATGGCGGTGAAGGAATAAAGCAAGATCATACTGTATATGCAATCTGGGGTGCCCCTGTTTTGTATGTAAAAAATACAGGAGACGCAAGTGCTTCTACAGCTTCTAATAACAGAGAATTTGGTTTCTCAACAGGTAAACCTTATGGCACCATTTCTCAGGCTCTACAAATGATTCATAATTTTTATGACGCAAATAATCAAAATGGCAATAAGGATTCTGTTTCAACCTGGACGATAAAACTTCTTTCAAATATAAATGATAATGTAATATCTTTTAACAGTTCTCAATATGATATATATAACACAAGTGGAAATCCTCTTTCAGAAGGAGAGATTGGAACTCAAAGCATTACTATTTGTGGAGAAAAAAATGATGGAAGTACAATAACAAGAGTTGTTACATCTGGTGAAGATTATAAATCAGTTATTAGTATTTCGGACTGTAATGTAAAAAATGTGTATTTAAAAGACTTAAGAATTACTGGTGCTAAGTATCTGGATAATGGAGGGGGAATATCTTGTACCTCATCAGTTAATTTATATCTTGAAAATTGTTTTATAACAGGAAATAAAGTAAATGAAAAAGGCGGTGCTATTTATGTTAACTCTTCAAGTCAGGAAGGACAGAATAGCACGGATGGAGCGAACTTGTTTTTATACGGCACTACTCAAATAGGAAATCCAAATACAACATCAGGTTCTGCAAATGTATCAACCAAAATAGGCGGAGGTATTTATTGTGGTTCAAAAGATACTTTGTATTTGGGATACGAAGCTCCGGGTGTACTCCATACATTAACAGGAGGCGTTTATTATAATAGGGCATCGTGCTATTCAGCCACAAGTGGAGAATTTGAATACGGCGGAGGTGGAATATTCTGCTATAATATGTATGCTGCTTCAGGAGAGATTAAAAATAACAGCACAGGTGATGATTTTATAGATAATTATGGTGGCGGCATTTTATGCAGAAAGTTTTTAGATTTACATGGCTCTTGTGTAATAGAAAATAATAAAGCAAGAAATGGTGCAGGTATTAGTTTAAATACAACAAATTCTGATGTCTCGTTATATGCAGCTATATATGGTGATGTAATAATAGACAAAAATAGCTCTGAGAATTCAGCAAGTTGTGGTGGTGGAATTTATGTAGATGATAAATGTCAGTTATGTTTATATGGAAATGCAATTATAGGAGATAAAACCTTAAAAGTAAGTGAGGTTACTGGTGAAAATTGTGGAAATTATTCTGTAAATGGTGGCGGTATATATGTAAACGGTACAGGAAATTTATATATTGGTTATAAACCGACTTCTGGTAATGGAACTACAACCGAGACTTATACAGGTGGTCTATACGGAAATTACGCACAATCTGGTGGAGGCATTTTTACTAATAGCACGTATGCGGGTGATTTTTTCTTTAATGAAGGGTTTATTGCAAATAATGTTGCTGAAAATAGAGGTGGTGGTATATATAAATCTAACAGTAGTGGTGTATTTACCTTAAATGGTGGAGTCATTAGTAAAAATGTTTGTAAGAGTACTTCTGATACTCAAGGTGGTGGAGGTGCTATTTATACTCAAGGCGATATAAATTTTAACGGCACAAGCGTACCTTTTTCATATCCGCCTTTAGTAAATCAAAATGATATTTATTTAAACAACGGTATTAAATTAATAGTCAATAATTCTCTCCCATACTACAATATAGCAGCCATTACCCCTGATTCTTCTAGTTCAATCAGCCAGTACGTTGAATTTAGTGGTGTTACAGAAAGTGAAGAATGCTGTAAGTTTGCAGTTACAACTACAAAATCTGACTACCATACAAACGGTTACCATGGCAAATCTATTTTATCAGGTGGAACTATAGGATATAACGGGTTACAAATTCCTCCATCACAGGTGTGCAAATTAGCAAAAGGCACTGACGGAAGTGCAGGTGATTCTTACGACTATGTATACTTTGGCACTTACCCGCAATCAATGATTCCTGGCAAAGCTTTTAGTGGTAATCCACCTGATACAAAAGGTGATTATAAATATTACACAGATACTACCGACGGATATCATTATGTAAAAGTAAAACCACAACTGAATACTGCTAACGGAAGCTTCTTAGATGGTTCTGCAATTGATTCAAATGTGAATTACTATTTTAGAGTAGAACCTATTAAATGGCGTGTTTCTAATTTTACAACTTCGGAAGGTTATCGTGTACTTATACCAGAAAATATTCTGGACGCAGGCGTTCCATATTTTGATGGGGATGAAACAAGAACATATAATTCAGTTACCATAACTAGAGATAATTATAGTTGGTCCGTTGTCCGCTATTATTTAAATAATGAACTTTCTTTCGTAAGTCTTTCAGGAAATTCAACATATTTAAATGGTAAAAAAGGTTTCTTATACACTGCGTTTACAGGAAATAATAATATTCCGTCTGCGATAAAAACAAATTATTATGTTCCAACTCTTGCAGGACAATCTATAGTCCCAGATACAGATGATGAAGAAGAAGATAAAAAAGAATATGTTGGCTTGTTACACGAATGGTATTTTAATATGGATTCTAATGAACTAAACTATTTAAAGAAAATACCAACTGACTATGCTAAGTGTAGGGGTTTAAAATTTGATATAACCGAAGAAAAAGGAGGAAGTTATTATATTTCTGGTGTTTTACGTAATGGAAATGTATATGGTGGTTATGTAAATGCCCATACGGGAAATTCTGTAAATATAGCGAAGTATTCTGAAACCTCTGATAAGGTTGCTTTTAATAATGGCCACTACGGTCTCGTTCCTATCATCACTGTTCAAATGCCATAAAACCAATTCCTTAAGCTGCCTGTTAGTTCAAAATCCCGTCACTACAGGCAGTCTTTTATAAATCAGGCGGTTAGTATATAATAATTTTTGTTATGCAAAGGTACAAAGTATATGGAATGAGCTGTGCAGCCTTTGATTCCTCATCCTTAATCATTTTAGCACAGAATTATAAAGTCTTACAAATCTTTCAAGTGTTAAGATTTTATTAATGCAAATAATTAGTACAGCTTGTACAAGCCTGGTTGTTGGTATGACTCAGGCATGAACAGGAAAATCTGCTTCTTCGCTAACGATTTCCTTAACTCGTTCTACTGTCATGTTCAAGGATTTTGCAATCAGTTCGATTGATGCGCCGTTTGCATAAAAACTGCGAGCATCTTCAATAGCTTTTTCCTGCTGACCTTGTAAAAGTCCAACTGCTATACCTTCTTCTCGAGCAGCTTTCTTTATGTCTCTGTCGTGTAAATTCATAGCGGTATAATCACTCCTGAATTCGTCATTTTGTGTTTAATGTTGCGAGCACTTTATCAAGAGGAGCGTTCATCTTTTTTGCAGCCAGCTCGGGTTCAGCATGAAAATCTTTTATGAGAATTAACGCATCTTCAATAGCTTTTTCCTGCTGGCCTATAGTAAAACCTTTTTCGTAGCCTTCTTCTAAATCATAAGCTCTCTGTCTTTCCCATTCCATAAACTGCCTCTTGTTTTCGGTGCTTTGTTTTGCGTCTGCAACATAGATTTTCAGTTCATCGGTAAAATCAGTCGACGCTTTGTTTGACATGAGAAATCCAAAGAAAGCCTTTGTTTCCTCACCCTTAATCATTTTAGCACACAGTGGTGCAAAAAAGAAGTGTTTGTAAGCCCGGTCATTTAGTTTTGTTTTACCATCTTCAAG